>JBBKXR010000362.1:0-27832 GCA_037969585.1 Verrucomicrobiales bacterium
GTTCTGAGTCGAGGTCTCCGGACCGAACAGCAGGTCGTGCGGCAGCAAAGCGCGGTTGAGCTCGTTGCGGATCACGCCGGGCTGGACGCGCACCCAGCCTTGTTCAGCATTGATCTCGAGGATGTCGGTAAATTTTCGCGACACGTCGACGACGATGCCGCTGCCGACGACTTGTCCGGCGAGCGAGGTGCCGGCGGTTCGCGGGATCAATCCGACACGGTTGGCGCCGGCGAAACGGATCAGCTCGACGAGGTCGCTTTCCGTTTCGGGAATGGCGACGGCGAGCGGCATTTCCTGATACGCCGAGGCATCGGTCGCGTAGATGCGGCGCATGACTTCGCCGGTATGCAATTCGCCAGCGAGCGAAAGGGCGAGAGATTCGAGTGGAGGTGCCTGAGTTGGCATGGGTAGATCGTGTGGCTTTTAGGAGCCGGAATCGAAGGCGAGGACCTGTTCGAGAATAACATCGGCAATGCCGGAATCGGTACCGATAGCTTGGCTGTAATGTAGTGTTTGACCGCGCACGGATCGGGGCGCAAATCGGCCGTCGATCGGGGCGTCGAGGCCGAGAATTTCCGGGATGTCCTGTTCGCTGTGCAAGCCGTCGGCGATGAAGAACGGAACGACGACGACGTGGGGGGATTGGGTCAGTTGCTGCCAGTCGTTGATCAGGGGTGCCTCGGACAGGTAGGCATCGGTGATTTTGGCATAGCCAAGATTGAGTGCCTGGATTCGTTCGACCTGAGTGCGAACAGCGGCAGAAGAGTTGCTGTCACGAGGGGTGCCATGGCCGATGATGATCAGATCGATGTCGCCCGGATCGATGCCGGGAGTCATCTGCGACGCGCGCTCAAGCAGCCGATCAGTCATCGATGGATGGCTGCCGACCGGGTCGCAGTAGTGAAGCAAGTGGCCCTGACTCTCTGTGGTTCGACCGGTGATACCCAGCTCGCGGGGAATGACTTGCCGGGTGAAATAGCCTTCGCTGATGAACGCGGGGACGACGTAGATCTCGCGGCAGTCGATTGCCGTGAGCGCTTCCGAGAAAGACGGTGCCTCTTTCCAAAAGGCGACGTGGACCTCGGCGAATAGATTTCGTTCGCGAAGCTGATCGGCATGGCTGCGCACGGAGCGACTGGACGAAGCGTTCTCGGTTGAGCCATGACCGAGAACAAGCAATGCCGCGTCGGGCTTGGTTAGGAATTCGATCATTAACTGGGAAGGGTTACGCGAAGAGGGTCGCAGACGGGCGCAATTACTCCAGAAAGGAGAATTGGAAAAAAGTTAATCAAAAGTTGCGAAATATATGGATATGTTTAATATTTATAATGGATCGTGCCCAATCCTGACGCTATGAAAATCGCATTCACCCTCTTCTTGTCCCTATTTCTAGTAGCAGCGACCGCTCAATCTCAACAGGGACAGGCTGAAGCGCCGCGCAGTCAGATGACCGCGATCAATACTTTGCTAGCGTTTGGGAAGGAGCGCGGGACACACGAGTTGGGCCGAGTTGTCGGCGTGGTTGGCTTTTATGGGCAGGATCAGCCGGCCCAATGGCGTCTTCTCGCTCATGATTCGCGTGAGCGCGGCGTGATGCACGAATACATCGTCGAGAACGGCAGGGTGGTATCGGAGCGTCGTTTTCGTCGCGAAGCGGACCAGGATCTGCCGAGCATCGTGATTCCCACCGGCAAACTCGCGGTCGATTCGAAGCAGGCATTTATGCTCGCGGACAGTGCAGCGCGCAAAGACAGTGTCGGTTTTGACAGCGTTCACTACCAGTTGCGCTGCCGTGACTTGCGCAACGAACCAGTATGGGTGCTCAATCTTTCTGATCTGGCAAAAAAAACCGTCGGAGTGCTCTACATCTCCGCGATCAACGGTGAAGTGATCCGCAAGGTCTGGCATCGTCCGGGCACTAAGGAATACGACCAGCAGGGTAAGCGCAACGAAGTCGGCGACTACCTTCAGAAGGGCACCGGTTTCTTAACCAACGCCTTTAATAGTCTGAAATCAAAGGCTACCGGCCAGACGGCGAATGCCCGCAAACAGCAAGCGCGGCCGCAGCAGTCGCAGAATACGGCGCCGCGCCGCTAGGCTGAATGACGCTAAAGCTGGGGGCTCGTCTGGCCAGCTGATCGTGCTATTCGAGAAGCACGACTGCGTAGATAGATCTCGGTGTGCACGCCGATTGTCAGGAGAGTGACGACAACTGTTTAAAACCGTGGAGTGTTGGCGGCTCTCTTGCTTTCGTTATAACTTTGCAGAGCGATCGCACCGTCGACAGTCCTAACCTGAAAGCAGGTCATCTCTGGACTCGACGCTGACACGGATATCGCGTTGCGGGAAGGGGATGGCGATGCTGGCTTCCCTCAGGGCTTTGATGATCGCTGTGTTGACCTCGTGGGTGACGGCGACGCGGCGGTCGAGGTTGTCGAGATAGTAGCGGATCGTGAAGCAGAGCCCGCTTTCGCCGAAGGCTTCGAAGTTAATTCGCGGTGCCGGATCATCCATCACCTCGGCATGCCCGGTTACCGTGTCGTGGAGGACCTTGAGGACTTGGTCAGGGTCGGAATCGTAGCCGACGTGAACCTCAACGGTTAGGCGGTTGACGACATTGGAGAGCGACCAGTTGAGGAGCTTTTCGGTGATTAGATCCTTGTTAGGGACGACCAGCTCTTTGCGATCCCAACTGGTGACGGTGGTGGCGCGCATCTGAATTCGCGAGACCACGCCAGTTGTTCCATCGATGGTAACCACGTCACCGACGCGGACTGGGCGTTCCAAAAGCACGATGATGCCTGACACAAAATTGGCAACGATCTCTTGCAAGCCGAAGCCCAGACCAACGGAGGCCGCCGTGAGCAGCCAGCCGAGTTGCTTCCAGGGTAAGCTTAGTAAGTTAAAGACGATCACTGCTACCACGAGCGTGAGGATGTAGCGCAGAATTGTCGTTAGTGCGTAGCGTGCGCCGCTGTCGAGAGTGGTACGACGCAGGATCAGTAGCTCCATGAGGCTGGGAAGATTTCGGATCGCGAGCGCGAACACGAAAATCCATGCGCCGATGTGGAGGATGTCGCGCAGGGTAACGGTCTCGATGTCTGCGCCGACAGTGACTTCCCAGAAGGTCACTTTCTCGAAAATATCGATCACTGGCAGGAGATCGCTCCAGATGGAAATAAGTCCGATCAGTGAGCAGGCGGCAGTGAGCACATAGATCAGTTGTCGGGTCTGCTGATCGAGGGCGGGCAAGTCCGGGGCCTGGCTTTCTTCGATCTCGATTCCGATGCTCTCTGGTACCGAGCTTGCTTCCGGTCTTTCGGCATTGGCGAGTGCTTTGGCGCGGGCTTGCTCGGCCTGGCGCAGGCGCACCTCGTGCTGGTGGAGAGTCAACCAGCGGAGCATCAGCCCGACTGCCAACACGATGGTGACGCCCAGCAGGGTGGTCGATTGGAACAAGTGACCGAGGTGAAAGGCGGTGTCGAGGTAACCCAGCAGAGCGAGGACGGCGAAGCTGAGGGGGAGACCGAAGAGGATCGCCCATATCGATTTCCGCCAGCGGAAAATCTTCGACTCTGGATGCTTTGCGTGCAGTTGAACGTAAATCGGGCTCGCCGGACGGAACACGAGGTGGTGGAACACTGCCGAAGCCGAGAAGAGCAAAATCGAAGTAAACCGCAAACAGGCGACCCGTATCGATTCGTCGGGATGGTCGTTGAGGATGACCATGAGAAATAAAAGGGTGCCTCCGACGACGAGAAACCAGCTGAGATGTCGGCGCAACATCACTCGGGTTAGTTGTCCCCAGCCGAGGTGGGATTCCGCCAATCCGTCACGGCGGCAAACCTCAAGAAGTAAGCAGCGCGACACCAAGTAAGTGGCGACGAAATAGCAGGCACTCGCCACGCTCTGAACAAAATCGTCCGTTCCAGCGCTCGCTTTCAGCAACCAGCTCAACAGTGCGAACATTGCTGGCCACGCAACTGCATAGAGGAGCGTGGCGAATAGCGCGGTCACTGTAGTGCGGAACCTGGCCCGGTAGTGTCCTGCTTGTTCCTTCGTCTCTCGAATGACTCGGCGAAGCTTGAGCCGCGAAGCAAACAGTGCGCAGACCAAGAGTATGCCAAGGGTTGCCCCTGCCGGGTTCGCCGCAATGCCAGCGCCGAGCCGGTCGATTACCGATTTCCAGTGAACTGGGCTGCTCAGCCAGCTGACACCTGCCGGAAAATGCCGCACTTCTTCGACACTGAAGGCGGACGAACTACGAATCCAGAATACGTGTTCATCGATGAACGCGATGTAATCGTCGATGGCGCGACGGAGTTGGTGCGACTGCGTGTCGGTCGTTAACATCGTTTGCAAAAGACCGTTCTCGGTGTGCTGCACTGATTCGAGCAGTTGCTTGCGTTTTCGCAAAAGATCGAGCTCTTCCTGGCTGCCGCTATTCGAGTTCCAGTTTTTGACCTTAAATTCAATTTTGGTGAGTTCGTCCTCCAACTCGAAGGCTTCCTGTTGAGATAGCTGAATGTGTTTTCGCAAATCCACCCGGGGCGCATAATCCGAACGTTTCTCTTGGTACTCCGATTTGCGGTTTCGCAGTGTCAGCCCCAAGGCCTCCGTTAGACCTACCGCCTCGATGCGTTCCCGGGACGTGCTTGCCGTGCTTTTCAGTTCGTCGAAAAGATTACGGATCTCCTCAAGCCGTCGGGCTGCTGTCGCGTTGCTTCTGACTAGTGCTTGCTGGCGTTCAGCTAGATCAATGTTGCTTTGAGCCAGCTCTTTTAGATCCTCTGGTGCGCCGGCCAGGTCTTGTTTAAGATCCGCGATGGATCGTTCGACTTCGCCGATTTGTTGTTTTGCCAAGGCAGCTTGAATCTGTTCGACTTCAAGGCGCGCTGCATTCATCCGCCGGTCGGCTAATTGCACGCGCAAGGGCAGTAGATCAGTGGTTGCGACGTAGGCGGACTGCTCCTTTGCCAGTTCGTTGAGTTGTGCTTCGATCGCCTGAGCGCGAGCGCGCAGGTGGATCGTTCGCGCCCGTGTTTGCGCGGCCGGCTCGGTGGGTGGGGCGGATTGCGCCTGCTGTCCGCGCACCTGTTCCAGTTCCTTTTCGAGACCCACGACGTTCGCGGGGATCTCGGCCAAACGCTTCTGTCGACGCGCCGGCTCGGCCGAGAGTTCTTTGGCAGCGTCGGTCAGTGAAGCGAGCTTCGATTGGGCGTTCGCCAAATCCTGGCGAATAGTCTCCGTCGAAGCCGTGACATCAATCTCGGCACGGGCTGCGTTGATTTTTTCCAACTCAGCTTTGGCGTCTGCAAGTCGTTCGGCTACGCCGCTGCCGAGGACTTCGAAACCCGCCGCGTTTTCTCGACTGGTCGCCTCGGCTTGAAGGTGTTGCCTGGCTTGTTGATAAAGTGCTTTCAGCGACGTGCTGAGGGATTCATCAAGACCACTGTTGGCCGTGACCTCGGCGAGCGCCGACTCTATGTCCGCCAGTTCTAATCGATCGGGCGTCGGCGCGGCTTTCGGAAGGCCTGCCGATATTTCCTGACAGAACCCCTGGGAGCATAAAAAAAAGGACAGCGCAATCGCGACGAAAATTCGCGGCAGTGTGCAGAGAGATACCATGAAACTTAATTCGTTGCCGTTGAAATCACTGGAACAATAGTGGCCAGAGGTTCACCTCCATACCCGATCAGTGCAATCTAGATTTCCCTTCACAGGTGGCACGGGAGGATTTTCGGCGCGGGCGCAGGGTAGAAATTCTCTCCTTCGTTGGGGGAAGTCGCCAGGTTCTAAAAAATCGCCCTGGCCTGTGAAGGCAACGTGTAATCTGACTCGTTGGCTCGATCCTGATCGGCCATCCGATGCGTAGAAAATTCGTTTCTGTTCATAGGAAGACGTCGATGGAGGAACGGATGAGGTGCTTTATCGGCTCGCTGAATCTCGATCCGAGATCGATCGACATTAACGCTGATAATAGACTGCTTATCGACTCATCGGCACCGTTCTCTGGAAATTTCCAAGTCCATTTTTCCAGAAAATACTTTGGTGCGAACATTTAGATCGGTCTCCCTGCGCAGCTGTGCGCATTGGGCTTCGAGACTCTCTTTGGTTCGGGAAACCTCGCTGTCCATCAGACCTTTGAATGCGGAGTGCGTCTTCAGGAGTAGAGAGTAGCCGGGAGGGATCGCTACCACCGAAGCGAGGGTCAAGATGGCGCGGTTGCTTTTCGCCAGTGCCACGGCCCTCCGAATCGCCGGCGATTCATCCCGGCCGGGAGAAGTGACGAGCAGCACTTTTTTAATTGGTCTCATTATAAAGATCGGAGAAAAATGGTGGGTAAAGTCGACGTTCAGAGAATGGCCGAGCCCTCGCGGGGAGGACTCGGCATGTCATGTTCAGCCTGCCGGCCGGTGCGAATCACTCGAGGAAGCTGTTGAGCATCCAAACCGTTTTTTCGTGCACTTGAATGCGGGCGATCATGAGGTCTTCGGTTTCCGAATCGCCGATCTTGGCGGCCTGATCACTGGCGGCTTTGAGGTCGTTCAACAGCTTCACGTTGGCCTTGGCGAGGTGGCGCACCATTTCGTCGGCGGTCGAGTCTTCCGGCAGTTCGTCGATGCCCGCCATTTTGGCGAGATTCGAAAGTCCGCCCGGTGCTAGCGCACCCTTGGCGCGGATGCGCTCGGCAAGCACGTCGACAGCGGCGAAGAGTTCGTTTTACTGCTCCTCGAATTATTCAGTTTTTGGCGTGTGAATATCGTTTCATCCGCGATTCCCATTCCTGGATGTTGGACAGGTGGTCGGGTAGTTTGTAGGCACCGCTGAATTGCGCATTCGTGATCACCCCGTAGAGCGCGTAGTCGGCAAAAACGGGGTGGTCGCTGAACAGGTAGTCGCAATCCTGAAGATGGACCTCGTAGGCCAGGAGTGTATTTTGGAATTCTTCGGCAATACTCGCGTAGTTGGCTCGCCATCGGTCGACGCACCCAACTCCTAATTTTCTTTCCTTGTGGCGAATGATCATGACGCGTTCACCGAGGTCTTCGATCGAGTCGATGTAACCGAGGTCGCTCAACGGAAACCCCTGGCCTTCCAGATAGTCTTCGATGTGGGCGATGACGATGTCTTGAATTCCCGCGTGCTGAGCGGGAAACAAATCCCCGCCAGTGAAATGATCGTCGAGATAGTGGGCAACTGCCAATGGATCATCTGGAGTTTCATGGATGATATCTGAACCGTTTTCTAGAACCGGCACCTGGTAGTAGTTGCCACCCGTGAGGCGAGCGATTTCACGACGGTCCCAAGCGGAGACGGGGACGCGTTCAAAAGGAATCGCGTAGGCTTCGAGAATCCTGGCAACGGGTATGCAGTACGGACTGTGGGACATTTCGTGGAGTTTTACATTCATGGGCGAGTGGGTGCCTGCCTGAGGTCTTGGTTAGGTGTTGCGAAAGGTAAAGTGCTAGGCCGAAGTTTAGTTTTTATCAAAATGGAAATAGCCACGGTGCCAGCAGGATCGTTATCAGTCCTGTCAGCAGCAACAGTGGAATGCCGACCTTGAAGAAATCGGCGAAGCGGTATTCTCCCTGGCTGACCACAAGCGTTGCCGCCGGATTGGCCACGGGTAGCACGTAGCTCGAAGAGGCACCGATCGCTACGGCGATCGCAAACGCGTATGGCGATACCTCAAGGGCCTGGGCCGCCTGAATGGCGATCGGGGCGAGCAGAATCGTGGTGGGAGCTCCCGACAACAATATGCTTAACAGGGTAGCCAGGACGAACAGGGTTGCGAGCATTGCATGGGGGCCGGCAGTTCCGACACCGCTAACCAGTTGATCGACGACCAGGCCGACGGCGTCGGTTTTCTCGAAGGCTTTGGAGATGGACATCATTCCGGCAATCAAAACGACCGTGCTCCAGCGAATCGCTCTGTAGGCCTGCTCCATGGTTAGGCAACGAGTTACCACCGCCAACAGGGCGCAGATCACTATCGCGATGGCAATCGGTACGATCTTGAACACTGAAAGTGCGATCATGACCGCCAGTATGGCGAGGGCGAGAGGGGCGCGCTGCCACGAGGACGCGACATGTTCGATTTCTGCGGGAATCGCGAGCACGACGAAATCATTGAGCTTTGACTGCAGTTGGCGAATCCGACTCCATGGTGCTGCGACCAGCATTGAGTCGCCGCTTCTAATATTCCGATCGACGAAATCGGGCAGCGTTTCGTTCTTGCGTCGCAGTCCGAGGACCTGAATACCGTAGATAGTGCGCAGCCCGATTTTTCGCAGGCTGCTGCCGATCAAGCCTGATCCGGGGTGAATGAGAACTTTGGCAATGCCGGTTTCTTGAATCCATCGCTCCCGATCGACATCGCGGACTTCCAGCTTCTCAAGTTTGTATTTGAGTTGGACCTTTTCGATGGTCTCAGGTTCGCTAAATGCCACCAAGACATCCTCGGCTCGAATCTCCAGGTCGGGTGCAGGTATCGTCTCGATTGCCGAGCCCAATGCTCCGGGGCGTTCAACCAAGACGACCCTTACATCATAGTTTTTTCCGATTGCCGAGCTGGCGAGAGTGCGCCCGACCAGCTTCGTTCCAGTGGGAACTTTTAACCGGTGTGCACTGCCGGGGAGCTCGAATTCTTTGAGTAGATCGCGGACGGTCCGCGTTGCCGTCTTCGGCGGATTGATCCGCTCGCCGGGCAGCAGCCGGCGCCCCACCGTGATCATGAAAACCAGCATTACCGTCAGCACTGCCAGTCCGATCGGTGTAAATGAGAAAAACCCGAACGGTTCATACCCAGCACGGACCAGTTCTGCAGAAACCACGAGGTTGGAGGTCGTTGCGATGAGTGTGGTCATGCCACTGACGATACCGGCGTAAGCGAGTGGCATCAGCAGGCGCGAGGCGTTGAGGTTGGTTCGGTTGGCGATGCTCATCACTACTGGAATGAAGATCGCGATGACCGCAACGTTGCTCATGAAGCTGCCGAGCAGTACGACCACGAGGGTCAGCAATACCAGCAGTCGGACCTCTCCGTCGCGGGCGAAACGAACCAGCCACTTGCCGATGTGATGAGCGATTCCGGTGCGTGCCAGCATGTCACTGATGACGAGCAGCGCGGCAACCATAATGACCACGGGCTCACCGAATCCGGCGAAGGCTTCGGAAGGCGTCAGTGTGCCACTCAGCACAAATGCCAGAACCACCAGCAGCGCAACGATGTCGAGCCGCACCTTGCCCGAGACGAGCAATCCTCCAGCTACCGCCACGACGGCAAATACGAAAAGCATTTCGCCAGTCATGAGTTATTTCCTTCAGTATCCGTACCACCGAACAGACGCGGGTTTTTCACGATGAATTTTTCTTTCCACACCTCGAGAAACGAGCGCGATTTTTGCTTCATATTCCACCAGCCGAAGCAGCTGATGACTGCGGCTCCAAGCGTATCGACGATCAGATCCCACATGGTGTCGGTCAGTCCTGATGGATCGTCGAGCATGGGTTTTTGCATCCGGGTTCCGAACAGCTGATCCATGCCGAATTCGAACATTTCCCATACCGCGCCACACGCGACGGCAAATGCAAAAGCAAACAAAGCGACAAAGCGGGGGCGCATTTGCATCTCAATGCGTGCATTTTCGTTCAGCACGTAGACAAGCAGAAATCCGACAATGCCGAGCAACAGGCCGGAGGTCACGTGCAGGGCGATATCCCACCACCAGAAGCGGGCGTAGTAGCTGCGAAATTCTCCCAGAAACAGCGCGGCGAACACGAACAGGATCGCAAGAATCTGGTATTCGCGAGGGATACGCACCGGTAATCGTCGACCGAGTAGAGCGGGTGCGATGGTGATCGCCATGATCGCGAGCAGTCCAGCGCCACTCATCCACAGGTGCTCGCGAAGCAGTAGCACCAGCTCGATTGCCATCAAACTCTGCATCACAAGCAAAAGCATGAAACGGATGCGGCCGACAGCGCTGGAGCGCAAATTATCGGTGGGCTGGGTGGGAAGTGCGGGTTCTTCGTTCACGGTTTTGCCTTTGGGTTGGAGCCTTTTTCCGTTGCGGCTGGTTGCGGCGACGCGCCGACGCGCCGACATTGATACCGGACAATTCATAGCGATCGAGAATGGGTCGGCACAAGGCTGTTGACAAATTTTCGACATGTCCCTCTCGAAATTTTTTCTCCACTTCTGCAGTGGCTTCAGCGAGAGGTTGATCGCCGAACACCTTTGCGATCCAGCGGGAGAAGTCGCCCCGTCTAGCGTGTTCCTCGATGGGTTCGACCTGCAAGCGAGACTGAAAATTGACGAATTCCTTCAAGGTGCTCGCTGGCGGTCCGAAATTGCTGCCATTGCAGCTGAAATGAAACGCGCGATCCATCGGCATGGGCACATCGACATACTTCGAGCGATGTCTGACATGGGAGGTAAGACGAGGTGCGATCGTAAATCGCTGCGGCAATCCGCCTCGTGAGGCATCGCGCGGCACCATCGCAGCCTCGTCCATTTCCAGACTGCCGAGCACCTGGGCCCAGTCTGATTCGACGTCCTCCATTCCGCTCAAGGCTGCCAGCGTCATCACCTCGGCCGGATCCGTGAGTGATGTTGCGATAATCGTGCCGCTGGCTTGCAGGAGAGCGGGGTGCAGATGCGAGGGGCGATAGGTGATCAAGACGTAGGCCGCCAGCTCGAAATCCACCGCATTCTCCACCGACGGTTGATTCAGAAAATAGTGTGCCTCATCCACCACGATCCAATGGGGCAATCCGGTTTTGCGCCGGAGCTTCATGAGCATCGGCAGGAGTCGGTGCACGTAGTTCAGCTTCTCCTCGTGGTTCTGTGCCGAGAGATCGATCACGACGCTAGTGTCCGGGTGACGGAGGGCACGCGCCACATCGTTCAGGCGGGGGGGCTTTTTGTCGTTAAAAACCACCACGCCGGCCAGCGCTTCCAAGGCCGAGTAATCTCCTTCGGGATCGATGACACAGAGGCAGTATCCGTGAAGAAGCAGATGCTCAGCGGACAGGCCGGCGATCCATGACTTTCCGGAACGAGGATCTCCGGCGACCAATATGTTTCGACCGAGGATCGACGTTTTGACAGGAGCGACCGCCGTCTCACCCAACAGGGTACTTCTCTCCTTGGCTCGCTGTGCCGGGAGCCTGGGCGCCATCGATATTTCGCGAATGTAATCGGCGAGCGCCCCCGGGCCGCTGCCTTCCAGCACATGATCGGCGATGTCTTGTAGCGACGAGCTTCCCCAACTGGCAGCGACACCGATCTCGCAGGCATCGAGCAGCGCGTGATCATTTTCGCCATCACCGATACCGATGCAGTTGTGCAACGAAAGACGCATCGTGTTCAGCGCCTCACGCAAACCGGTCGCCTTGGTGACGCCCTGTGGCAAAACCATGACGCGACCGTGATTAAATACGAGCATCAGTGGAAGCTGTAGTTTTCGAATGACCGCGAGAATCTTCGAAGCCTCGCCGGCATCAGCCTCCAGAATGCAGTCACCAAACGCGACTTCGACACCCTGTTCGCAGAGCACACTCAGCAGTTTTCGGGAAGGCGGCCGACCGAGAGTGCGTGTCCAACCGTTCGGAAATGTCAGCACGGCTCCGTTTTCGGCGACGATGGCATCGAATAGATCGCGCTCCTTCATCACTCTTCGTAAATCGGAGAGGATGCGTCCCGTGATCAGCACAACAGTGATGCCGTTCGCGCGAGCTTCGCGAATGGCCGAGGCCACGTCGCAGTGGAGATGCCCGTGACTGGCGATGGTGCCGTCGTAGTCGAGGGCGAGAACGTTGAACTTCATGAAAAGACTAAATCTTCGGCTAATGAGCTAAGCGTTCGAACAGATCATCTCACCTACAGAATGAAAAAGGCAGACGTGCTTCCCCTTGCTCCCTGAAGATGCAATGTCTGTACCGGTTATCTACGCGTTTGTTCTATTCGTGGAAATACACAACGCTATTAAGTGATGTCGCTTTCCCTCAGAATAGCTTACGAATCGCCAGCAAAATGCGCTGGCAACCGGGTTCTCGTCGATTGGGTCTATGAAGACGCGGCCAAAGAAATGGGGGCGAGTGAAGCCACTCGAGCAGTGGCGGAAAAGCGCACTGCAGAGTTGATCGAATTTGTTTGCCGACTCGACTCGCTCATGCCGCTGGACAGCTACGTCACGGTTCGCGAGGCGGAGCGGACAGCGTATTATCAAATGCGGCAAGCGTGGCGTAAGCGCCGTTTTCAAAGCTATTTTCTATAAGCTTATTTCAAGGGGTGGAAACCCTATTTCACGACCACACTGTTGTGGACGAAAACGTTTCATTACCCTGATTACGACGACATGCTCTACGGTAGCATGGGCGGGTATGGCTGGCGAGAGACGGCAGACGGCAGACGACGAAACCCTCGCCCTTTTTCACTTCGATGACAGCCTCGATAGCGAAGGCCATAGCAAAGTAACAGCCACCGCCGGTGCAGCGCAGTAGCTGGTCAATCGGCGAGGATCATGAGTGGGCGTAAAATTGGATAGGTGATCGGACTCTGTGTTTGCAGAACGCATATTTCCAATCACTGCGGTGCTCTTCATCCGCTGTGTCCGCACAGATCATTGGTTGCGCGTTGTTAGCGAAAATGATCGCCAGTCCTTTTACCAACGATTCCATCTGCCACCCGACTTCCGGAGGAACCTTTGAGGAAGGGGCGAGCTATGTTAATGGCGGATTGTACGTCTGAATCAGTCTTCGAAAAACGGAAACAACTCGCGCAGACGAGATTCTGATGGCTGATCGGCGTATTCGCAAATCTCGAAGGCTTCGGCGCATTTAACGGCCGCGCCTTTTTCGCCGCCGTACCATTTGATCAGAGCGTCGCGGTGTTTGTTGGCGATGTTTGCGTGGCGATTGGTCCAACTGGTGAGCAGAATATTTTTCCGGCGGACTGGATCATCGGCAAACCTAAGCTTCGGGGTTTCCGCTGAACCGAGTGCGCCGCCTTCGTAGACTTGCGTTTCGAGTGCGTCGAGAATGTCGATTTTTTTATCCATCACGTCGTCGATGGTCACAGCGACATCGGCTTTAAAAGGGTAGGGGGTGGTGAATCGGTCAGGAAAGTAGCAAAACACGACACTGTGTTTGATCGGTGGGGTATCCGGAACGTAGAACGGCACTTTGACCATGAACGCGGCATCGCGCACCAATAGGCCGGCATTACGATGGTCGGGGTGGTAGTCGTGGGGGCGATGGCATAAGACGAGGTCGGCGTCCCATTCACGGATCAGCCGGGCGATGATCTTGCGGTTTTCCAAAGTTGGCATGATCTCACCGTCGTGGATGTCGAGCACTTCGGCCTCCCATCCACCGCGTTTGGCGGCTTCCTTGACTTCGGCCGTGCGGCGTATGGCGAGCGCGCCGCCCGAAATTCCCCAATGTCCGATGTCGCCATTGGTTACCGACACCAGCTTGACCTTGTGTCCAAGAGCGGCCCATTTCAGAGCGGAACCGCCCATTTGAAATTCGGCGTCGTCGGGGTGTGCGCCGAAGGCGATGATGCGCAGCGGCTTAGGTTCGGGCTTGGCTTTGGCTTGATCGTCTTGAGCGAAGCTGGGCGACGAAAAACCGATGACAGCAAAAAGGAAAAGCAGCAGGTTGAATCTCATGGCTAAGTTGATAGCCGGATATTAGTTTTCGTTCAATCACCAAGCGCGCCAGTTTGCGGCGGTCGCGGAATTCTGGAAAGATAAGTCCACCTTGCCTTCGGACGTCGGCTGGTGGTCGCAGCAGCTGTCGCGCGAGGACCACCGTTCGCTCAGCTTTGGGCGCGAGCGAAGTTGAAATTAGTGGCAGACCGTGAGTGGTTCATTGTGATGACCTGCCCCCGCCATCCTTTCCGCTCCACGAAAGTCTTCGTTTGGTGGATGCTTTTCTGTTGCTGCTGTTTTCCTGCGGTGGGACAGGATGCGGTCGCGTCGAAACAACTGCGCGTCGGTATCAAGGAGGCACCGCCGTTTGCGATGCGGGACAATGCCGGTGAGTGGCAGGGGATCGCGGTCGATCTGTGGCGTCTGGTGGCGACCGATCTCAAGCTTGACTACACCTTTGTCGAGTCCAGTCTTCCGGAATTGCTCAAAGGTATCGAGCAGGGCGATCGCGATATCGGCGTCGGCGCTATCACTGTCTCGGAGGAGCGGGAAAAGGTGATGGATTTCTCCCAGCCCTTCGATTTTTCAGGGATTGGCGTGGCGGCCAGGATCGGTGATCATCGATTTGCCGGACTGTTGCGCAGCTTTATTTCATTCGATTTTTTGAAAGCTGTAGCCGCGCTTTGCCTGGTGTTGGCTCTGGCCGGCGCTGCCGTCTGGTTTTTCGAACGAAAGCGTAATCCCGAGCACTTTGGCGGTGGCCTCGTGCCCGGAATCGGGACCGGTTTCTGGTGGGCGGCAGTTACCATGACGACGGTCGGCTACGGCGACAAGGCGCCGACAACAGCAGCTGGACGGATCGTTGGCTTGGTTTGGATGTTCATCGGGGTGATCACTATTTCGGGGTTTACCGCGGCCATCGCCTCGACGCTGACAGCTTCTAATTTGAAGACAAATCTGAGAGGTCCCTCGGATCTCAATCGGGTACAGATCGGAGCCGTTGCGGGCACGATCGGCGCCGATGTGTTGGGTGCGCGTGGCCTCAGCTTTCGATCATTCGACAGCTACCAAAGCGCGCTCGATGAGCTGTCGGCTGGAAAATTGGGAGCAGTGGTGCACGACCAATCGCTGCTGATTTATCGTGTGAGGGAAAGTCACCTTGAAAATGTCGAGGTAGTGCACTGGCTGCTTGCGCAGCAGTCGTATGCTTTTGCCCTGCCGACGGACAGCCAGCTTCGCGAGCCGCTGAATCGTGCGTTGTTAAAAGCGATGAGTAGCGCGGAGTGGAGCGAAATTCGTCGCCGCTACCTTGGCGCGAGACATGGGAATTGATTACAGATTGAGATGAGCAGCTACAACGGCGATCGATACCTGGGCCGCATTCATCGGTGGCCGCAACGAACGTGATGAATATCTCGGTTTCGACCAGACCTGATAGCAACGTTCCCTCTACCAGAAAGCGTCGTCTTCTCGTTCACTCACCGCCTTCACTCGGTATTCGGCGATCTGACGTATCTGGTTCTCCGGCAGTGATTCCTTGTAGGAAAGTTTGAGAAATTCTTTGGTTGTCTGGTGCGCTGTCAGTTGTTCGCGGAAGACCTCCAACGTGGCGGCCGAAGGTGAGAAGCTGAGATGAAATTTGTGGGCAGAAAAGGCGAACAGGAACCGTGGCTCAACGAAGAACGGTGGGTTCCACTTGATGGTCTCATCGGCATCCGGTGCGGCCTCTTTGAGTAGGTCGTATAGTCGCTGCAAATGCGGATGGCTTTGGTCCGGTGCAGCGGAGCTATACTCGGCGACGGTGGTGGATTTTTTGTCAGTCATCTGATTATTTTCAAATCCAACTCCTCGCTAGTGTGCTTCGCATGATAGCATTCCCTTCGCTCATGATCATTGGCACCCTCATCCACGTCGTCGTCGGGCTGTGCATTTACGGCGTGACCAAATGGACGCCCCCAGCGATCTCGATGTTATTCCTTTTCAAAGAAATGGGGGAAGCAAAATATTTACTCCCCGGGTCGATCTGGTCGCTGGAAAAGCCGCTGAAGATGATGGGCCATGTCTTCCAGCCAGAGGTAGGTGTCCAATGGATTGCACCCGGCGTAGCGGTCTACCTCGCGAGGGTTCTTCAGCGAAAGTACGGAAAAACTGCCGCCACCAAAACATAGCGCATTGTAATGCACTCCTGTAGGGATTGATCTCCGCTGCGCGATGATCTGTGCGGGTTGCTCGCTTCGCTCGGCTTTGGTCAGCCGCTTTGCGGCGAGGGGCACTCGAACCCCAAATTCAATTTTGGACGTTCGTAGATGTCGCAGAGTGCATTTTTAAAGGGTTCCGACACTAGCTGGCATCTGCGATATCAACGCTGGTTGTAACTGATGTTGAAGGGGTTGTGTAAATCGTTATTTGGCTTTGATCGATGACGGGCTAGAGTGAGATTAGCTTTCCACCTGTAAAGTGGTTACAACGAAATTTCCAACAAACTCAAGACTTCAGTCGAAATTGCCAGCCTGCGTCGCCCACCTAAATCTCCTAATTTTATCGCTTGTTTCACTGGAAGCAATGGCAAGCGTTTTCAGCGCAGCACAGGAATTCGTGCCGACGGGACAGTC
The DNA here is from genome assembly GCA_037969585.1 of Verrucomicrobiales bacterium. Lineage (GTDB taxonomy): Bacteria > Verrucomicrobiota > Verrucomicrobiia > Verrucomicrobiales > DEV007 > JBBKXR01. Next base: position 16,274 of record JBBKXR010000362.1, read on the forward strand.
ACGAGTCGACGAAAAGCGCAGAAGGTTGCCGACAGCTACGAAGACGTAGCCAGAGCCAAAAAGACCGCTCGTCAGATTCAGAGTGTATTCCAGGACCTCTATGAAGAGGTCACCGGAGATGCGATGCCAAATCTTACTCTACGGGAGTTTTCCGTAAAGTAGTTGGCGTCGAAGAAGTTCGAAGTCAGCGATACCACCTACGCTTTCTACCGTGGGAAAACGAACACGTTTCTTAGATTCCTTGGTGAGCGGGCGGATCGTGCAGCATTTGAGATTTCCACGGAAGACATTCGAAAGTGGCGTGACTCCGAGAGTGAGAGAGTCAGCGCTACGACAGTGAATCACTCGCTGAAATTTCTCCGTGTGTTCTTCGGTGCAGCGAAGAAGGACGGACTGATCGCTGATAATCCTGCCACTGACATTCCGATATTGAAAATACGAGAAAGGACCACACGACGGCCGTTCACTCTCAAAGAGATTCGATCGCTCCTTGCCGTAGCTGAACCGGAGTGGAAGAGCTTGATCATTTTCGGGTTGTACACGGGGCAGCGCCTTGGTGACATTGCGACTCTGACTTGGGATCAGATTGATCTCAAGAATCGTGAAATTCTGCTGACGACTCGTAAGACCTCACGCAATCAGAAGATTCCCATGACTGCTCCATTGGTGAAGCACATCAAGGCGCTTAGAAAAAGTGGGCGGCGAGATGGGGCAGTGCATACCGTTGCGGAGGAAATTTATCGTTCGCAGGGGCGAGCTGGCACTTTGTCACGCCAATTTCATGAGTTAATGGCTGAGGCTGGCATCGTTGAAAAGAAGCGCCACGCGAAGGCGAAAAATGGTCAGGGGAGGGACGGGAACCGAGCTGCTTCGAAAATCAGCTTCCACAGTCTCCGGCACACGACGACCAGCTTGCTGAAAAATGCCGGCGTCAGTCCTGCGGTCACCGAGGAATTTGTCGGGCACGACTCAGTAGAGATAAATCGCGTCTACACGCATATCGAACTGGATTCGATGAAGAAGGCGGCAGCGTTGCTGCCCGATGTCACTTGATGGCGGTTTGCTTGGAGATGCCCGGAAGACTGTTGGCAGTCAGTGCGGGCGGGCCAGAAACTGGCGGCCTGTGCCCCGGATCTCTTGCGTTTTATTTTGGCTGTCTAGTTGCCTTGGCCAACCGGTGATTCCCATCATCAAAATGCTTCAGTTTCTTGGCGACAGGACAACGAGGAATGACGCATCGGTGCCCGGTCTTCTGGGCTGGGAGGTTAAGGTTCGACCTTTATTTACTGTGGCTATTCTCCAGAGCTTCGTAGCCGGAGATTACGTCAAACAGCTCTTCGTCGATTCCGCTTTGGCGGAGGCGGTGATAGCTGCTGTGGAGGGTTTCCAGCAGCTCGCCGATATTTTTTTCGGCGCGTTGCATCGCGGCGAGGCGGCTGGCATTTTCACTGGCGAGGGATTCGGCGCAGGCGCGATAGAGGGAGATGAAAAGATATTCGCGGATCAGTGCGGCCAGAGTCGTGGTGCCGCTGCCCATCACTTCGGGCAGGTTTTGCGTTGGCCAGGGGAGTTCAGTGAGGCCTTGTTGCCATTGCTTATCGAGGGGTAGGAGTCGCTGACTCACGGGATCGAAGAGAGGGCCGTTCCTGGGACGATTGTAGAAGAGGTAGAGTGGTGCCTGGTGCCGCTCTGCCCGGTAAGCTTCACTCTTAATCTGAATCTGCCTGACGAGTGGGGTGATGGCTTCGACAGAATTGGGAACTGGAAACAGGCCGATCGGAATTATACCTGAATCCGTGAGTCTGGCGTGGACTCGTTCGCCCACGGCCCAGACGGTTGGCTTTCCGGGTAGGGGAGCGAGGGTTTGGATCGCATAGTCAACTACGATGTCGTTGAACTGGCCGACGAGCCCCTGGTCGGATCCGAAGACGACCGCATCGATCTCAGTTGCATGGCTGTGTCTGCTTTCCGGTGGTGTCGGCGTGTCGTTTTTCCGAAAGTGCGCGCTCAGCCCGAGTTCGACGGTGTGATAGTAGTCAGCTAGTGCGTGCACCGATTTTTCGTATTGGCCAATGCTGGATGCGGCGAGGGCTTTCATGGTGCGGACGACTGATTGCAGGTCGCCGGCACTGTGTATTTTTCGGCTCAGGCTGGCTGTCGTGTCGCTCATGATTTGGGTTGGGGCGGCTGGACGTCCGCCTCGGGTTGGAAGGGGGCGAGCGCCTGTCGGGTGATTGCGGTGATGGCGGTGCGATCTTCGTCACTCAGCTTGTCCCCGGCATCAAAACGAGCGCAGATTTCTTCGGGGATCTGTGCAGCGGCTTCGTGGACTGAGTGCTGCGCTTCAGTCATCCGGGCAAGCGGGATGGTGTCGAATAGTTCCGCTGCCAAAGCGAGCAGCACTGCGATCTGCGCGGGCACGGCTACGGGAGCGAGTTCGGACTGCTTCAGGCAGGCACGAATTCGGCGGCCATGTTCAATGGTCTTGCGGGTATCATCGTCGAGTCGCGCTCCGAAGCGTGCGAAGGTTTCGAGTTCCTCAAACTGCGCGTAGGCGAGCTTCAGGTCTCCAGCTACGGCGCGATAAACCTTTCGCTGTGCCTTTCCGCCGACACGCGATACGGACTTGCCGACATCGACGGCAGGAAGCACTCCGAGCTCAAACAATGAGGGGGAGAGATAAATCTGGCCATCGGTGATTGAGATCAGGTTGGTAGGAATGTAGGCGGAAATATTCTGGGCCTCGGTCTCGATGATGGGAAGCGCGGTCAGTGATCCACCTCCGCGGTCATCGGACAGATGGGTCGAGCGTTCGAGCAGCCGCGAATGGATGAAAAAGATGTCGCCGGGAAAAGCTTCGCGACCGGGTGGCCTGCGAAGCAGCAGGGACAGTTCGCGATAGGCTCGGGCATGATGCGTCAGATCATCATAGACGATCAGCACGTCGCGACCTGATTCCATGAAATGTTCCGCTATGCTAGTCGCGGCGTACGGGGCGATGTAGGCGAGGCCGGGGGCGTCGTTGCCTTCCGCGACGACGACGACGGTGTATTCCATGGCCTCGTTCTTGCGTAGAATGGCGACCACTTTTGCCACTGAGGAGGCGCGCTGGCCGATGGCGCAATAGACGCAAACCACGTCTTTTCCGCGTTGGTTGAGGATGGTGTCGATGGCGATGGCTGTCTTGCCGGTCTGTCGGTCTCCGAGAATCAATTCACGCTGCCCGCGGCCGATGGGAATGAGCGCGTCGAGTACCAGTAGGCCTGTTTGAAGCGGAACCGTCACCGGTCCGCGATCCATGATCGTCGGGGCGGGTCGCTCGATGGGGAGGCGTTCGGTTGTATTGACCGGTCCATTGTCGTCGAGCGGTCTGCCAAGCGGATCGATGACGCGACCAAGCAATCCATCTCCCACCGCGACATCCATGACGCGGCCGGTGCGCTCGACTTCCTGTCCTGCCTGAAGGTGGGTGTAGTCACCGAGAAGCACGGCACCGATTTCATGCTCATCGACATTGAATGCGATGCCAAAGACTCCGCCGGGAAACGCGAGCAATTCCTCAGAACCGACACCGGGTAGCCCGGAGATACTCGCGATACCGGTAGAGACACTCGTGATTGTGCCCATCTCGCGGGGGACGAGTTGGGGGGTGTAGCCTTTGAACGCTCGCCCGATGTTGTCGAACACTCCGTCGAAGACGCTTTGGAGGTCGTCTGCTACCTCATTCATGGGGGCTTAGCTCAGTCCTGGATTTGGCTTCCTGCTTCGGTGCCGCTTCGGGTTCGGTTCTGACTTTTTTCTCAAGAAGGTCGGCGACGCCTCTTTCCACGGAGCTGAGATATTCGGTGATGCTCCAGCCTACCTTCTGTCCGCCTGTAGAAAGTTCGATGCCGCTGATCAAGTCCGGCGCTGACTCGAATCGAAGATGAATATCGCTCGAGAAGGTATCGTTCAGCGCCTTCTGGATGGCAGCGGATTGATCGGGAGGGAGATCAAAGGCGCTCCGCACCAGTGCCGGTTCGGTTGCGTTCATCAATGCCTCGCCAAGATCGATTTTTGCCTGCTCATCCATTTCGTGTAGGCGGCGGGTGAACACTTGGACGATCTGCTGTTCGAGACTCGTCGAGGCGAGATCGGACAGCACTTTTCGGGTGATGGAAAAGACTTCGTCCTGAGTCCGACGGGTGATGGCTTTGTTAAGATGCGCGGCTTCTTCGCGCAGGGCGTCCTGTCGTTTCTTGCTCAAGTCGTCAGCTGCATTGCGCGCTTCATTCATGAGCCGCTGACTTTGCTCCTGCGCCTCTTCAGTTGCCTTGCTTAGCAGCGCAGCTCGTTGCTGATCAAACTCTTCGTTCTTGTGCTGGAACTCATCGCGCTGCTTTTTGGCTTCGGCTTTCTTTGCGTCAGCGTCAGCGAGTTCGTCGGCGATTCTTTTCTCTCTCTCGTCAATGCCGTGGAGGATGGGCTTGTACAGGAATCGCTTCATCAACCATACGAGGATGAGGAAATTGAGCGCCTGCGCGCCGACGGTGAACCAGTCGATGAGCATCGGTCAGTTGGATGCGGCGGCTGCTGCGGTTACGTGATTCCAAAATGGGTTGGCGAAGATCAGAATCATCGAGACCACGAAGCAATAGATGGCCGTGGACTCGATCATCGCGAGGCCGACGAACAAGGTCCGCGTAATGGTCGCTGAGGCGTCCGGTTGCTGTGCCAGGGACGTCAGCGCGGCGGAGACTGATTTTCCCTCGCCGAGCGCGGGCATCATGCAGCCGACGCTTGTGGTGAATCCGGCCGTGATGATCGAAGCCACGGCGATAAGGGTCATGTTGTCCATAGAATGTTGTTTGGTTAGGTAGGTTTCAATTGAGACTTGCGTGTTTTAGTGCGAACCGCCGCGGCAATGTAGACAGCGGCGAGGATGCTGAAAATGTAGGCCTGCACCATTCCGGTGAGGAGACCGAGCAGGGTCATGACGATGGGAAACAGAAACGGCGTGATCGTTAGCAGGATTCCGATAATCATCGCGCCACTCATCATGTTGCCGAAGAGACGGACGGCCAGAGCCAGGGTGCGGGAGACTTCGCTGATGATATTAAACGGCAGCATGATCACCGTCGGTTCGATGTAGGACTTCAGGTAGCCACGCAGACCCTGATCCTGGATACCGAACATTGGTACCGCAATCAGCACGCTCAGCGCCAGTGCGGCGGTGGTCGAGAGCGAGCCCGTCGGTGGTTCGTAGCCGGGGATGATGGTGAACAGGCTGGCCGTGGCGACAAACAGGAAGAGCGTGCCGAGAAAGGGGAGGTAGTTTTTCGCATTGCGCAGCCCGACTTCGCCAATCTGCTTTTCGATTCCGGTAACGATGATTTCCAGAAAATTCTGCCAGCGTGATCGTTTGTGCTCGGCGGTGAGCCGGCGGGTGATGAGTATCGATCCCACGACGAGCACGAGCATGATTGCCCATGTGAAGACAATGGTTGCGTTGAGTTTGAATACTCCGATTTCCCAGTAGATGAGTTGGTCAGGCGTGAGTCGCATGGCTGTCCTCCTCGGTCGATTTTGTGGGCGCGATGGGTGGACGGGTCACTCGCATCACCAGGAAGCGTGCGGTGATGAATCCGAGAAGGCAGGCGAGCAGGCGTTTCCAGTCTTCGTTGCCGACAAAGTAGAAGCCTGCGAGGACGATACCGGTTCGGCACAACAGGCTGCCGAAAAACCAAAATACCGGTCGCGGTGACGCCAGCCCTTTGCGCACGGTCCACCAGAGTCCGCCAAAAAAGAGCGCTCCGAGAACGACGCCGGCAAGTCCTGACAAGACGAGAATCAATGGGTTATTCATCGGCGTCCTCCTTTTCTTCGTGGATGGCTTTTTCCTCTTTTGCGATCCAGTGCCAAGCGTTCCAACAGCCGATGACGAGACCGGCCACGAGCAGCGCGAGTGTCCATGGATGGCTGGCGGGGTGGTGGCGATCCAGCCAGACGCCGAGCGCCGCCCCGAGTAGCGTCGGCAGCGTGACGGACCAGCCAATGAGCCCCATCATACCGAGGCCAAACCAGACTCCTGAACCGCGCTGACGGCGTGCCTTGAGCTTGCGATCGGCTTTGTCGCCGATCTGGTTGGCGAGGTTCGATTCGCCCTTTGATGGCTCGTTATTCATGGCTAAATGCGACAAAGCGGTGGAGGAATCCGGATTCCAGTTTTGCGATGGCGGTGCGCATGCTTCTCTCGTTTTCGTCGAGGGTCAGGAATTCCTTTTCCACGGATGCGCGCAGCTGGGCGAGATCGTCGCCTTCGAGTGCGCGGCGCACGGAGATAAGAACTTCGGGGCCTGTCTTGACCAGGATACCCTCGTCGACTGCGACGAAGGCTTCGCCGTCAGCTTTGGTTTCATAAATCAGGATGCCGGGCACGAGGGAGGCAACGCAGTCGAGCCGGTGAGGTAGCAGCCCGAAGGATCCTTCACTGGTCTCCGCGACGATGCGCGAAACTTCGGTTCTCTCGGCGAATATCCGAAATGGCAGGAGGATTTTAAGATTCATCGGTGATGACCTTCAGGTGAGGGGTTGCGTCGCTCGTTGTATCTACATCGCCAAGGGTTGTGCCGGGGAGGTAGTCAACCTGACTCTCGAGCCGACGAAGGTTTGTCGTTGTCACCTGAGCAATCTCGGTAAGCGCTTCCTGCGTCAGGAAGGCCTGATGAGAGGTGATCAGCAGATTGGGGAAGTTGAGAAGCAAAGACAGTTCGTCGTCCTTCAGCATTTGGCCGGATAGATCCTCGAAGAAGACGGCTTCTTCCTCCTCATAGACATCTAACGCGACACCCCCGATGTGGCCGGATTTGAGTGCCAAGATGAGAGCGGTGGTATCTACCAGTTTACCCCGGCTCGTGTTGACGAGGATGACACCAGGCTTCATCTGCGCGAGAGTCTTTTCGTTGATTAAATGCCACGTCTCTGTCTGCAGGGGGACGTGTAGAGAAACGATGTCACTGGTAGCCAGTAGTGTGTCGATATCCTCGTAGCGCACGTTATTCGCCGCTGCCCATTCGGCATCGGGCAGTAGATCATGCGCGAGAACTTCCGCGCCAAAGCCACGAAAGATCTGTGCGGTGATCCGTCCGATTTTTCCTGTGCCGACGATCCCCACCGTCTTGCCATGCACTTCGAAGCCGACCAGACCGCTGAGGGAGAAGTTCATTTCACGCACGCGATTGAAGGCCCGGTGAATCTTCCGGCCTAACGTGAGCAGCAGAGCCACGGTGTGTTCTGCCACTGCATGTGGCGAGTATGCTGGTACGCGCACGACAACGAGACCGAGGGCATTAGCGGCGGGCACGTCGACATTGTTGAAACCTGCACAACGCAGGGCGACCAACTTCACGCCCAGCGAGGCAAGGATCTCAAGACATTCACGATCTGCGCGATCATTGACAAAAAGGCACACCGACTGCGCTCCAGCGGCGGCGTGAGCGGTTTCCGCAGAAAGGCGGAATTCATGGAAGCGCCACGAGATAAATTCGCTGTCCGGTGCCTGCGCAAGGTACTCGCGGTCATACGGCTTCGCACTGAATACGGCGACGATGCTCATGGCGATTTCTGCGGCGATTTAGTTTTAGCTTTCACCTCGCTGATCGCCCCGATCATGTAGAGAGCGCTCTCCGGGTAGTCTTTGAACTCGTCGTTGAGGATGCGCTCGCAACCGTCCAAGGCCTCTGCCAAAGGCACGAGCTTGCCTTTCATCCCGGTGAATTGCTCGGTGGTAAAGAAGGGCTGGGTGAGAAACCGCTCCAGCCGACGGGCGCGGGCGACGATGTTTCGATCCTGCGGGGAAAGTTGTTCCAGTCCTAACATCGCAATGATGTCCTTGAGCTCTGCGTATTGCGCGAGTGTGCGCCGAATTTCCTGGGCCAGTTGATAGTGCCGTTCGCCGACGATACCCGGCGTTGCAATCTTCGACGTGGACTGCAGCGGATCGATGGCCGGGAACAAGCCTTCGCTGGCTCGTTTGCGCGACAGCACGATGGAGGCGGAAAGGTGCGAGAATGTATGTACGGCAGCGGGGTCGGTAAAATCATCCGCCGGGACATACACGGCCTGAATCGAAGTGATGGCGCCGGTATCGGTATTGGCAATGCGGTCTTCCAAACCCGAGAGTTCGGTGCCCATGGTCGGCTGATAGCCGAGGCGCGACGGCATTTGGCCCATCAGGCCGGAAACCTCCATGCCAGCCTGGATGAAGCGAAAGATGTTGTCCACCAGCAGCAACACATCGCGGTGTTCGTCGTCGCGAAAATACTCGGCCATCGTCAGCGCCGCATGACCGACGCGGAAACGTGCGCCCGGTGGCTCGTTCATCTGGCCGAAAAGCATCACCATGTTTGGTAGCACGCCGGCTTCCTTCATCTCGCGATATAGCTCCTCGCCTTCCCGACAGCGTTCGCCGATGCCGCAGAAGATACTCACCCCTTCCTGGCGTCCGATCATGTTGTGGATCATCTCGGTGAGCAGCACGGTCTTACCCACACCGGCGCCGCCGAACAATCCCGCCTTTCCGCCGCGTTCGAGTGGCACCAGCACGTCGATCACCTTGATGCCTGTTTCAAAAATTTCCGACTCGGTAGAACGCCGTGCCAGAGGAGGGGGATCGCGATGCACGGATCGCCAATCGACGCCTGTCAGCGCGGCTTCCCGATCGATGGTATTTCCGAATACATCGAACATGCGGGAGCGGATATTTCTACCGACGGGGACTTTGAGCGGTCCTCCGGTGTCCTGTACTGCCATGCCGCGGGCGAGTCCTTGTGTTGGTGTCAGGGCGATACCGCGCACGTGGTGAGCGTCGCGCTGAGCCAGCACTTCGATGGCAATCTCATCGTCCACTCCCGCATGGAGCATGTTGTGAATCGGCGGCAGGTCGCTTGCAAAGCGGACGTCGACGACACTGCCTCGCACAGAAACCACGGTGCCATGGATTGCTTCAGTCATGGTGTCAGGCTTTCAAAAGCCGCCGCCCTTGCCGGTGTGGACAGTCCGCACTGGCATCACGTGACCACAAAACCGACTTTGATGGTTACCTGCCAGTGATTGACCTCGTTCTTCTCAATGTTCCCGCGGGTTTCGATAATCTCGAACCAGCTTTGATCATCAATGGTTTCACCGGCGCGTTTGAGCGCGGAGTTGACGGCATCCTCGATACTTTTGGTCGAGGTGCCAGTGAGCTCGATGTGTTTATATACTTTGTCTTTCATAAGTGGTGGCGACTCATTCCGTTATTTTGCAAAATGCGCCAGCAGTTCGCCCGGAGGGGTTTTCGCGAGATTCGAAGACAGCACTTTGCCAATTTTGGCACGGGCTTCGGGAGCAATGGCTTCGAGCAGTTGTTTGTGAATCGCGCCGCTGATCGCAATAGAGCAACTAGTCACGGTGTCGTCGGTTAGCAGTGCATTTATCCTTTCCGCCAACTCGCTGATGAGTTGCCGATCTTGCTCAGCTTCAGCGTTGAGGTTTTCGCCCGCCGAAAGATTGCCGGAGGTATTGGCGCTACCGCCACCTCTGGGAAAGCGGCCCGCCTGATCAGTCACCTGGTCGGAAAGCTTCTGGTGGGCGCTTTCTGGTTTCAGTTCCTCGATCAGTTCCAGATGCGGTTGCCGGTCGGCACTGTCCTGAGTTTTGCGATAGGCGCGAAGTAAGCCGAGGTCGGCGACAATAAGGAGGGAGTCTTTCATAATAATTGTGGATTGGGGGTCAGTTTTGATTGCGGCGAGTGGGCCGCAACTTCGTGCCCCATCGCAGCGTTGATCATGATCATCTCGGTGATGTTTTCGAGTGTCAGCAGGCCGACGATGCGACCACCGGCCACAACTGGCATCGTGGCGCAATCCCGGGCACGCATGGATTCGACGGCACCCTGCAGAGGGGCAGCTTCGTCCACTGTTTCGTGGTCCCGACACATGCCGTCGGCAACGGAGGAGTTTTGTCGCCCTTCCGAAAGAGCCTTGACTAGATCGTTGCGCCGTAGAATGCCGACAGGTTTTTCGTTTTCAATGACCGGGAAATCCTGTTGGGAGCCGGCGAGCAATTCAGTAACCGCTTTGGTAAACGTGTCCTCCGACGTGAGGGTGCGATAGCGGGTCATCATCGCGTCACGTACTTTCAGCCCGGCCAGAGCTGACTGCATCTCGACCATTCCGGCTTCGGCTTGTGCGCCAAGATAGACAAAGATGCCGATGAAAATCAGGAACGGGTTGTAGAAGAAACCAAGGATGCCGAAACCGATGGCCATGATCTGACCCACATTTGCGGCGATGACGGTGGCGCGTCGCCGCCCCATGCGCAGCGCCAACAGCGCACGCAGGACTCGACCGCCATCCATCGGGAAGGCTGGTAGGAGATTAAACGCGGCGATTACCAAGTTGAGCGCGAGCAGTCGTTGCCAGAAGGAGCCTCCGGAACTACTGATTTCTTCCATGGAGGAAAGTCCACCGGTTGCCGCCAGCCCAATCAACAAAGCGATTGCGATGACTACGTTCACCGCTGGTCCGGCCAACGCGACCCAGAGTTCATGCATCGGCTTTTCCGGCATCTTCTCGAGGCGCGCTACGCCGCCGATGGGCAGCAGAGTAATGTCGCGAGTTTTGATGCCGTAGCGACGTGCCATCAATGCATGCCCTAGCTCATGAAGGACGACGCAGCCAAACAACGCGACGATGAAGGCGACGCCCTCTAGGGCGGCTGCAACATTATGAGTGGTGCGCCAATAATAGAGGCCCAGGAAGGTGAGCAGCAGCAGAAACGTGAAGTGAAGATAAACTTCAATCCCGAACAGTTTACCGAGTTTGACTGACCATTTCATGAAGGATCAGTTGCAAGGGGCCTCATCCAACCACTGACGCGCTTCGACTGCATCGGCGTGATCGAAATATTGGATCGTCGCTTTGGTGAACGGCTTGCAGAAAGTCGCCATCCCGTGTTGCCACTTTTTCTCACCGACCACTGCGAGACGTTCGATCTTGCTGAAGTGATGCGTCGCGAACTTGGTATCTTCCCATAGTGCACCGGCTGTCCAGCCGTGGAATTCGGTCATGTCGAACAGAACATTTAGTTTTCCATGCAGGCCGGCAAGGCGGTCGAACTCGGGCACGAAATGCTCGTAGTCGGCCTTGGTCAGCTTCCCGCTGACGTGAACGGCGATGGTTTTTCCTTCGTTGCTTTCTATTAGTTGGATGGGCATGTGGTGGACTCTTTCTCTTGAGTGATGGTTGCAAATAGATGCTCGCCCAGCCGAAGATCGAAACAATGGGGTGTTCACCCCATGGCCGGCCGGATCTCAGCGGCCACGCCCTTCGATCGCCAAAGCTCTTGCTTGCTTTACCTGCAGGTCAGGTCTGCCTTCGCGCTTGCGGAAGGAAATAGTGATCGTCATCGATTTCTCCCAAAGGCTGGCTCTCGTTGTATTCCCACCTCGGCGGCGTTTCGCGTTGAAGGCTGACGTCGTGACGGAGCACTGCGGGTTGCAGCGTTTGGCCCTCCGGCCAGTCGGCCCCCTGGAGAATC
>JBBKXR010000363.1:0-7180 GCA_037969585.1 Verrucomicrobiales bacterium
CCTGCGCGCCGAACTGCGCCCCTATCAACTCGAAGGCTACCAATGGCTGAGCCGCCTCGCCGTCCTCGGCGCCGGCGCCTGCCTCGCCGATGACATGGGCCTCGGCAAAACCGTCCAGGCCCTCGCCCTGCTGGTCGAACGCGCTGCACGCGGCCCCTCGCTGGTTGTCGCCCCCACTTCCGTCGCGGCCAACTGGATCAACGAAACCGCGCGCTTCGCCCCAACCCTCAAACCGCTACGCTTCGGCGATGGTGATCGCTCCGCCATGCTCGACGACTTGGCGCCCGGCGACCTGGTCATTCTCAGCTATGGCCTTCTGCACAGCGAAATCGAAAAGCTCGCTACTGTCGAATGGAACACCGTCATCCTCGACGAAGCTCAGTCGATAAAAAATCGCACCACCCAACGCTCCAAAGCCGCGATGAAATTGCAGGCCGACTTCCGCATCATCACCACCGGCACCCCCGTCGAAAACCGTCTCGCCGAACTGCACAATTTGTTCCACTTCATCAATCCCGGTCTGCTCGGTTCGTGGAGGAAGTTTCAGGAAATCTTCGCCGATCCGATCGAAAACGACACCGTCAGCAAAGCCAGCGCCGACTCCGCCCGTGCCCGGCTGCGCCGCCTGATCCAGCCCTTTTTACTGCGCCGCCTCAAATCCGAGGTGTTACGCGACCTGCCGCCACGCACCGACATCGAACTTAGCGTCGAAGCCAGCGACGAGGAGGTCGCCTTCTACGAGGCCCTGCGCCAGAAGGCTGTCGAAGACATCGAGTCCGCCGACTCCACCGACGGCCCCGGCGCGATCCGCATTCTTGCCCAACTGACCCGCCTGCGCCGTGCCTGTTGTCATCCGCAACTCATCGATCCCGATTCGAAAATCGCCAGTTCCAAGCTAAAAGTTTTCGCCGAGACTGTTGAGGAAATTCTCGCGGGTGGTCACAAAGTGCTCGTCTTCAGCCAGTTCGTCGACCACCTCTCCTTCGTTCGCGAACACCTCGAAACCGAGAGCATTTCTTATCAGTACCTCGACGGCAGCACGCCGACGAAAAAACGTCAGCAAGCTGTCGATGCTTTTCAGTCAGGCGACGGCGATGTCTTTCTAATCTCCCTGAAAGCCGGTGGCTTCGGGCTCAATCTCACCGCCGCCGACTACGTCATCCACCTCGACCCGTGGTGGAATCCTGCCGCCGAAGACCAGGCAAGCGACCGCGCTCATCGCATCGGCCAGCAGCGCCCCGTGACCGTCTATCGCCTGATCGTCCGCGACACCATCGAAGAAAAGATCGTCGCCCTGCACCACCGCAAACGCGATCTCGCCGACTCCCTCCTCAAAGGCACCGGCAAAGCCGCAAAGCTGACCCCCGACGATATGTTAGAGTTGCTCAGATCGTAGCAGGAAAGTGGAGCAGTTTTTTAAACTGCTTGAGTGGACGAGAAGCTCAACGACCAACGCACCGAGGCAGTTTACAAAACTGCCCCACCCTGTCCCAACAGATACTCCCCGTTCTTTAAGCCCGCTTTACCAGGGTTCTGCTCGATATAAATTCGCAGACAGTCCAACTGCTTTGAACTCCGCACCAGATGATCGAAATTCTCATCCAGCCAAAGCGCCTGCCCAGTCCTTCCCATCCTCCGATTGATCTCCCGGGCCGCATGTCGCTTGCAGGACTGTAGAATCTTCGGCAACGCTAATGGCTTAATCGGACAAACTAACAAATGCACGTGATTCGGCATCACCACAAAAGCGTCGAGTTCGTATCGATCACCGTCAAAAAACGTCAAAGCATCACCAACAATCGCTGCGTTCGCTGAGTCCCGCAGCTGGCATTCGCCATAGCCATTGTCGAGCAAGGCATCGACCTTCTTCGTAAACCGATGCCGAAAGCGAACCCTATCTTCGTCCGACAGCTCTTCCATCTTCGCCACACCACGTGCGGCAAGCCACTCCGCTCGCTCTATCTTGATGGCATCGCGCGTTAACCGAGGCAAGGAATCCGCCAATCGAAACGTAACGCAGTAAGTTCTCCCAATCTGAAACCAATGCGGTAAACGTCGGCGGGTCCGCGAAACTTCTACATCTGGATCGAAGCCAATAAAGTTCATTTGAACAGTCAAACAAAGTGGCGCAGTTTTGTAAACTGCCTCTTTGCATTGATCATTCAGAAGAGCCACGTCCAATGAGGCAGAGTGCAACTCTGCCCCACAGTAACTCACTTCGCGTTCAGCCGGAGATACGCGAACAAATCGCGCAGTTCCTGGTCCTGCATGCCCACCAACAATCCCGGCGGCATCAACGACACCGGCGTCGCTACCAGTGATTTGATATCCGACCGAGTCAGCAACGTCTCCTGGTTGGCCGCGTCGCGAAGCGTTACGGTTTGCGGATTCTGATCAGCGACCATGCCGATCAGCACCCGGCCATCGTTCATGGTCGCAACGAAATTGGTGAAGCCCTCACGGATTTCCAAACTCGGGTCAATGATACCCGGCAGCCAGAAGTCGAGATTGCCACGCTCGTATACCGTAAGATCGGGCGCGACCACTCCACCCTCCTCGAACAGCTTGTGACAAGCGGCGCAACGAGCCGTGAAGTGCGTGCGCCCGGCATCGGGGTCGCCTTTGCCACCTTCAGCGGCGAGCACTTTCTTGATTCTGGCAATTTCCTCCATGTTCTGCTCGGAGGTCTTGGCGCGCATGTCCGGCCAATGCTTGGCGATCTTGGCATTAATCTCAGGATCTTTGTAAAGCGCCAACAACTGTACGACGTCCGGCGAAACGTTGCGCGCCTTGACGTGAGCGAGATCGACCTTCTCCAAAAACTGTTTTGCCCACTCCAGGCGACCAGCAACCACCCGATGCGCTGTGCTCTGAACCTCGTGCTCGGCAGGCAACGTCGAGCCCAATCGAGACAAAATCGTTTTAGGAATGTTAGGATCATCGTAGCTGGAGAGAGCCTGCAACGCGACACGTTTGAGCGTACTCTGCTGATCCAGCGCCAACAACGCCAACAACGTCGGAACGACGACCGGATCATCGACGTCGCCGAAAAGTTTCGCCAACTCAATGCGCTCCACCGGATCGGAATCATTGGACGCGACTACCGTGATCGCTTTCTTCAAAGCTTCCTTATCACCTCGCTGGATCGCCAGAATCAAATCGTTTTCTCCCGCCGCAGCGGAATAGGCGTCCATTTGCTTGGTTAAATCTACTGGAAGTTCCGGGATCGGCGCTCCCTGGAAGGCGAGTTGCAGACCCGTCATCAGTCGCTTTTTGGCATCATCGTCCGGCGCCGTCGCCAGCAACTTCGCACAAGTGGTGAAGTTTGCTTCACCGCCGGCCATCGCATAGCGGCGCATCAAGCGGGTGGCGATTTCTTCGCGGAACAGAGGCAAGGCCCAAGTCGTCTTATCGGCAACCATGCGCTCGACCAATTCGCGACCTTCCTCGGCGTTCGCCTCAAGCGCCCACCAATCCATCAGTGGCATGTGCATGTCCTCGGCGTCTTCGCTGCGGCCGAGCAAATTGCGGACGATGGGAATCGCGATTTCGGGCGGTAGCCGTTTGGCCGCACTTGCCAGCTGCGAACGAACCTGAACTTGAGTTTCGCGAGCTGCAAGTTCGCTGAGAGCATCACCAAGATTCGGTCCTGCCTCACGTCGATCGCCAACGATCCGAGCCACCCATCGACGCACGTGCTCGTCTTGATGGCCGAGCCATTCGATCGCCAGCTCCTCGTCGAGTCCACCGAGCAAATTCACTGCCCACAGTGCTTCCAGCGATGCCTGCCCCTTGTTCGCCGTGACCAACTCGGTCAACTCCGGCAGCACCGACTTGTCACCGCGCCAGCCCAGTTCGAGCATCGCGCGACGGCGCACGAAGCGATTCGAATCGCCAAACAGTCCGATCAATTTCTGCGCCGGTGCTTCGTCGAGATTACCGTGGGTGTACTTCGGATGCGAACCCGCCGGCTTCACCCGATAAACGCGACCGCTCTCCTTGTGCCAGTCATCGATCGGACGCACGTGCGATAAGCGCGTGTCGTACCAATCGCCGATATAAACACAGCCGTCCGGTCCGACTCCAGAAAATACCGGACGAAACCAGCGGTCATCCGTCTCCAGCAGATTCGGTTCATCAACCGTCCGATAAGTCGACGTGTCAGGAAAAAGTTCACTGACCCAAACCACGTTGTGCAACGAGTTCGGCGCGACAATTTTCCCCTCGAATTCCGGCGGGTAGAGCCCTCCTTCGTAAATGCAGAAAGCCTGGGCGAAGCGGTTCTTGTCGCCCTCATGACGCATGTGTTGAAAGTAGCCGAAGGCATATGGATTGGTCAGCGGACCGTGCTTGCCCCAACCCTTGATGCCATAGCTCCCCTGCGGATAATACATACCGCGCGTGTCGCCGTTGTTGGTCCCCGAAAAGACCCTCCCCTTGGAATCGATCTCCAGACTGAAAGTGTTGCCACCGCCTTCGGCGTAAATTTCGAACTGTTTCGAGTCGGGATGATAGCGCCAGACCATCTGTCCCTGCCACTTGACCGTCTCGCCCGTGGCTGGATTCTCGACTTCACCCGTCGAGGTCGAACCGTTAACTCCATAGAGCCATCCGTCGGGGCCCCACTCGAGATTGCTCATCACCGAGTGCGTGTCTTCGATGCCAAATCCTGACAAACACACCTCAGGATCACCGTCAGGAATCGCATCGCCGTCAGCGTCGGGATAATTTAAAAGATACGGAGGATTCGAAACCCAGATGCCACCGTGACCGATCGCCACTGAAGTCGCAATGTTCAGGCCAGTGATCGCATCGTGATGCTTGTCGTAAATGCCATCGCCGTCCGTGTCCTCAAATACCGTGATCTTGTCCGCGCCCTTCGTGCCTTTTGGCGGCGGCTCCGGCACTTTGTCGAACTGAGCGCGCAAGTGATTGTCGTACTCGACGATCTTCAGCCCGGCAGGAAATTGATACTGAAGGTACTGCATGACCCATAGGCGACCACGCGAATCCCAGTTCATGAACAGCGGCTGACCGACCTCCGGCTCGCTGGCGACCAAGTCGACCTCGAACCCGTCACGGACCTTGAATTTTTTCAACGCTTCCTGCGGTGGCGTTGGCGGCGTGTCATCGGCGAGAACTCCACGCCCCTCGTAGCTGTTAATGATTTCGGCAACCTGTTCATTGCCCGCCTTGGAAGGGTCGGGTTTGGCGTTCTGGGCCGAAGCAGCGAAAGGAATCGCCACCGAAACAAGGCAGGTAACGGCAAATTTGCGTGAAAAATTCATCGTTGCGACTGTGACCCTGCCACCGGTCGCCCGCAATACCGCAAATGAGCCAAGCTCAGCCAGCGAAAGCTTCACTCAGCCTTACTTTTGAGCCCGGGCAACACGACATCGTAGATCCACGCCTTCACCTTTTCTTTTTCCGACTCGGGAAATGCGTGGCCAACGCCCACCATTTCGCTCGCCACATATTCCATTCCCGACCTACGCGCTCGTTCTACAACTTCCTCCGCATTGATCGCATTGGGCGAGTTTTCTCCCCAGGCGATATAACAATGCTCGCCCTTCGATGACCGATATTTGCCGCCCAGCGAACCACCGCCATCGATTAAAATGAACGCATTAAAATACTCCGCAAACGCCGTCTCACCGAGCAAACCATCGATCGCGTGACCGCCGTTGCTGAAGCCACCGATCATTCGCAGACGCTTGTCGATATTCGGAAACTCCTCATCCAACTTCTTCAGCATCGGCTCCCAATAGGCCCAAACCTCGTCAAAACTTCCTACCATATTGGCCTGCGCAGGATTGCGTCCATCGTCCGGATACGGGAACCCAGCGCACAAAAAGTCGTCTTTGGTCAAGCCACTCGCGCCGCCCGGAGAATTGCCGCCGTTGCCTCCACCCACGTAGATGAATAAGGGCAGCGGTTTGGACGCATCATACGTCGCCGGCACCTTGACATTGATTGCCGCCGGCTCGCCCCTCATGTCTTTGATCAAATCGGGAAATTCGAAGGTAAGCGTCTTTCCCGCCCGCTCGTCTGGCGTCCCAGAAGCCGGTGACAGTTGCGCTTTTTCCATTTTCGCACCCGTCTTCTGCCACTCTTTCACCCACTCGCGATCTGCCGCCGATAGTTTCGCCAACGGCACCTCTACCTCCTTGCCTTTCCACATCAACACCGCTGACTCATTCTTGATCGATTGGATCGTCGCCTCGATGACCACCCCATCCGTGTTGGTAAATTTCCGCACCGCCTCCTCCGCATCGGCTACTGCCGCGCCAATTAGAAATATCAGCAGGCAAGACACACCCCACAATCCCGCAATCGCCTTAGAAATTCTCATCGGCACTAGCCTGCCGCAGCCGCGTCCTCGACAACAATGAAAAAAGCCGTGACGCGTCGCCGCGAAGGCGTACGTTCGCATCTCCCAAAACCGCGTGATGCCACTTTTGATCAACCTCTACCGGATCGCAACGATTGCTCTCGTGTGGCTCGCTGTCTCCGCGCCATCGGCGCACGCCCAGACGCTCGACGCACCAGTGCAGGGCTTCGTCAGCATTGAGCCCTACGAAATCCGCCAGACCTTCGTCGTTCGCATCGCTGCCCTTCTGCCCGAGCACAGCACCGACATCCAAAGCGCCGATCACGACGCCATATTCAAGCAGGTACTCGATCGACTGTCGGGAAAATGCCCTCTAAGTCTCGACGGAGTCGCCATCAAACTTGAGCACGAACGCAGCGAATTCATCCGCAACGATCCCAAACTCGCCATCGTCACCGACGAGCGCGAAGCGATTCCCGCCAGCGAAGCCGCCGTCGCCGTAGTCTTTGCCGCCTCGCGAACTGGCTTTCCCGACAACGCAGGCATCACCTGGGATCTATTCCCCGCCGACGCTCAAGCAGTCGAAGTCACCTTCCGCTCGCCGAGTGATAAAAAACTTTTCACCGTCACCCCCGAAGCACCATCGGTGACCTGGCAACTCACCAAAAAAGAAGTCCTGCCACAGCCCGAAAAACTTCCCGCCCTCACCCCGCTGCCACGCCTCTCCATCCCATTTCTCTCCATCGTCCTCGGCATCTTCGCCGCCCTGTTTGCGTTTATTTCCAAACGCCTCGGCGAGCGCACCCCACCCGCTTTCGGACTGATCGTCCTCGCAACCGTCATCGCCGC
>JBBKXR010000364.1:0-27842 GCA_037969585.1 Verrucomicrobiales bacterium
CAGGGTCTGGAGGGGCACGCTCCCGCGTGCCCGCGCCGGCAGGTGACGGGCGCGAATCACCGTGACGGGTCGAGGCGGCGGTGCGCGACCGGGCGGGAACCGCACGACGTTCGCTGGCAATTATAGATAGCCTGGCTCCTCATCGCCCATCTTGAACATCGCCTGCCTCTCGCGCTCGGCTCGCTTTGCGACCCACCCGCTTGACAGTCCGCGCCAACCTCCGATGGTTCGCCATGCGTATTTTATCAGGCATGCAGCCATCTGGGCGGCTCCACATCGGCAACTACTTTGGCATGATGGAACCGGCGATTCGTCTTCAGGACGAGGGTGAGGCGCTGTATTTTATCGCCGATTATCATTCGCTGACGACGGTCTCCGATCCGAGCGAACTGCGGCAGAACGTCCGCGATTTGGCGCTCGATTTCCTGGCCTGCGGCCTCGATCCCGAGAAGGCGACCTTTTTCCGTCAGTCGCAGGTGCCTGAAGTCACCGAACTGAGCTGGATCCTGAGCACGGTCACGCCGATGGGGCTGCTCGAGCGCTGCCATTCTTACAAAGACAAAACCTCGCGTGGCATCGCCGCCTCGCACGGTCTGTTCGCCTACCCCGTGTTGATGGCGGCTGACATTCTGATCTACGACAGCGACATCGTGCCGGTCGGCAAAGATCAAAAGCAGCACGTTGAGGTCACTCGTGATATCGCGCAGAAACTCAACGACCGCTGCGGCACGGAACTACTGAAAATCCCCGAGCCGCGTATTCGCGAAGACACCGCGGTTGTTCCCGGGCTCGACGGTCAGAAGATGAGCAAGAGCTACGGCAACACCGTTGGCCTGTTCGAGGACGAAAAACCGCTGCGCAAAAAGATCATGCGCATCGTCACCGATTCGACTCCGGTCGAGGAGCCCAAGGATCCCGAGGCTTCGTACATCGTTCAGCTTTACCAGCTCATCGCCACAGCCGACGAAGTCGCTGCGATGCAAGACGCTTTTCGCGCCGGCGGCGAAGGCTACGGCACCTTTAAGCAGCAGTTGTTTGAGAAACTACGCGACTATTTTGCCGATGCCCGCGCCCGGCGCAGCGAGCTGGAGAGCGATCCTGCCTACGTCGATGGAGTGCTCGAAGCTGGCGCCGCTAAAGCCCGTGCTACCGCTCGCGAAGTGCTCGATCGAGTGCGTGCGGCCGTCGGTCTGTGAACGAACGATTTTGCGAAGGAGCGTGTCTACGGTGTGAGATTTGCTTGCAAAGCGAAAACACAACGTTTAGCTAGGCGGGACGTTTGCCATGGGATTGGCAAACTAGAAGGAAGACAACCCGGGTAAGAACCCGCAAGAGGAGCAAAGTTATGAGCGAGGAATACGAAGGCCAAGGGCGGCGTCAGCGCAATGACGACCCACTGCACACCGAAAAAATTGTCACCGATCGCAAGACATTCTTTCTCGATTTGAAAGAGAATGATCGCGGTCGTTTTGTCAAAATCACCGAAGACGTTCGCGGTCGTCGTGACACCATAATGGTGCCCGAAGAATGCCTCGACGATTTTATCGATGCCCTGCACGACATCGCCGATGTCAACGACGGCAAAGAAGTCGACCGTGATGACAACGCGCCCGCTACTGACGATGCCGAAGCACCGGCTGCTGATTCGGGTGATTCGGGCGACGCCCCTGACGCCGAAGGCGATTCGGACGGTGGTGACAGCGACGAAAACGAAGAAGAGTAAGCGGCCGGTTCCGGTCCCTTGCCCTTCTCAGTTGTTTTTCAGCTCCGCGAAAATCAATTGCCCGGCGCTGGTTTGCACCGCGCCGGCGACCACCACTTGTTGAGTGGTGCCGATCTGCTTGATCGCCTGGTTGACCACGATCATTGTGCCGTCGGCGAGGTAACCGATTGCCTGGTGATCGTCCTTGCCTTCTTTGACGAGATAGAGTTCGACGTCATCACCGGGAGCGACCACCGGGCGCAGCGCCTTGGCGAGTTCGTTCAGGTGTAAAACCTGCACCCCCTGAAGGCGTGCCACCTTGACCAAGTTGGCGTCATTGGTCAGCAGACGAGCGTCGTATATCGCCGCGATCTGGATCAGCTTAGCATCGACGCCCTCGACCTGTTTCGGATCCGTCTCGTCGATTGTCACATCGAGCGCATCCGACTCCTGCATTCGTTTTAGCCCTTCGAGGCCGCGCTTGCCGCGCTGACTTTTCAGCGAATCGTGTGAATCGGCGAGCGCCTGCAATTCTTCGAGCACAAAACTCGGCACCAACAGCGAGCCCTGCAAAAAGCCGGTCGCGCACAGCTTAGGCAAGCGCCCGTCGATGATGATATTCGTGTCGACCAGCAGCGGTTGATCGTGCACCGCCTCCTGGCGGAAACGCACGTAGGGGATAATCAGCGAAAATTCTTCGCGTTTGCTGCGCAGAGCAAGCGCCAGGCCGATGAATCCCAGACCCAGATACACCGACAGTTCGAAAATCTGCTGCGCCGTCTCATAATCGTCGAGTCCGGCTCCGGCGAAAAATTCGATTTGAGTGATCAACCACGCACACAGCAGGCCGATCAGCAGCCCAAACGTGCCGGTCGAAAAACCGCGGATGCTGAAATTTCGCAGACACAAATCCACCCCGATGATGACAAAGCCAAACGCCAGTCCCGACACTGCGCCGATCCAGGCATCATTGGGCCCCTTGCCGTAGGCGATCGACAAGCCCAGCAGCGTTGTCAGCAAAACGAACGCGGCGCGGGCGACGTTCATGGGAGTCGAAGTGGACATGATCGGGTCAGGAGGAAAAGGAACGACCGATCATAGCCGAAGGCGGCGAACTCCGCCAGTCCGCGCAAGCGCCAATACTTTAGCGCCGACTCAACCACTCGCTGACGAGACTTTGTGAAAATACCGAAAAAATACGCGCTGGCACAAAAAGTAGCTGCGATTGCCAATTGAACCTGCGAGTTCCCGTAGAAAAACCGACCTCCGAAGTTTCATAAAGTCGCTCACGCGCGCGGCTAGCCAACTACCGACGCAGTGTGTCGTCCGCGCATGGCCACCCATTTGCCACTCCGGCACGGCGTCTCAAAGGTCAGCCCGGCCTGCGCTGCGGCTGCCAATACCTGATCGACCTGAGTCCGCAAAATCCCGGACACCACCACGTCACCATCCGCCGCCAGCCAGTTGGCGATTTTCTTGATGTGCTCGACCAACAAACCGGCGAACAAGTTTGCGACTAGCACCTCATAGCGACGCTCGCCGGGAGGACACCATTCAGCGAGGTCCGCCCCGATGAATGGGCAGCGCGACGCGTCCAGCCCGTGGCGTTGGGCATTTCGCTTCCCGACCTCGACCGCGAAATTGTCGTTGTCGAGGCCCAACCCCGACTCCGCGCCTAGCACCACAGCGGCGATGGCAAGAATGCCCGTGCCGTGGCCGACATCGAGAATATTCCACGACAAGCCGGCGCGTCGTTTC
Organism: Verrucomicrobiales bacterium; assembly: GCA_037969585.1. GTDB lineage: Bacteria > Verrucomicrobiota > Verrucomicrobiia > Verrucomicrobiales > DEV007 > JBBKXR01. Next base: position 3,461 of record JBBKXR010000364.1, read on the forward strand.
TCAGCGGCGATATCCGCCAGCAAACGCAGACACGTTCCCGTGGTGCCGTGCCGCCCGGTGCCGAATGCCAGCTCAGGAGGGAAGGACAAAACCGCACGACCAGGGAACCGCGCTTGCAAGGCCTCGATCATCGCCACTTCGGTTGACTCCGTGACCACCAATTGATTGCGAATCCGCAGCGGCTCGCCATCGCTCGGCGCCGGGCGCATCATCGCCTGCGCATCGATCGTTTCCGCCCGCCCGCCAAAGGCGAGCTGCAAGTCCTCCGCCCGTGACGGATCCGTAGTAAACACTTCGACCAGCGCCGTCTTCTGTCCCGCCGTCTGACTGACCGTGCCATCCGGCACAAATCCCTCATCGATCAAAGACTCCCAGCGTAGCAGGGTTTCCGGGTCGGCTGTGATTCGCTTCTGCCAACGCCACACGATCGTGTCTGTCGACATCGCCGCCGGACCGATCGGCTCGGGGTCAGTGTGAAAATCTGTGGGTTCGCTGCGCATCGCTTGGCGTAAACCGCAATCTGCCTGGCGTAAACCCCAGAAATGGCGCGCCGGCGGGGAAGGCATCCTCGCCGATGAATTGGTTGCAGCTGAGCCGCGGAATTCGCGAGGCGTTTTGCAATCCCCAGGCTGGCGTTTTGCCATGTTGCTGACGCGTTTGACACCGCAATCCGAGGCACCACCTGATCGTCAAACCGTGGCACTCGATGTGCTGTATAGCGATGTGCTGTATAGAATAGAAGCAAACCGTCGGATGCCCGACGGAGGAGCCTTGTATTGTACTGAAGAGATTATCTATCGATGAAAACCAACTTTGACGAATTGGCCGGAGCTCACCTGACCGACACCGGCGTTCACTTTTGCGTCTGGGCACCGCACGCCGATGAAGTGTCGGTGGCGGGCGATTTCAATGACTGGAGTCGGGAAGCGCATCCGCTGACTCGCGGTGATGACGATCGCTGGCGTGGCGAGGTGGAAGGAGCTGGCGCCGGAGCCCTGTATAAATTTGTCATTCGCAACGGCGATCAGGAACTGTGGAAAAACGATCCGACCGCGCGCGAACTGACCAATTCGGCAGGCGACAGCATCGTCATCGACGACGCGCAGTTCGACTGGGCAGACGACGAGGAGTTTCAGATGGCGCCGTGGAATGAATTGGTAATCTATGAACTGCACCTGGGAACTTTTTTCAGAGGCGAAAACCCTGACACCGTTGGCAACTTCGACAACGCCATCGAGCGTCTCGATCATATTGCCGGTCTGGGGATCAATGCCATCGAACTGATGCCGGTAGCTGAGTTTGCCGGCGACCAATCGTGGGGATATAATCCCGCGTTCCCATTTGCGATCGAGACCGACTACGGCGGGGTGGCCGGTCTGAAACGATTCGTCAAGGCCTGCCATGAGCGCGGCCTGGCGGTGTTGGTTGACGTGGTCTACAACCACTTTGGTCCGAGCGATCTCGATCTGTGGCGATTCGATGGCTGGGGTGAAAATGATGGCGGTGGCATTTACTTTTACAACGATTGGCGGGCGACCACGCCGTGGGGCAGCACGCGTCCTGACTACGGGCGCCGGGAAGTGCGACGCTATATCCGCGATAATGCGCTGATGTGGCTGGACGCCTACCACGTCGACGGACTGCGTTTCGACATGACATTTTATGTGCGTTCGGTCGACGACAGTGCTGAGATTCCCGAAGGGTGGTCGCTGTCCCAATGGATCAACGACGAAGTGCGCGAGCACTTTCCCACGGCGCTGACCGTGGCGGAAGACCTGCGGTCGAACGAGTGGATCACTAAGGATACCGGAACAGGAGGCGCCGGATTTGGCAGTCAATGGGATGAACAATTTGTCCACCCCGTGCGCAAGGTGCTGACGGTCGGCGACGACACGCAGCGTAGCACCGACGACATTCTCCGGGCACTGGCATATCGTTACAACGATGATCCGTTCCAGCGCGTCGTCTACACCGAGTCACACGATGAAGTGGCGAATGGCAAAAGTCGGGTGCCGACAGAGGTCGACGAGATCGATCAGGAGGGCTACTGGGCACGGAAAAGATCGGTGCTCGGTGCTTGTCTGACGATGACCGCACCGGGCATCCCAATGATTTTCCAAGGTCAGGAATTTCTTGCTACCGGACACTTTGATGATGCCACTCCGATCGACTGGGAACTCGCGCCGCATGAGCAGGGAGTGACCCGTATCTACCGCGACCTGATTCACCACCGGCGAAACCTGCCGGCCTTGCGCGGTCGTGAGTTTGAAGTGCTGCACCACAATCCGGACGACAAAGTGATCGCCTACTCGCGCGGTTATGGCGACGAGCAGTTGGTGGTGGTGATGCATCTCACCAACGCCACGCGCGACGGATATCGAATCGGCTTTCCCGATGGCGGCGCGTGGCGGGTTTTGTTTCATGCCGACTCGAAAGTCTACGGTGATGATTTCAGCGACGCTCCTGTCATTGATGTCGTGGCCGAATCAGTTGAGAGCCAGGCAGCGCAACACTCGGCGCAGATAACGATCGGCAGTTACGATTGCCTTATTTTCGGAAAATGTCTGTAATGTTTGAGACTGGGAAGCGGTGGGTAACATTTTCGTCTAACACGCATGTGTCGGTTCCCAACGAGCTATGACTTACGATCTGGTGATGAACAGCCGCTCGGGTTCGGCAAGTCTTCTAGACGACGAAGGACAGGAGAAAATGCGCCAACTGTTCTTCGCCGCGGGTCACTCAGTGAACATGGCGGTGGTGCCGCCTGCGGAATTGCAGAACAACATCGAGAAAGCGGCGCGCTCTGACAGCGAGATCCTGATCGTCGGAGGCGGCGACGGCACGGTGGCGCTCGCCGCACGGCTGTTGCTCGGCAGCGATAAGGCGCTCGGTATTCTGCCTCTGGGCACCTTCAATCTCGCCGCCCGCGCCGTGGAGATGCCTCTCGATCCGATGGACGGTCTGCGTGCATTGCTCGACGCGGAACGTCAATCTATCGATGTGCTTCGGGTCAATGGAGACGTCTGCCTGTGTCTGACTGTGCTCGGCTTTTACCCACATCTCGCCGAGGCTCGGAGCGGCTTTCGAGGGCGTCCCTGGTGGTCAAAAGCGCTGCGCGTTCTCTACGAGCTGTCGGTTCTCGCGGTGCGCACCCCGGTGCTCGAACTCACGGTTCGAACTGAGACCGAACAGCAGTCGGTTCGCACCCGGATGGCCAGCTTTTGTCCCGGCCCCTACGAGGACGCGGTCGGCCTGCTCGCGAAACGAGTCGATCTCGACGGGGGGAGTATGGCCGCCTACGTGATGAAAGGCAGCGATCGTTGGTCATTGGTTAAAGCGGGCTTAGGATACCTCGCGGGCCAGTTGCTGGAAATGAAGGAAATGCTCGTTATCGAAGGCTCCTCGATGATCCTCAATGTGAAAAAGCGAAAGCAGGTCAAGGCGATGCTCGATGGCGAGATCGTGATTCTAGAGCTGCCGTGCGAAATGGTTCTCGAGAAGCGCTGCCTGCAGGTATTGTGCCCCAGGGACTGCGAAGACGCAGCATCCGTTCAAGCGGAGAACCGACAGTCGGTGTCGTCATGAGCCTGCGTATTCTACACTATTCTGATCCCCACTTCGGAGCGTACGACGCCGAGATTGCCGAGGCCGCGGTCGCCAAGGCGGGCGAACTGGAGCCCGACATCATGGTGGTCTCCGGCGACTTTTCGATGCGTGCCCGGCGGCGCGAACTCAACCTCGCAGCGGCTTGGTTGAAGCGACTGCCGCAGCCGCAAATTATTTTTCCCGGCAATCACGATGTGCCCGGCCTGAACCATCCGCTCGACCGCTTCTTTTCTCCGTTCCGTCGCTACCGTCGCTACCTGTCGAAGATCGAGGAACCCGATTTATTGCTGCCTGAAGGAGGACTGATGGTTACCGCCAACTCGTCCACGCCGTTCGGACTTCACCTCGACTGGTCGCTCGGCTTTCTAAGTCCTCTGCAGGCTCACCGCATTGAATCGCGATTCGAAGAGGCCGCTCCGGAAGGCCTGCGTGTGCTTGGAATTCACCACCCATTGTTGGCATCCGGCGAGAAAAAGCGCGCCACCGTTTCGCCACTTCCACTGGTAGCCGGGATGCTGCAGAAATCCCGTGTCGATCTGGTTCTGGCGGGCCATTTTCACCAATCGAGAACCGGGACGTTCCCCGATGCCGATCTCAGGACCTACACCGGCAACAGCGTCTTAGAAGAGGATCAATGGCGGGCGGTGGTGTCGCAGGCACCGTCGATTTGCTCCACACGCCTCAAAGGCGAACCGAACGGCTTTCATGTAATCGAAGTCGGCGACGGAATGATCGAGATCAGCGTATGGCGATGGCAGGCGACCAGTTTTGTGGTTATGCCTGAAGTGAAGCGCTTCCAGCGCAGCGACGACGGATGGCGTTCACTCGACTCGACCGGCTGATCGCCTGCACGGGTGCGCGCACGCTGCCGGCACGGGTGCAAAGAAACGATCATCGTCGGCTCGGTCATTCGCGTCTGCTGTCCACCGCCTGACTGACAAACTCAGGTAGAGCCAGAACGCCGTCGGGACGAAATCCTCCCGGTCGATGCTTATTAGAATTTTGATCCGGCGATCTGACCAAGTTGGCAGCAGGAGGAAATAGATGCGCTTCGCTTTCGAATAAATGCATCATGTAACCCGCTGTGTTGGGAAACGCGACCAGATCACCGACCGCGGGCAATTCCGGAAGGTGAATCGCGCGTCTCAGCAGCACGTCTCTCTCGAGGCAGTAAGCACCGCAGAAATAGACATCGACGGGGCTGCCGGGAACGCTGGCATTCGATTTTGAATCTTTGCGGATGACCACCGGATCGACCAGGAAATCAGCGCTGCCGCTGCGCATCTGAGTCATGTTCATTTCCAGTCCGACCAGATGGCGGCCGCGGTTGTCGCGCTTGCGAAAGGCGACGCGGGCGACGGTCGTGCCGCACTGGTCGAGCACCGACCGTCCCGGTTCCAACCGCAGTTCGATGTTTCGGCGCAGCAGGGCTTCGGCGATACATTCGCCGGTCGTGGCTTCCTGCCCGAGCAGCAGAGTCTGCAGGTAGTCGGCCCGAGTCAGGTCGTTCCAGAACGGATAGGTAGCCAGCTTGCCGTGAAGAACGCCGTCCACGTTCTGATAGCCGAGACCATCGTTTTCGAAAGTGATCGGCGGACGCAGACCGAGTACGGCGCGACGCAATTCAGTATCAAAATTTTGCCACTGCTCTGCGTCGGCGAGATAGCTGACCGGAAAACCGCCGCCGATATCGATGAAGGCAGTGGAAAGCCCGAGTCCATCGCGCAGGTCGTCGGCCAGGTGAATGGCGGCGCGCAGGGCACAGCCGCGTTGATCGACGCTGTAGCCGTCGAGGTGAAAGTGCAGCCCCTGGTAGTCGAAATTGTCGTAGTGACCGTGTTTGCCGAGAGCGTAGTTAAGAAATTGGCGTACCTCGTCGATGTCGAAACCGAAGCGACTGTAGAGTTTGCTTTCGCCGCCTGGTTGCGGATCGGCAACCTCGAAACCGCTGATGCGGAACCCCACATTGGCACGCACTCCCAGTTCCCGTGCGACTGCATCGATCAGGTGACACTCGTCGGCGTTATCGACGATAATCGTCACCTGATGTTTCACCGCGAGGTGGATCAGCTTACGCGGCTTAACTGCGGCGGTGACCACTAACCGGTCAGGGCTGCAACCGAGACGCAGGCATTCGGCGAGTTCCCGGCTGCTGGCGGTATCCACGCCCAGACCAAGTTCAGCCGAGCGTCGGACGAAACTGCAGCAGCGGTTGGCTTTTCGGGCGAAATAGATCTGGTGGCGCAGGTCGAGCGAATTCAGAAGCTGGCGGTACTCCAGGCAGTTGGACTCAAAGCTGTCGAGGTCGTGCAGGTTGATCGGCGAACCGTGCCGGGTGATGAGTTTCTGTAGACTCTCGGAATCCGCAAACACCTGGCGCATCCATGGCGCGAGGATCGGCGTGAGCGCCGGCATGTCCGCGGCCTTGGTCTCTGAGTCCGGGAGGACGCTGAGAACAGTGTCGATAGGCACGATCTTTTCTGAACGCATCGGGGCAGGGCCACGCAATGGCGGATGCGGTTCACCGGGAGGATAAGCGTCACTCGTAGGGGTCTGTGAAGAGATGTGCATGATCGTGTAGTTCGGAGGTTGGGTTTTAGATTGGTCAGGCTGTGGCCGGATGGTGAGCCGCGACAGCCCGGGCTGCCGTGCGGGCCCAGCGGCTGGCGAAATCGTTGTGGCGACGCGACAAGGTATCGTTGTCCCAAGTGAGGCCCTCGGTGGGCGTTCCGTAGACAGTGATACGCGGTTCGACCTCGCCATCGCGAGCGACCAACTCACCGGTCGCTGTGATCTCGATGCAGCCGGGACAAAATGCGTCACCGTTAGCTGGCGAACCAGTGTTACGGTTAACGTAAAGGCGAGCCAGTCCCCGCTCGATCATCCGCCGGTACAAAGGCGCGGGATCAGCGCTTGCCCGATGGCGCGGGATGCGGGCATCGATGAGGGCGTCGCAGCGAATTGATTCGTTGGCGGTGCGGCAGTTCAGCTGAAACTCGCCGTCCGGAGCGGCGGTGATGTCGGGGTCTCGGGAAAAGGAAAAATCGATCAGACCAGCACGGCACAGCGCAAGGATTTTGCGGCTGTTGATCAGCGGCGGCCCAAAAGCGAGCCGGTTGAAATGTCCGGCGTAGCATTGTAAAAACGATCGGTGTGAAGCGGCATCCAGACCGCCGTCGCGGTAACAGTCTGCGAAGGTCGCGCTCAGGTGTCGCCAAGTGGTGGCGGCGGCGATGAGCGGGTGATCGGTTTCCCCGATGCCAGCGGCATTATCGAGAACAGTCCAGTAATCAAACAGCTGTTGGTGAGGGTCGAGCCGGCTTCCGACCTGACTCGCGAAGGGATCGAAGAGTTCACCGGGCTGGAAGCGAGGCTGATGCGGGTAGCGTCGGTGAAATGCATCGATCCACTGCGGCAACGATTCTCGATGCTCGGGTGGCGTCGCGGAATTACTTTCACTATCGCCTTCCACGCGGGCGGCGACGCGGTAGTAGGCGAGTGTCACTTCGTCGAGCAACAACGGCAACAGGTCGCGGTCGAAATCGATGCCCCTACTGCCGCGTCGTTTGCGCAGTTTGGCGAGAGTCTGAGCGGTGAAAAACACCGACGCGGATCGGTTCACGTCATGGGTGCGGCCGCGTGGCACCATCGGCAGGCCGGACCGCGAGAACGGCAGCAGGCAGGCAGGTTCTCGACCGGAGGGTTGGTAAACGAAACCGTTCCCGGCGGTACGCTGAAAATTTCCGCCACGGCCTTCGGTCAGTGCCAGCGCGGCGTCGATAAAGGTCAGACCGAGACCGCGAATCGCAACGCGCGAGCCGGCTGCGATGGTCTGCTCATCGAGTTGCGAAACCGGGTAAATGAAATCGATGGTGGCATCCGCGTCGTTGCGCGCTGGACGCTGGTGTCCGGTGGTCAGGATTACCCGATCATAGGTATGCTCGCGCGCCTCGCCGTCGAACATTCGGTAGTGAAGGTTGAGGCGCTCATATTTGTCGCGCCCTTGAGCGAGATCGAAAACTTCCGCGTGATGCAAATGTACGTCGATGAAGTCCGGACAGGCATCGCGCAGGCGGGTCCAGACGTCGGTTAGGTACTGGCCAACGACAGCGCGGGGAGTGTAGCCGTGGGGATCCGCAGGGAGGCCATTTTGAGCCAGCCATGTGACCAGATCGGGGAACTCACCGACGATCGAAGACGGCGCGGAGTGCGGGCCAGCGTCGATGTGAGCGTTGCTGAAATTCATCAGCAGGTAGTGCGGCTGATCGGGGCGATAGACATCGCCCGCTGCGGGATAAGGGCAGCGATTGAAGAGATGGATCTCCACCGGCATCGACGGGGCGCCTTGGTGGCACAGCTCTGCGAGTAACCGTTCGAAGGCATACAAACCTTTCGGCCCGAAGCCGACCACAGCGATCCGGTAAGGCCGGGACGCTATCGCGGCTGCGATCGCCGGATCTTGCGGCGCGCGGTCGAGCGTTTGCGATGGATAGAGGTCGGGGTTCACTGGCTGAGATTTTCTGCCACCCACTGATCGTCGTAGATGGTGTCGAGATAGCGCTCGCCGCGGTCGCAGAGCAACAGCGCAGCGCTCGGGCGGGTGCGTGATCGGCCGGGTTCGAATCCGGCGAGAGTTTCAGGAGCGGCGAACAATCTTTGTGCCGCCGTGACGACACCACCGGAGGAACCGCCGGCGAGGATGGCTTCCTCATCGAGCAATCTCCGGCAACCGGCAACGCAGTCGCGGTCGCTTACGTAGGCCACCTGATGAACGACGGAACGGTCCAGGAAATGAGATCGGCAGCCGGCGCCATGGCCGGGGATCTTTCTTTCTCCGCTGGTGCTGCCAAAGATCACGCTGCCGAGGGCATCGACGGCGATCAGGCGGGTCGAGTGGCCGCGGTCCCGGAGATGGCTGGCGCAACCCATCAGAGTTCCGCAAGTGCTGGTGGCGATGAGCAGATAATCGGGAGCGTGGCCGAGCTGGTCGATGATTTCCTGAATCGTGGCGTGATGGGCGCGGGGATTGTCGGGGTTTTGATACTGGTTAGGCCAGAAAGTGCGGCGTCCATCCTCAGCGCTACCGCTCTCCACCAGTTCACGGACACGGCACAGCCGAGCGCCGAGAAAGCCGCCCTCGGCGATCGGTTGTTCGACCATTTCCACGCTTCCGCCATAGGCCTCGACGATGCGCACCGTCTGCTGGTTGACGGCAGGGTCAACGATGACGGTCAGATGCAGTCCGTGGTAGCGGCAGATTTGGGCGAGGCCGATGGCCATGTTGCCGGAGCTCGATTCGACGACGCGGTCGCCGCGTTGTAGATCGCCGCGCTCAAGTGCTTCGTGAACGATGTGGCTTGCCGGGCGGTCTTTGATGCTGCCGCCGGGATTGAGGAACTCGAGCTTTGCGTAAACATCGACCGGCAAATCGCTGAGCAGTCGGGAAAGTCGGATGAGCGGGGTGCCTCCGATGGTCGACAGGATGCCCTCGGGAATTGCCGGGGAAGGAGCGTGGACAACGCGGTCGGCCGGCCTGGCCACACGCGCCGATCGGTTGGCGGATGGCAGAGCGGCGCGTTGCGAGACGCTTGCCTGAGCCGGTGGCTGTGAAGATTCGGCAATCATGGGCTAGAAAGGGATGGTGAACGCCAGCGAGCCGAACTGAGGCGGGTCTTCCTGAGTGTCAAACTCCTCGGTGCGGAACGTGTGTGTGTAGGTCAGGTGACAGTCCCAAAGTCGTAGCCCGATCCCGGCTTCGATCTCAGCGACGAGGTAATTTTTGTCGACGCTGTGGCTATCGCCGGAAGTGTTGCCGTCGAGAAATATGTCCCAGGCCTTTGCCTGAGCATTGCCGCCGAGGAAGACGTAGAAACTGAAGGCGCCTTTGCGGATCCTCCGACCCTGATCGTCGTAGTAGATCTCCTGATTATAAGCGGTCGGGCCGAGTTTCTGGTTGCCGAAATTTTCCGGTAGATTGTAGCCGGCTCGCATCACGATACCCAGGTCAGCGGCGGTCAGTACGTTGCCGAGCGCGACTCCGTGTCGAGGTAGCAGATCCCATTCGATGCCGGGGATGACGGAACGATCCGTTCGGAAGCGATGTTGGCTATCGAAGAACAGATTGATCGCTAACTCATCGTGGAGCTGGTTGTTCCAGCCCTGGGCTTTGGGAATCTCGCGCCAATCGTGTACCCAGTCCTGAGTATCCTCGGCATAGCTGCTCTCGCCGACCACACCGACGGACAGCTCCAGCGAGCGCACCGTGTTCAGGGTCTTGGCGTGCAGGGAGGCTCCGAGCGCAGTCCAGCCGGCATAGGGGCGGTCGTCGGGGATCAGCTGGGTGGCACTGAGATCGCCGGGGGTGAACATCAACTGCTGTAGAGAGAAGCCGTAGTTCAGTCGGAGATTATCTGAGGAATCAAAGTCGAAGGTAGTGCGCAGCAATCGCGAAACATCGGGAAGCGATTCGTCGGGGAGGTTTTCCGAAAGCCACGATAGACGGGTACCGTTGGTATAGTCCTGATCACCACCGCCGAATAGATCGTTCTCGAAATAGACGGTAAGATGTCCGTGGTTGTGGCGTTGTTCCTGGGGAACCGAGCCGCCGACCGTGTCAGTCGTCGCGTCCGTTATTTGGTCGAGCTTGTTCACCGTCTCGCCGATAGCGTCTGCGGCGGAGGGTGACTGTTGTTTGCGGTCATCGGCGACCGCTACACTCACGACACTGGTCAGCAGTGGGATAATAAGAATCCACGCAGCGGCTGGTCGCGAGGAGAGAACGTGGGGGTGGCGGTGATGATGCATCGACATGGCGGAAGAGCGGTGTGGATGGACGCAAACGAAGGCGCGTGCGTGCCGTATTCTCTTATCGCAAGTCCCATACCAATCCGGGCCAAGTTGCAGGGAGCGGGCGTGCATTTTTTCTGAGACACGCTGTCTCCTTTATTTCAGGGAAGTTGCGCTTGGTTCGAACCTTTTCGGGAGTTCGTTGCGCATGCAGAATCATCCGCCGGGAGCAGTAAAAATTGTGCGCATTGCACGAGAGCGTGCGTTTTTTGCACGCATCAAACCTCGATTCCGAGTGGTGATCCAAGGCTCGGTTGCAGGCACTCAATCCGTACCCAGATTAGGAATACTACAGATCCTGCAAGAGCTACGCCGAGGGGTTGCGTCGGCGGAGCGTCAGCGGCATATCGCCACTGCGCATCCGTAGTGATCGGGGAACGCGGTCACCATTCAGGCGCCGGCGAAAGTCCTCCGACTTGCGCTGCGACGATCATGCTGCAAAGCGGGAAGGTGGCCCCGGTAAGCACCTGGTAATATTATCCAGGCAGCAGTCTAGCCTCGCGAAAAGGCGCAACGCTCAACGACGGGTAACAGCGGACTGGCCTGATTAAAGCACTCCACTAGCGATAGCGTCTGGGCGTTTTCCGATTTTTTTCTATCGATGTTTGCGGCACTGCGCTCCCAGTGAATGACCGAAACATCGGCGCGACGCTTGCTCAGTTTTTTAGCCAGCTTTCGATTGTCGATGACGACCACGGTATCAAGCGATCCAAAGTGATCCACCAATGTGTCCTGCCAGCCGAGAAAGCGTATGCCGTGCTCGTCATCCTCGACTTCTTCGCGATTGAGCTCTGCAAAGTAAACCCAACCTTCCTGGGCGAGGATCCTGGCAAGATTGTGTGGATCGGCGGCTTCGGGGATGGTGTCGCGTGGGGCGACGATGACAAAATTGGGGCGTGGAGGTTTCATAGCTGGTTTGGGGGTTTACGTTTCGAGTTTGGGTTTGGGGGGTAAAAGCTTGTTACTTGTACCAACGCGCGGGCGTGCCGCGGGTGTCGACATGCACGAAGGGGTTCCGGTAGTTGACGCTATCGTAGAAGCCGAGTCCTCCTTCGAGATGTTCCTTTTCGGCGGTTATCTCACGGATGGTTTTGTGGATCACGCGGGCGTCGTCGCCATCGATCTTGCCGTCGAAATCGAGATCGTCCATATTGCCGTCGCGATTGACGTCTACAAAAAGATCGGCGGCATCACCGTAGAGGTGGCGGCTGTAGCTGGTGCTGTTACCGATGGCTTCATTGTACCAAGGCGTTCGAAATCCCGAGAGTATATAGAGGCTTTCGGTGTCGATGCCGGACTCCTCCAGCTTTTCGATCAGGGTCTCCAGCTTCAGCAGCAAGCGCGGCTCGAGCAGCATGTATTTCGGATAGTCGCCCTGTTGTTTGCAGACGAACTGTTTCAGCTGGAAATGAGGAGAGACCCAGGCGTCCTCGTTTTCCCCGGTCACTTCGATGAAGCCGCGCGGTTTGTTGTAACGCGGGTTGTCGTTCAGTGGCTTGTCCTGATATGTGCCGATTTTGTAGCCGTTAATCGCTGTCGACTGGCCATCCCAATCGTGCAGAACGACGGCATGGATGCACATGGTTTCGGCGCGGGTTTTCTCGACAATTCGTACGCAGTAGATGCCGGGTTTTTCCGGGGCCTGCCAGCGCCACGAACTGGCGTCGTTACCAACGACGGAGCCGCCATTGATTTCTAAAACGAATTCGGCGTCCGCCGCCGGATCGACAACGATGATGTCGAGCACATCTTTGGCAAGACGCGGCACCGTCATCAAAGACCAGCGGTTGATCAGCCCCTCGAACTCGACGGAAAAGCTGCACGCAGCCGGGCCTTCGTGCGCGCTTAAGCGCATGCCGCCCTCGAGCTTCTTCCCGAAATGCTTTTCGCAGTCATCGATGACATCCTTCGGCACCTGGGCGAGATCAGCCGTTCGCTGTTCGATGTCACCCATGCCGCCGACATTCTCAGGTTTTTCAGGTATGTCGGTGACAGCCTCGTCAGCCATCTCAGGTGCATCAGGCGCCGGATCGCTCGGTAGGCGGGCGGCATCGTCATCAGCGTTCGTTGTCGCTACCGCGACGTCACGGGCCTCAGTTTCACCGGGGATTCTTTCAGCTTCAGTCACGGCAATTTCCGCCGCAGGCGATTCCGGGCCGGAATCTGATGCCGAGCCGAACAAAATGATCAGGACCCATGAGAATGCGGCACCGGCAACCACCACTCCCAGCAGCAACCAAACATCGTTCACTGCTCCGCGTTGCAATGCCCGGGAGGGTTGGGAACGGTGATAGTGCCCGCGCATTTGGTTCATTTTATGACGCTGAGAGTTCAGATTTCAGATTGGTGAAAACTTGGCGTAAGCGAATTCATTGCAAGGCTGCGGCACCATTGCGGTTTACCGACGTCGCTCGCAGCGGCGTGCACGGTGATGGCTGAGCGCAGTTCTGTTCATTGCAATTCTTCATTGCATGAAAGGTACCAGACAGGGATTTATCGGCGCTACCCCTTAGTTTGCCGGGCGTGGAGGCGTGGCGCCGGCCTTGGCGTCGACCGAATCGGGCTCAAGATGTGTGCACATCGCAACAGTCATGAACGCGGCATCGGGCAGGCTGCAAAATCGTCCACCGGCGCTTGGACGTGCAGCGACGACGGCTTACTGACGAAGCTTTTCCAGGTCACGCGATTTGTCGCTTGTTAGAACGCCGTAGACATCATTTCCGGAGAGGATCGGTATTTCGGGCCGGATCGGTTCCACATCCTGATAAAAAATCGAAGTGATCGAACGTGAGTTCGGCTTGGATTGATCACCATCGGGAATTTCGGATGGCGTTGCGTGTAACGGACAGACTTCTTCGGCGGGACCGGTTTCCAGCGTCACGGGTAGATTAACAGTGAGATCGCCCTGGTCTGTGTGGGAACAGCCTGCTGCGGCCGGCTTACCCGAGAGCAGGCAGTGAGCCTCGCTGCGCCAACCGCTAGCGTCGGCAAACGTTTGGCCCGGATCGAGCTGGCGGGCGACGGATAGCCAGATCGGCAGAGCGGTGTCTTTGCTGAACGACGGTTCGGCGATCGGTGTCGGTTGATCGAAACCGACCCAGACTCCCCAGGTGTAGTCGGCATTGTAGCCAATAAACCAGTTATCTTCGAAATCGTAGGAGGTCCCGTTCTTGCCTGCGATGTCACCCTCCAGCGCGGTTGCGTAGGACGCGAATTCACGTGCCGGACCGGCGCTGAATGTGGTCTTGAGGAGTCCGTTGATTGTCGCCGCTGTGTTGTCGGTCAGTATCGATTGATTGGGACCACGCAACCTCGCCGAATCGTAAACGACTTCGCCTTCAGGACTGAGGATGCGAGTGATGAGATGCGGCTTTCCGGCATGGCGACCCAGGTTAGGAAAGGCGGTATAGGTGCTGACCAAATCAAGCAGACTCATTTCACTGACGCCGATAAAAGTGTTTGGGAATTCGCGCAACGGCGACTGAACTCCAGCCCGTTCGGCGAGCTTCTTGACCTGATCGAGGCCGGCTGCGGTACCGACTTTCACCGCGGCTCCGTTCTTTGACTTTACGAGGGCGTAGCCAGCGGTGATTTCGCCCTCGTAGCGCGCCGCCGGATTTTCGGTGGACCACTCGCCCAGCACTCCTTCGGTACCACCGACCATGACTTTTCGATTATCGAGTGGGGCATCGAGGATCAGCTCAGTCGGTTGCATTGCACCCGTTTCAAAAGCGGCGCCATAGACGAGCGGAAAGAAGGCCGAGCCGGGCGAGCGGCGTGCTTGAATGACGCGGTTGAACTGACTCTCTGAAAAATCGCGACCGCCGATGGTGCTTAGAATACGACCGGTTTTATTCTCTAAAACCACCGCTGCCGCCTGAAGGTAGCGGGGCGCTGCCGTGTCGGAGTCGGCGCCGTCTCTCCTGTAACTGGCGAGAGTCTGATGAGCGTAGCCAGGCTGCGATTCGATCTGCAGCAGCTTGCGATTGATGGCATCCGTCAGTTGCTCCTGAACGCGCAGGTCTACCGCGGTCTCAATGGTGTAGCCGTCGAGAGCGCGTTGTCTGCCCAGAATTTCCAAGGCCTCGGAACGCAACTGGGCGAGTAGATACTGGGGGCGGCCGAGCTGATCCGCTTCGTCGAGGGCCTTGCAAGGTTCGTCCATCAAAGACTCGCAGGTGACGGTATCGATTAACTCCAAGTTGACCATGCGATTCAAGGTGCGGTCGCGGGCAGCCATCGCAGCAGAGACATCGACAAGAGGCGAAAAGCGATTGGGACTCTTGATGATGGCGCATATCATCGCGGACTCGTCCGGCATGAGCTCGCCAACTTCCTTGCCGAAATATCCGACCGACGCAGAGCCGACACCCCAATAACCGCAACCGAGATAGATGCGATTGAGATAGTGCTCGAGGATTTCCTGTTTGGAATAAGCCTGCTCGATGCGGCGGGCGAGAAACAGTTCGGTAAATTTGCGGTCGAAGTTCCGGCCACCCAGAGAAAATGCGTGGCGGGCGAGCTGTTGGGTGATGGTGCTGCCGCCCTGACGGATGTCTCCGGCCTTGAGGTTGGCGACAGCCGCCCGGGCGATGCCACGGAGGTCATAGCCGCCGTGGTCGAAAAACCGTGAGTCCTCGGTAGCGACCAGGGCGTCGATAAGATGTTGGGGAACTTCATCGATGCTCACCAAGCGTCGATTCTGGAGTGATATTCGGCCGATACGCTGATCGTTGCGATCGGTCGCCAGAGAGCCGGCTTCAACGCGCGACATTTCCGAGAGGTCGAACCCGGACGCTCGCTGATAGTAATGGGCGAGCACCGTGGTGCCGGAGATTGCGGCGAGGCAGGCCAGGATCACGCTGGCAATAGCGAGCCGCTGTAACCACGGGTGGCGTTTGGACCAGCTCCGCAGGGAGGCGTTGCTCTTTTGCTTGCCAGAATCGGGCCTCCTGGAATTGTCGGCGAGCAAAGCTTCGCTCAAGGGGCGCCGGTGCCCGTCAGCGGTGGCGGGCGCGGGGGGGAGAGCGATGCCGCCGGTTTTTGGTGGGGCCGGGCTATTGTGGTGGGGCTTCACTGGATCTATGGATGTGGGTCAAAGTTGAGCTCGCTGGCGGGAGCCCGGATGAGAATGGAGGTCTGCTTCAGCGCTGGGTGGGAACGGTGATGTCTCGAATGGGAATCGAGCCTTCAGGGAGTGAGACACCGCCGGGCACAGTTTCTACAGGAGTGGCGGGGATGATAATGTCAGTCGATGACGCGTCGGCGTTCGTCCCGCCATTGATTGGTGGCGAGGGAATTTCGCTATCAACTCTGCCGTTCCGGGCGGTCATCGCTGGCACGCGCACCCGACCTTCGCCGTTCGCGGCCGTGGAAACCGGTGGCACTGGTGATGAAATGCGCGCCGTTACAGGTGGTGAAATTGCCATTCGCTCGCGGTCTTCGGCTTCTGCGAGGCGACTCTCTGGCAGTGCTGTCGGGACCGGTTGAGGGGATTGAATTTGAGTTTGCGAGCCGGTCGGTGCCGAGTCGATATCGATGCTCGGAGTGGAGGTTTCGATCGGAGTCGCCGTAAAATTCCGCTCCGAGAACTGAACGCCGTAGGTCTCAGGGGCTGCTACGACGTCGCGCAGGAACTCACCGGCGATGGGTGCGGCATTTTGCCCGCCATAGATTTTTTCGCCCTCTTTACCTTCGACAAAAACCACAAACGCCAGCGCGCTGTCGGCCGTTGGCAGGAAGCCGCAGAACCAAGCCAGGGCCCGCTCGGCTCCTCCGGAGAACCACTGCGCGGTTCCAGTTTTGCCATATACGGTGGCCTGTTCAGTCGCACCACCTTTGCCAGTGCCCTGATCGTGGTTAACGACCCCCCACATGCCGGCATGGGTCAGTTGCAGATCGTAGCGTCGAAAGCCGAGCATGCTGTGGTAGCGCTGCGCAACCTCATGAAGCACTGTTGAGTCGAGTGGATCCTGATGTTGCAGAATCAGTCTTGGTTCGGGCACGCGTCGCCCATCGGCGAGCCCGGCAATAGCCCGGGCGAGCTGTACCGGGGACGCAGTGAGCTTCCCCTGGCCTATCGAAAAGTTAGCCACCGCCTGGTCGATACCGAGGCTGTTGCGCTCAGGCAGTGTTCCGGCAGCGACGTTGCTGAACGGAAGCGCAGGTGCCTTGCCAAATCCAAAAGACTCGGCGGTGGCGTAGATCGCCTCGCCACCGGTGTGAATGCCGACCTGATAGAACCAGGTGTTGCTGGAGCGCATTAGCGCGAATCGGACGTCCAGATTGCCCTCGTGCTGATCGTGCCAGTTATGAAAGTCGCGGCCATCGATGTTCAGTTTCGGTGGCGCGGCAACCTGAGTGGCGAGACCGTTGACCACTCGTCGGTCGAGCGCTGCCAGAGCGACGAAGGGTTTAAATGTCGAACCGGGGGGATAAGCACCGGCGACGGGGCGGAAGAAGAAGGGTTGGTCTGGACGATCAGAGAGCGCCGCATAATCGTCGGCGCTGATACCCGATACGATTTCGCGCGGATCGAATGTCGGCTCCGAAGCCAGCACCAGAAGGTCGCCGTCGCGGGCGTCCATCACAACGAAGGCGCCGGCTCTACCGCTGTCCCGCAGCGCCGCGTGGGCCCGTTGTTGCATTGCCAGATCGAGTGTCGTCGCCACGGTCGTGCCGGGGCGCGGCGCGTGATGGATCTCCCGATTCACCACCAATCCGTTACGGTCGTATACTTCGCTGGCTTCACCCGGTTTACCGGCGAGCAAGTCTTCCAGATTCGCTTCAAGTCCGCTGCGTCCCGCGACTTCAGGCCACCGAGATTCAGCGTCGATGACCGGACCGTGTTGGTCGGGCTTCGAAGCGGTGACGTAACCGGTGACATGTGCGGCAGCCTCGCCGCCTGGGTAATCGCGGATATACTCGGTCAGTTCGGTTAGGGTCGGGTGGCTGGACAATTTGATGTCCGCCAACGCGTCCTGATCCGCATACGCATGGGTGATCGGTAGTGGTAGCCAGCGACGGTGCTGCCAGTGCTGCTCGATGTCCCGATCGGAAACAGACAGCCATTCGACTTTTGGAAATTCTGACTGCAGCTTCGCCAGCAGGCTTTTCGTGGCGCTGAGTGCAGCCGTTTTATCGAGTGTGCCACTATCAGCCTGGGGAATAATTGCATTGAGGCGTATCGCCAGACGGCTTACCGCACGATTGGCGGTGAGAGCGCGGCCACGGCGGTCGACGATCAAGCCTCTCGGTGCGGGAATTTTAAAATGGCTGACTCGCAGTTGTTGGTCGCTGAGTAGCGGCGCCGTGCCGCCTTCGGGTTTCTCTGCGGGGGACGTGGGCGGGGCCGGTGAGGTCTCCGGCTCGGTCGTGGAGGGTGTTTTTGCGGCTACGGGTAAGGGTATCTCACTTGTCGTGAGCTCGGTGTTTGGTTCCGACTGTTGGCCAGTTGCGAACAGCGTCGGAGTCAGGAATGTCAGCAGCGCGCACGCTGCCAGCTGCGGTGGCGATCGGAATAACAGGGTTCGCATGCGCAGAATCAGGCTGCGCAAGAGTGCGGGTTCGGCATATTTTTTCATCGGCGGTAGCAATCGTCAGCGCGTGAGAAATGCGGGTAGGACGACCTGCGAGGTCCGCCGCGATAGGTCAGGCAGCGGATTGGAAATCCAGCGCGACGGTGATCGGAACCATGGCGAGATCCGGGACCGCATCGAGCAATCCATCGAGAATTGCCGACAACTCCGCCTCGATCGGGGCGAGGATTTCGGTCGCTGCCGTATGTTCCTCAAGGACCTCCAGGCGGGCGATCATCAAGTTGGCTTTAGCGAGACTGACCAGCGCGTAGTGGAAATTGAAGTTCAAGTGCACGAGATAAGTATCGTCATCCAAGTTGATCAGACTGAAGGCATTCGAGAGACGTGCCTCGGGCGAAAATACTTCTTCTGCGCCGGATCGCTCGGCTTCTTCCAGCACGGCAGCGATCTGGCTCCACGTATTGGCCTCGATGACGAAGCCTGCTCGTGCAGCGGCGGGGATATTTTCGAGTAATCCAGCCGCTGCGGTTTGCGCGGCTTCGAGGGCGAAGTCGCGCAGCAGCACGGTGGCGTGATCCGCTCTGGCACTGATCGACGGCGTAACGTCATCGACTTCCCGCGTGGCGCGGGAGGTGCGGACGGGGAGGGAGGGAGAGTAGGAGCTCATGTCGGAGGGTTGTTTCATCCGTCCGTGAGATGCAGGAACGATGCCAAGCGCCTTTGATATCGCCCAATCCATTAATTGTAAGGGCTTTACGATTTTCTATTCGCGCTACGATCGGTCGGCTGGGCCGAGGATTCATTGCAAGCTGCACGTCGGTTTGGCATCTTGCCCGCAACTACCGCACTGATAATCTGTCCTCGTCAGATTAAACCGGCGTCGTTGACCGCAAATGGCTAACCGCCAGCATGGGCTACCAGTAGGTTTAGGAGCGGTCCAAGCGGCTGCCGATTTCTGGATCGTGCCGGAATCGAGGAGGAAAAACGAATAGTCAGTAGCCAAAAAGTCGGTATCATCGCGGCGTCAGGATGTCCGATCGTCTCGGCATCCCCCCCTACCCCCACCAACCCCCTCAATGTCTGATACCGACGATTACACCGCTGGACGGATCGCTGCGCTCGTCAGAACGGCTCTGCTCGACTCGCCGCCTGAGGAGACGTTCGACCGCATCACCGCGTCCGTTGCCCGGATCCTCAACGTGCCGGTAGCGATCGTCTCGCTGGTCGACGAGCAGCGACAGTTTTTCAAGAGCAGCCACGGATTGCCCGAGCCCTGGGCGTCAAAACGCGAGACGCCTCTCAGTCATTCGTTTTGTCAGTATGTGGTCAGTTGTGATGACCCACTCGAAGTGGTCGATGCCCGCGAGCACCCCGTCGTCAAAAATAATTCAGCGATTGCTGATCTGGGTGCCATTGCCTACCTCGGCTACCCCATCCTGGCGGAAGGCAGGTTCGCCGTTGGCGCGTTGGCGGCCATCGACACCAAACCGCGACAATGGAGTCAGGCGGATCGCGATACGCTCAACGATTTCGCGTCCATCCTTTCCAGCGAGATCGATCTGCGCACCCGCATCGCCGGGGAAGGCGGCTATGTTCAAGAGCTTCAGGCGGGGCGTGAGCAGTTGGAGCGGATCCTCAACTCGACTGGCGAAGGCATCTACGGCATCGACACCGAAGGCAATTGCACATTCAGCAATCAGTCATGCGCACAGCTTCTGGGGTATGGCTCGCCCGATGAACTGCTCGGTAAGCAGATGCACGAGCTCATCCACCATACTCGACCGGACGGCAGCCCGTATCCTACCGATGAGTGTCGCATCCATGTTGCCGCTGTTCAGGGGCAGCCGGCCCACGTCGAGGACGAGCTCCTGTGGCGTAAGGACGGCAGCTCGTTTGCAGCGGAATACCGATCGTATCCGATCGAAAAGAACGATCAGCGCTACGGCGCAGTGGTGACATTTTCTGATATCAGCGGACGCTTGCTCGCCCAACAGGAGTTAATCACTGCCCGGGAAAGAGCCGAAGAGTCCGATCGCCAGAAGACGCAGTTTCTCGCCAACATGAGCCACGAAATCCGCACGCCGATGAACGCCATTCTTGGCTTCAGTGAGCTGATGGAGAGCGTCGTGGTCAGCAAAAAAGCTAAGGAGTATTTGTCAGTCATTCGCGACAGCGGAAAATCGTTGCTGGATCTGATCAATGACATCCTCGACCTATCCAAGATCGAGGCCGGTCGGATCGAGCTGAATGTTGAACCCGTCGATCTAAATGAACTGGTTCAGTCCGTGGTCGCGTTGATCGCGCCGGAAGCAACCAACAAGGGCTTGGAACTGTCCGTCGACGTCAATGCCGACCTGCCGAAGTGCATGCTCCTCGACCGTCTCCGGGTGCGGCAGATCCTGCTCAACCTCTTGTCCAACGCCGTCAAGTTCACCCGTGCTGGCAGCGTTGCGGTGAAGGTTTGCGCCGAAGCCCCCAGCCTGGATCGACAGCGCATGGATTTGACATTGGCGGTCCGTGATACCGGAGTCGGCATCAGCAAGAGTCAGCAAAAAAGAATCTTTAACGCCTTTCATCAAGTCACCAGCACCGATGAGAGCGGTCTACCGGGGACCGGGCTCGGACTGAGTATTTCCAAAATGCTCGCCAACTTGATGGATGGTAAGATCACCGTGCGCAGCGCTCGCGGCGAGGGCGCTACCTTCACCGTGACATTGCGAGGCGTCGAAGCTGCTCCCGATGGAGCGTCGCCGCGCTTGACTGCGCTCGATACCGAACAAGACCTGAATTTGATTCGTGCCAGCCGGATTCTGGTGGTCGACGACAACGAGGTAAACCGGCGTCTGATCAGCGAGATTTTCGATGGCAGCCACCACGAGATCCTGCTCGCCGAAGATGGCGCGCAAGCCGTCGATATCGCCCATCGTGAGAAGCCCGATCTGGTGCTGATGGATATTCGCATGCCGAAGATCGACGGCCGCAAGGCACTGCAGATCATTCGTAGCGACGCCGAATTGCCCGCGATGCCGGTGGTCGCGGTCACTGCGTCCAGCCTGTTGAATAAGGAAAAAGCCCTGCGCAAGGCCTTCGACGGCTATCTGCGCAAACCCTTTTCCAAGGCGCAACTGTTTCGCGAACTGGCGCGCCGCCTGCCGTTGGCGGAGCCGGCTGCCGGCTCCGGCGAAGCGGGCGATGGATCGGGATCCGATTTGCCGGCGACCGGAGTCAAAGGGATCGAAGTGCCGACGGTTCCGGACGGACGAATCGACGATTGGAAACGGCTTGCCGACGAGCTGTCCGAACTCGAGCTAAGCTCCTGGCAAACCGTGTCGCAGACTCTCGCGATTCAAACCATCATCGAGTTTGCGCGCAATTTAATCCGACTTGCCGATAAGCATGAATGCCCGATCCTCAGGGAGTACGCGGATACCTTGCATACCCGCGCCGAGCACTTTCAGTTGGCGGCGCTTGAGCGTCAGTTGAACGGTTTTCCTGAGTTGGTCGCCGCGGTGCGCCAAGCGGTCGACGCGGCCGTCTCGCAGTCGGGATGAATATTTCCCTGATTACCCCGTCTACCCTACTCTTTCAGTTCACCCCCCCCGCGACCCGTCATCATGCCACTCTCCTCGGAAACGGAAACCATCCTCATAGTCGACGACAACGAGCACAATCTGCAGGTCGTCGGCACGACCCTCATGCCGATGGGCTATGACATCGTGCCAGCTTCCAGCGGCGAAGCCGCCTTCCAGCGTATCGCAGCCAAACGCCCGGACTTGATCCTGCTCGACGTGCAAATGCCCGACGTCGACGGTTTCGAAGTCTGCCGCAGACTGCGCGCCAACCCTGCGACGTTCGACATCCCGATCATTTTCCTGTCCGCGTCCGATGAAAAAAACCTCATTGTGCAGGCACTCGAGCAAGGTGCCGTCGACTATGTCACCAAGCCGTTCAACAAAGCCGAGTTGCTGTCGCGCGTGCGCTCCCATCTGGAGATGAAGCGGACTAAGGATCGCCTGAGCAAGCTTCTCGACGAGCGCGACGAGTTCATCGGCGTCCTGGCCCACGATTTAAAAAACCCGCTGTCCGGAATTTTTCTCAGCGCGGCGCTCGCCGAGGAGCGCTACGACGAGGGCGATGAGACCATGCTCAAGCTGCTCAAGTCGATTCGCGTGACATCGCAGGATGCACTCGCATTTCTCGACCACTTCCTCGAGGACACCGTGCGTAATACCGCACCGGTGAAGCTCGCTCTGAAACCGGTAGATCTTGTAGCTGTGGTGCGCGATGAGGCGCTGAAGCACCAGATAGCGGCGCAGAAAAAAGGCATCGACCTGCGCGTCGAGCTCGACGCAAAACCCATCACCGTGATGGCCGAACCGCTGGCGATCGCTCGCGTCGTGGCCAACCTGGTATCCAACGCGGTGAAGTTCTGCACGCAGGGCGACAGCGTCACGGTCAACGTCGGCCCCAGCCTCGATGGAGGTCGTCTGATCGTCGCCGATACCGGTCCGGGATTTACCGTTGAAGACCAGTCCAAGATGTTTGAAAAATTTGTTCAGCTCAGTGCCGCTCCGACTGCCGGCGAGCGGTCGACCGGCCTCGGCCTGTCGATCGTCAAACGCCTCGTCGAGCTCATGCATGGTAAGATCGACTGCCTCAGCACAAAAGGAAAGGGTGCCACGTTCACCGCAGAATTCCCCGTCGTCGCGGTGTCCAGAACAGCGAGCGAATAAACTTGGTTGCGGACCGCTTGCCCACTCGCGCCTCGCCCGCGCGCTGTCGAAAAAACGCTGCGCTCCCGCCCCGTGGCCAGGGCTAGAACTGTTCGTTGAACAAGTAGTAGAAAAAGTCGACCGCGCGCTTCCACTGAGGGCGTTTCCGCCACTCGTCGATATTGCGCATTTTGCACTCGGCACTGTCGTCCTCGAAAATGGCGTCGAGCCGTTGAGCGATGTCAGCGTCGGCGATTCCGAGCGTGACTTCGTCGTTGATCTCGAACGAGCGATCGTCAAAATTGCTCGAACCGATGCCGCACCATTCGCCGTCGATGGTGATGATTTTCTGGTGCAGCAGCGTCGGCTGGTATTCGTAAATTTTCACCCCGCCTTCGAGCATTCGTCGGAATAGAAAATGGCTGGCTCGTTGCACATAAGGCGTGTCCGAGGCATCGACTGCCGGCGTCATCACGCGCACGTCGACGCCGCGCTTGACTGCCCGCACCAGCGCCTTGGCTCCGTCCGGGTCGGGCAGGAAATACGGATTCTGAATGCGGATGCTTTTCTTGGCAAAACCGATCGCCAGGTAGTGCAGGTTCTGCACCGACGACGGGCAGCCGTCAGCGCGCACGTAGCATAGGTGAGCAGTGATCTTGCCGGTCGGGCTCAGCTTGGGAAAGGTGTCCTCGCCGGTGAACAGTTCGCCGCTGACTTCCTGCCAGTTTTCGAAAAAAGTCGACTGCACCTGTGCCACGATCGGACCCGTCAAGCGGACGCTGACATCGCGATAGCGGCGCCGATCCTGCTCCGGTTCGTCCAGCAGCCAGCGGTCCTGGATGCAATGTCCACCAACGAACGCCGTGCAGCCGTCGATGATCGCCAGCTTGCGGTGGTCGCGCACATTGAACTTGCCTAGATTGCGCAAGCGCCAGCGATGGAAACGATCGACCTTGCAACCTGCGTCGCTGAGCCGCTCGCGCTGCGCTTTGGAAAAATTTGAAGAACCGCGTGCATCGGTGAGGATGCGCACCGTCACGTCGCGCTGACGCGCCGCCAGCAGCGCTTCGCTGACGCGGTCCGAAGCCGCACCGTCGCACCACAGGAAAGTCTCGATGTGCACCGTTGATTCGGCATTGCCGATTTCGGCGCACAGCTTATCGAAAAACTCCTCATTCTGAATGATCTCAATGTCGTTGCCAGTCACCGGCAGGCCGTGCGAAGAACCGGCCAGCGCCTGCAACTGTTCACAGATCGTCCCCGACGGCTCGCCGTCGAAACTGCACTCTTGATGCCGGGTCAGCACCCAGATCATAAAGCCGAGTAGCAGCACCAGCGCCATCAGTCCGATCTCCAGCCAGTTCAGTGAGAAAAATGCGGTCGGCTGGCGGTTCGCAGCGAGCTGCACGGCGGGGAGTGTGAGTGTGAGCGAAGCAAGAGCGTGCACGGGGGATGGCGGTGGGGATGGAGAGAAAGAGGGATGGAGAGAACCGGCGAACGGGGTTTCCGGGCAACGCTATCCTGAGGTTTTCAGAGGCCGACGATCAACTGAAATGCTACCTGATTCGCCGACCGGAGAAAAGTCGGAATCAAAAAAGCCAACCCGCGCCCGCGCAAGCTGAAATTACCAAGCACTACTCTCAGCCCTCAGCCCTCAGCCCTCCGAACTCCGTGCTCCGA
>JBBKXR010000365.1:0-9539 GCA_037969585.1 Verrucomicrobiales bacterium
ATCTGGATGCTTGGTTTTTCAGCCATTCGGGTGGAAGTTGGCAACTAAGCGCCGAATCGGTAGTTTCGGCAGAATATTTTTCATCGATGGAAGGAAACCGCGAAAATCAGTCGCAGCCAGAGGCATCCAGTTCGGCAGCATCTCGGGTGCTGGTGGTGCATCCGTCGGCACCGACCTTGCGATTGATTCGCGAGACTCTAACGCAGTTCACCACGGCCGAGGTCGATACCACGCCGGATTCAGTCTACGGTTTCGAACTGGCGCTGCAGCGTCGTTATCAGTTGTTCATTTTCGGGGTGACGATGGACGGTCTGGATGGGCCGCTGCTCTACGAACTGATCAGCAAAGCGCACGGCTTCTGTCACGAGGGCGCCCGGTCGGCACCAGGCGTGCTGTTTTTATCTGAGCGAAGTGCGGCGAGACGGCGTGAAGAATTTGCCCGCGATGCGCGGGTCAAAGGCGTTTTGGGGATGCCGCTGAAAATCGAACGCCTGCTGGAGGGCGTGAAAGGAACTTTGGAGGTAAAAGACAGTCTCGGTGGTTTGATGGGAGGTGATCAGTCGTGAGAGGGGCGTCAGGTAATCATTTTTTTGAGGCGTCGAAGGATGGCCAGGTGAAGGCGAAGGTGTGTGGCATCACGCGGGCGGATCAGGCTCGGGCAATTGTCGACATGGGCGCCGACGCAATCGGGATCAATTTTTGGCCGAATTCGAAACGCTACATCGCCCTCGATGATGCTCGAGACTGGCTGGCAGAGCTTGCGGGCGTGGTGACTCGCGTGGGGGTATTCGTCAATGCTGATGCCGCGGAGTTGGAGGCGGCTTTCGCCAGTGGTCTGCTCGACGCACTGCAGTTGCACGGCGATGAGTCACCTGAGTTTGTGGCGGCGCTGATTGAGCGAGGTTTGCCGGTTTTTAAAGCTCACGGAGGAAGGGACGAATCGTTGATCGACGAAGCTGCGAAGTTTCCCGGCACGACGATCTTGCTCGACGCTTATGCGCCTACCGAATATGGCGGTACCGGGGCGACGATGGATTGGGAACTCAGTGCGAGGGTGGTCGAAGCTGCGTCAAAGCGGCAGGTGATTTTGGCTGGGGGACTGACCGCGGAAAATGTCGTCGCAGCCATTGAACAGGTGCATCCGTTTGCCGTCGATGTTGCAAGCGGCGTGGAGGCGTCGCCGGGAATTAAGGATCTGGCGAAAGTGGAGGCGTTTCTGGCGGCGGTCGCCGGATAGTGGATTTGTCACCTAGCCGAATATTTTGCGTTTTAAGTCGCGTAGCACATGCAAATTTCCCCAAGGAGCACCGGCCATTTTTCGAGCGCCAGATTTTCGTTGGGGCCCGTAGCGTTCGCGGTTTTCTGTAAAAACTCGATCGACGAATTCACCGCTACCTAATACGACTCCGTCGCAAAAGTAGCGAGTCTTGCAGCGCAGAGCTTGCGCCAGCGAAATCTCGCCGCCGCGCCTCAGTTCTTCAGCGACGGCTCGCTGGCTGAGACCGCGTCGACCTCTCCTACCCGTCCGCTCATCGGCGTCGCGCTTCTCGCCGTGCAAGAACACCAGCATTCGATACTTGGGAGCTATCTGCGCCCAGGTGACGCGGCGGTTTACGCCGAAGTTGGTGTATTGTAAAATCGCACTTAGTCCGGCACGAGCTTCGCTTATTCCAGCGATCGCTGCGCCGTATCCACACCACGGATAGTCGCACGGCTCGTTGACCAACCCGGCTCGAACCGGGTTCAGATCGATATAAGCCGCCATCGTCAACAACGTGTGCTCGCCATTTTCGACCAATACGCTCTTGAAGCGATCCTCCCAAAGCGTGCCACAGCGTTCGTGGTGATGGTTGTACCACTGCGTGAATCGCTGCTTTAGATCTTTAAGAAAGGACGACAGATCGTGACGGCGCCGCTCGTAACGAGTGAGAATGTCGGTCATCCACTGATCACTCCCAGAAACCGCGTCGGCGCTCGCTCGATCCAACTCCTGAAGAGCGTCCGTGAGCTGTCGCCCTCGATAAATGACAGGAAGAAGTTCGCGCAGCGCATCTTCGCTCAGTGGGGTGACTTTGCTTTTGTCCGGCACGAGAACTAGCAAATGGAAGTGGTTAGACATCAAGCAGTAAGTGACGACTTGCACACCGGTAAATTGCTCCAGCTTGCGCATCCAGCCGAGAAAGAAGCGTTTCTGTTTCGCTCCAAAAATAAACTGGCGATCCACCACTCGAGAAATGCAGTGGTAGAAGGCCTCTCCGTCGCGGCGAATGAGTCGTGCTTGACGCATAGAAAATGGGGTGGGGGACGCCGAGAAATAAAAAAGTGAGTGATCTGACTGCTGGCTATTAGAATGAAGGAAAACATAGGGTATAGGGTCTGTCAATATATAAAGGGTCCGTCCCTAAGTTACTCTGTCCCTAACTAACTCCGATTCTAACTAGGTCAGGCTCTAACGGCTCTAATCCTAATCTAGTAATCTAGGGGCCTGTTTAGACACGAATATTCCGGTGGTGGGAGATGGAGAACATGGTCGAGGTGAGCGTTCGGTCAGGTTCGTTTGCAGTCGATCTTTTATGATATGGGCGCAGTGCGGTGACGGGAGGCTCTTGTTTCAGGTGAGGGCATTTCTCGCCGTGGTGGCGGAAGCGGGTTGATTTTCACCCGATCTTCGGGCAGAGAGTGTTCCGATGAGTGAAAGCAACAGTTACAAAATTGCGGTTCTGCCGGGCGATGGCATTGGACCGGAGGTCATGGCCGAAGGGTTGAAGGTGCTTGGTGCGGTGGCGCCCAGGTTCGATGTTGAGTTTTCTCTTGAGGAGAAGCCGGTCGGCGGTGCTGGTATCGATGAACTCGGTAAGGCATTGCCGGACGAAACTTTGGCGGCTTGCGAGCGGGCAGACGCGATTCTGTTTGGCTCGGTTGGTGGTCCCAAGTGGGAAACGCTGCCACCGGAAGAACAGCCGGAACGCGGTGCGCTGTTGCCGCTTCGAAAACACTTCGGTTTGTTTGCCAATCTTCGTCCGAGCGTCTGCTTTCCCTCGCTGACCCACGCATCGCCGGTAAAAGAGGAGCGGATCGCCGGTGGTTTCGACGTGTTGTGCGTCCGGGAGTTGACCGGTGGGCTGTATTTCGGTGCCCCTAAAGTGATCGAAGAACGGGACGGTGAGTTGGTCGCGATCGATACGATGATCTACAAGCAGAGCGAAATCAGACGGATCGCTCATGTCGCGTTTGGAGCGGCGCGCAAACGCGACGGGAGGCTGACGTCGATCGACAAGGCCAACGTCCTGCAGAATGGAATTCTGTGGCGCCGGACGGTTGAGGAAGTGGCGAAAGAATACCCAGACGTGAAACTGGATCATCTCTACGTCGACAACGCGGCGATGCAATTGGTGGCGCGTCCGAAGGACTTTGACGTGATATTGGCCGAGAACCTTTTCGGTGACATTCTCAGTGATGAGATGGCCATGATCACGGGTTCGCTGGGCATGCTGGCGAGTGCGAGTCTTGGTGAATCGAAAGGTGACGGCCTATACTTTGGCATGTATGAGCCGAGTGGTGGTTCAGCTCCTGACATCGCGGGTCAGGGTATCGCCAATCCGATCGCACAGATTTTGTCGGCGGCGATGATGCTGCGTTATTCGTTCGGAAGAATCGACGCGGCAGATGCCATCGATGCTGCGGTGAAATCGGTGATCGATGACGGTTACCGGACGGGCGACATTTTCACCGGCGCTGACGGCACTCAGAAAGTTGGCACGGTCGAGATCGGCGATCTAATCACAGCGAAACTGAGCACGTGATAGCACGTGATTGAAAATGCGGGCTGCCTCGCTTCAGCGGTCGGTTACCTTGACCTCGGCCTCGGGTTGCAGCGGACTCCAGGATTCAAGGCCTTTGCTGCGCGAAATGGTCACGGTGCCATTGTGGTGGCCAGGCAACTCGACCTTCGTGGTCGGCGCACCGAGTGCTGGCCAGGTGACTTCGATGGTGGTGGCGCTGGCGTCGCCGAGACCGAACAGGAGCGGACCGTAGGCGTTAGAGGCGAAGCCACCACTTCCCGCGCGCCGAACTTGTAGCAGGTGTTTATTGACCACCACACGCGCTCCGACGGCGTCGCGATTTTTAGACTTTTCGCTATCGTCGATGAGATGCACTTTGATCCAATTTTTTGCATCGGCGCGCTGTCCGTAAGTGTTGATAAAAGTGCGCGTCGAACCGGGTTCGAAATTGGTCGGCGACGGGAAATTGGCATCGTGCGACGGCGTGACGTGGACCTCGTTGCCGATCCGTGCTTTGAGATTTTTCGATTCTGAGGTGCGGCTGTCGTATCCGCCCGCGTTGCGTACCAGCAGGTCGTCGAAGCCGTCACCATTGAGATCGGCGGCGATAGCGGCGCGGCCATTTTCCGAGGCTTGGATGAGGTCGCGATTGGTGACGCGGCTGGCGATGTCTTCGCCCTGCATGCCCCATACACTGACATCGTCGCTGGTGACGAGGCTTCGTTTTGGCCAGTTCTGCAGCGGTGATTTTCGATAGACAACACCTTCGCTCTCGAGTTTATCGTATTTGATTTCAGCAATGTTGAGAACGTGATGCTCGGCAGTGAGATCGATGAAGCGCAATGGTGAATCATCGCGCTTGGCGTTGATCAAAAGCCGTCCGGGACCAGTTCCCATGATTGGAAAAACGCTGCCGCCGCGGCCGTAAAGGCAGCCCACCCAGTAAAGATCGGGGCGACTGTCGTTCTGCACATCGATAGCGGTTGAGCCCCAGGCGAATTCGCAAGCGTCGAGGCTGTTACGATCAAATTCCACTTGGTCGGCGAGGAAATCACGAATGTTGTTCGGCAGCGATGCGTCGGGCGGCAAGCTGGCGGAGTGACGTATCTTATTGGCGAGCGGCTTCCGGTAGTCTTTGCCGTCGACGAACATGTGCAAGCTGCTGTGATGGCCAACCCAGTGCTGAGCGAATAGCCCGGTACTGATCACCGGATTGAAAAGCATGTAGGGATCGGGATTGGCGATTGCGATGTTCATCGCTGAGCCACCGGCGTTGCCGGCAAAGAGATCTTCGTTGAGATCGCCGTCGAAGTCAGCGGCTGTCAGTGTCATCCAATAACCACTCTGGTCAGCGCGCGGATGGTCGTCAGCACGGCGGAAATGTTTACCTTCTTCGTTTATATACAGTCGCAGATAGCCCATGTCGTTGGCGACCCAGAGATCGGGGTAAAGGTCGCCGTTGACGTCTTGGGCAATTGACGCCCAGGAAATTTCGGCTCGTTCCGAGGTCTCTCCATTGATCTCCAGCCAATCCGGTTTGTAGGCTTCCCAACGGAACAAGGGCACGGAGTACTGCTTGGGAAGGAAAGGAATACGATAGAGCCGATGGTAATCTGGCATCGGGTTTTCGTCGTCGTCGTAAACGCCATCGATGTTCATCGCGCTGGCGCGTTCTTCGAACACGAGTTTGCCGCTGTCGGCGAGTTGATTGATGTAAAGCTGATTGGCGGCGCCGGCCAATTCAGTCGATCCGCCGGGAAAAAAATCCATGTCCATGACGTTGGATTCAAAAATGTCGAGGTCGCCGTCGAGATCGATGTCGGAAACGACGATCGCCATGGTGGAGCGCTTGCCGCCTAGGCCGGTGTCATGGGTGATGTCCTGCCACTCGGGTATGCCGTCGTTGTCAGCATCGCCGAGATTTAGAAATACACTGTTGCTGCCGATCGGTTCGGTGCCGCGTGCGGTGTCGTGCTCGTCATTGATTTGGTCGCCGGGCTGATAGTCTTTGAGAAAATAGAGACCTTGTGCGCGAAGCGGTAGCTTGGTGTGAACGGC
Organism: Verrucomicrobiales bacterium; assembly: GCA_037969585.1. Taxonomy (GTDB): domain Bacteria; phylum Verrucomicrobiota; class Verrucomicrobiia; order Verrucomicrobiales; family DEV007; genus JBBKXR01. The sequence goes on from JBBKXR010000365.1 coordinate 5,841, forward strand.
CTCGCGTCCCACGGGTCGAACGAACTGGTTGAGGACGCGTTGGGTCTTTTCGTGCGACCACAGCATGCCGGGTAGGGCGTTGCCGACGATCAGGTCGAGTCGGCCGTCACTGTTGAGGTCAGCGGCGACTGCGGATGCGGAGATGCGTCCGGGACTGTCGAACGGTTCAGTAGCAGATTTTCGCGGGTAAAGAAAATTTTCGATTAGTAACTCGGCTTCCGCGTGCTCAGGGTTGTCTGTGATACTGGCGATCGAGGCAAAGCGCGGGTGGCCATTGGCGTCGTTCCCCATATTGATGTAGAGGCTGTTGCAGGAGCGGGTAGGTTTCTGGGCGAGCACTGCGTCGGCATCGGTCGGTCGAGTCCAACTGGCCCCATTGGCGCACAGGTAGACGTCCATTAGGCCGTCTCCATTGGCGTCAAAGATCAACGCGCCGTTGTCCTGAAATCCGTCAAAAATGGTCGTCCAGTCTTTGGCGGTTTCATCGAAGCAATCGATTTCTTCAAAGGGTGCGACCGGCAAGGTCTCGGCAAATTCCTCTTCGTTGAGAGCCTCTCCGGCTTTCTTGTCCACTAAATTAGGTGTGTTGCGCTCGTCGATCTCACTGCCAAACTGGATGCCGCGGTTCGACATCGCTTCGATTTGTTCGGTGAATTTGATGTGTGCCATGCACAGAAACCCGATCAGCAGAGGTACGGCGATGAATAGCTTCCGGCGTCGCTTGCTGCGGCGTCGGCTGACAGTTTCGGCGGATTTTTCGTCGGCTGCGGAGGCGTTGCGCTCAGTTGACATTGTTATCCTGGTAAGTGAAGAACACGGGCGGCGTGTAATTTTCGGAATGTTTGACCTGATCGGCCCGTAGGCTCTCGGGGATTTCGATGTGATACTTTACCAAGTCGACGATGCGTTCGAACGAGGTGATAATCAATTCCCAGTGAGGTGTTTCCGCATTGGGATAACTGCGCAGGAATACCTGCTCGATACCGAAGCTGTGAGAATTTAATGCCGCGAGTGGCGACCCGTCTTTTTTGGCTGATTCAGCTAGGTAGGCGAAGCTGGGGCACGGACCTTTGTCGATCAGAAAGCGTCGCCTCTCCGCCGGCTCCGAGGCTTCTAGAATGCCGACTCCAAATCCGTGGATGGCGAAGTCTTCCTGCTTAACCAGGAGTTCGAGTGGCAGGTTGCCGAGAACCAGGCGTTTGCCCCCGCCTAGATCGATATCGAGTTCTATGTAATCGTAGGCATCCGCCATCGAGGGCCGTCCCTTTTCTTTGCGCCAGCGATAACTGGTCGTCGGATCGACACGGCTTACTTTTGCCGTCAGTGGATTGGAAAGGAATTCAAAATCGAACTGACGCCGTCGGTCATCGTAGTAAATACCCGGCTCTTCAAAAGACGCCATGTGCACAGGGAGCCGAAGGATATCATCGAGTTCTGCGGGTGCACGACGTTCGCCGGTCTCAGTTTCCACCTGCACGTAGTTATTGTGAAGCTTCTGACGCGATCCCTGAGTGGAAAAGCTGATCGCAGCATTTATTCTCGTTACCGGAACATCGCCGATCACCGTGGAGTCTTTGCGCAGACGATCGAGGGCGAGCGGAAAGGTTACCCCGTCCTTCCACTCGAGTGCAGACTTTACAAAATCGGGGTTGAGTCCATTGACGTCGCCGACCAGTTGATAGTAGCGATTGGTTGGCATGTCGAACCACGAGTGATAGATCTCGCCGGTACGATCGACCGCACTGATCTCCCAAAGGCCGGGTCGCAGACAGTTGTTGATCACTGAAAAACGCAGAGGGCAGTAGTCGGGATTGGGGATGAAATCGTAGTCACCGCGCAATTTCCACGGTACTGAATCGGTTTGATTGGTCGTGTAATGCGCCATCGTGTCGCCCTCCGAACCGCGCGGTACGCTGACGCCGTTGCGTGAGTACTCGCCGAGCATGAGATTGAGTGCGTCAAATTGATCCGGAGGTGATGCGGGCGTGTAGTGGAGTCGCGGCACCAAGTATTCGCTGGGCAAATGGTGGACGGCGAGTTTGCGCAGCCCGGCATCGGCGAAATCGGTGTCTTTCGCATCGACCGTAAAGCGGGCTTCGATTTCGTCCTTGGCGTTGAGCCGTAAATCGATGTTTTCAACCTGCTCAAGCCAACTGTGCTGGCGCAGAAGAGATTGGGTCGATGGGGTATAAAGCCTATCGTCGGCGGTGCGATTTTCCTGACTGGGCTTCATCGGTATAATGCCGATCGAGGTCTCGCGTTTTGATACGGCGAACACGGTCGCGGCACAGACGATCGCAACGACGACAACGGTGGTAATGATGGGGCCTCGATTCATTTGGTTCAGGTCGATTCAACCTTTCCGTCAATCGCACGGAATTCAACAGTAGATCGCTCCGGGAAGCCGCAAATAAACGCGGCGCTTGCATTGTGCACTGACGTCCGTCGATACTCGGCTCGTGAATGCAATATCGTCCGTTTTTCGACCGGGGCCGCAAGTGCTTCTCGCTTGCTTGATTGCTTGCCCAGGAGCCTCCAGAGGACAGGACCCACGGCCATCCGAGCTGGAAATGTTGCTACCCGGCGTTTCTATGACTTTGGTAGTTGAACACCCGGAAATAGCCACTCCAACGGGAATCGATGTCGACGATGAGGGCAAGGTCTGGGCGGTAGCATGCCATACTCACATGCCGCCCGACGATTATGCGGGGCCAAAATTCGATCAGGTGTTGGTATTCGATCCCTCGAAACAGCATGTTCGCGGGCGCGATCGCCGGGTTTTCTATGAGGCGACGTTTCACACGATGGATCTGGAACTCGGCGCCGATGGTTGGGTGTATCTTGCCGAGCGGGGACGGATTTTGCGGATCAGAGACAGCGATGGGGACGGGCGGGCTGACGTCGAGGAAGAGCTGGCGACTCTGTCGACCGAGGCGGATTATCCCCACAATGGCTTGTCGGGGCTGGCTTGGCATCCGGATGGTGACCTTTGTTTCGGGTTGGGAGAAAATTACGCCAAGCAGTGGACGCTGACGGCGCAGGACGGTTCGTTGGCGAACGGGATTGGCGAGGGCGGAATTTTTCGCATGTCGCCGGACGGCACGAAATTGCATCGAATTGCCCGGGGAATGTGGAATCCGTTCGGGCTTGTGGTGCGATCGGATGGGGAGATGTTCGCTGCCGAAAACGATCCGGGCGAGCGTCCGCCGTGCCGGCTGCTGCACGTCGTTGATGGCGGAGATTACGGCTATCAGCGGGCTTATGGGCCGGCGGCGCACCATCCCTTTGTCGGGTGGAACGGGGAATTGCGTGGCACTTTGCCGATGATTCATCCGTCCGGTGAGGGCCCGTGTGGTGTGGCGGTGTTGGGCAACGGCTTGATCGTGCCGTCGTGGAGTGATCACCGGATCGATTTTTTCGCGCTGCAAGCAAAGGGGGCGAGTTACTCGGCTGAGCGGATGGCGCTGGTGCGCGGTGGCCGCTATTTTCGACCGGTCTGCATCGCCGAAGATGAGAGCGCGGCGAGCGCCGGAAAGCGGGCGTGGTATTTGACTGATTGGGTCGACGGTCGCTATCCGGTTCACGGATACGGTCGACTGTGGCGTCTTGAACTCGATCTGGGTGCTACGGCGCCGTGGATGGGTGAGTTGGAACTCAAGCCGCTCACGATCGCGAGGAAACGTGCGGCTGCGCTGCGCG
>JBBKXR010000366.1:0-11601 GCA_037969585.1 Verrucomicrobiales bacterium
CATACTCATCGTCGCCGGTGGCGCACTTGCTTATTTTGGCTTCCAGGAATTTAAGGTCTCAAAGGGAACCACGGCTGACCCGGTCAATGTCGAGTTGGCGGAGATCGAAGCCGGCAGCGCCGATACCTCAAACGCGCACATGGTCATCGGCAAGCACTACCCCGCGTTCTTCGAACTGATCTATTGGGGCGAAGAAGGCACCGACAAGATCGACTACGTTTATTATCCGATCCTTTCCGAGACGCATCCCTTCGTCATCGAAATCAACAAACTCTTCGAGAAATACCCGGAAGAAATTCCCGAAGACGAAATCCCGGAGGTGGGCGATTTTTCCGTTCTGGTTAAATCAAAGCGCTACAAAAACATCAACGAAATCCCCGACGGCTTTGAACCCGTGGAATTGGTCCAGGGGCTCGCCATCAACACCATTTCCTCGCTCAAGAAGGACGAGGAGGAATTGATGCGCCAAAGCTTTCCCAAATTCGACCCAGCTACCGTCCTCGTTCTCGAAGAAAATCGCGAACCCGCAGGCGCCGGAAAAAAATTCGGCATGATGGGCGGCGGCGTTCTACTCGCCCTCGTTGGTTTGTTCATGCTTTTAGCAGGCCGCAAAAACAACTGAATCTGCAACGCTCGAACTCCTACCGCCTCCACCCCCGGGAGCGCGACGGATCGGCCTCGATCATCCACGCGCGCAGCTGGTCGCGCAAAAGCAGCAGGTCGTGCACCAACGTACTGGTATCGTCGTGCCAGTGCTCAAGAAGCCATGGACCACGGTAGCCTTGCTCCTGTCCGATATCAAAACAGCGTCGCAAGTCGTACTTGGCATGTTGCCCGTCCGCATCCAATTCAAAGGCTTTGAAGTCACAGGTCACCGCCTGCGGAAATGACTGAGCCAAGCCCGAATCGCGCACTCCATCGTCCCAGTTGCCGGTGTCAGGCCCGGCAAAGGCGTTGTCACCGATCGCCGTAAGCCCGAGCGCAATCGAATCCGCGCGCGCGCGCATCCAACCGCCATTCTCAACCACCAGACCGACCGATTTTTCGGCGGCGTGTTCTGCCAGTTGCCGATGCGCCGACAAATCGCCGATCAGCGTTTCCGGCTCCGGCAAATTAAAGCGAACCCACTTCGCCCCGAGCTGCTCAGCGACATCGACCATCCGCGTTGCCTCACCCATCGCGTGCGTGGCGAGCTCGGGCTTCTTGTCGTAGAGATCGCCGATCGAATGATTAACCTTGAGATTGGTGAACACACAGCCGCTGGCCGATGCCACATCGCGACAGGCTTTGACATAGGTCTCCCGGAACGACGTTAACCAAAGCGAATTGACGTCAATCAAGCGCATACCCAGCTCGCTGTTCAAGTACGCCGGCAGATTTTCCAAGTTCAACTCGCCTCGCTCACGCTGAGTATCGAAGCCGCCAGTGGTGATGCCGATTTCGTCCTCGAACACCGACTTGCTCTTGCCTAAGCGCGATATCGGATCCGCCGGCCCGGAGTCCGAAGTTTCGCAGGAGCAAATCGCACCGACTCCTGCCAGCCCGGCGGCGCCACCGATCGAACGCCGGATCACTTCACGGCGCTTCATGTCAGGAAATAATATCGTTCACGACCTTGCCGTGAACGTCGGTCAGGCGGTAGTAACGCCCCTGAAATCGGTGGGTGAGTTTTTTGTGATCGATCCCTAACTGATGCAGAATCGTGGCGTGCAGGTCGTGCACACTGACCGGATTCTCGATGATGTTGTAGCTGTAGTCATCGGTCGCTCCGAAAACTTGACCGGCTTTGATTCCGCCTCCCGCCATCCACATGCTGAAGCAGCGTGGGTGATGATCGCGACCGTAATTGGTTTCCGACAACTCACCCTGACAATAAACCGTGCGACCAAATTCGCCACCCCAGATAACCAGTGTTTCGTCAAGAAGGCCTCGCTCCTTGAGATCCAGAAGCAAGCCCGCACAGGCCTGATCCGTTTCCTTGCAACGCGCACGCAGTTGCGAGGGTAGCCCGCCGTGTCCATCCCAACCGCGATGGAACAGTTGCACAAAGCGCACCCCACGTTCACTCAGACGCCGTGCCTGTAGAGCATTAAACGCGAAGGTTCCCGGCTTGCGCGCGTCTTCTCCGTAACGCTCAAATGTGCTCTCTGGCTCCTGCGAAATATCGGTCAACTCCGGCACCGATGTTTGCATCCGGTATGCCATTTCGTACTGGGCGATGCGTGCGACGATCTCCGGGTCGCCGACTTCGGCGTGACGCAGGCGATTCATTTCCGCCAAGTCGTCGAGAGTGCGCCGTCGCAACGAAGCACTCATTCCGTCAGGATTGTTCAGATACAACACCGGATCTTTGCCCGAACGAAACCGCACTCCCTGATACTGCGACGGTAAAAATCCTGAGCCCCACAACCGATCATACAGCGGCTGTCCACCACGGTTCGAAGTCATCGCGACGAAGGCCGGCAAATTTTCATTTTCGCTGCCTAATCCATAGTTCAGCCAGGCGCCGATGCTCGGTCGTCCGGCGATCTGAAAGCCGGTCTGGAAAAAAGTAATCGCCGGGTCGTGATTGATCGCTTCGGTATGCATCGAGCGAACGATACACAGGTCGTCGACGACCGTTTTCAAATGCGGCATGACTTCGGTGTTCAGCCACGCACCGCTCTGTCCACAGCGCTCAAAATTGAACACCGATCGTGCCGCCGGAAACGAACTCTGCCCCGCGGACATGCCATTCAGCCGCTGACCATTGAACACCGAATCCGGCACTTCCTGCTTGTGCACCTTGTCGAGGTGCGGCTTGTAATCAAACAGGTCGATCTGCGACGGCCCACCCGACTGAAACAAATAGATGACCCTTTTCGCCTTGGCAGCGAAGTTCGGGAAATCCGTGCCGGCATCCGTCACCGCGTCAGCCGCCGCACTTTCGCGCCCAAGCATCGACGCCAGCGCCATACCACCCAGCGTACGCGTGCCGCTGGCAAAAAACTGCCGCCGGCTCCGGCTGAGATCGGATTCCAAAATCGGATTCATTCCTCGCAAAGACTAGCGGAGACCACACCGCAAGTAAACCTCCCGGTGCGCGCAAACGGCGCAGCAAACATCAAGTGACAAATCTCCACAAAAACAGTGCCGGAGGCACGCAAGATGGTAGCGCGGTGTGAAGGGCGCTCCGCGACCAAGCGCCGGGACTAATTCGAGATTTTGTCACCGAGCCCCGGCAGGGGCGGTAGAACTGGTACTCAAGATTGCCGCACTATACGAGAAACGCCATCGCCCCATACTATCGGATCGATTTTTACGGCAACGTTAAGGACGATCCTTAACCAAAATCGCGCTCCAACTGCCATTCCTTTCATACCTTAGTACAAATGGCATCCGAGGCCCAGCAGGACGCCAATCCACAAGCGGAATCACTTGTCTACGAACAGCCCCATCCGCTGAATCACGCCAGAAAACGATCGCTTCGTCTGGAAAAGGCATCCACACAAAAAAAGCGCCGGACGATAAACGCCCGACGCCTTTTCAAAAAGAACGGTAGTTAGTTCCGTCTCAGCTTAGAAGCTCATCTGCGAACCGATACCGAAGTAAAACGCATCTTCGGCAAAAGCACCGGCTTGAATGCCGGCAACGCTGATGTTGATGCCGCCGAGGCGCCATTGCACACCGTAAGCGTAAGGAGTTTCAGCGGCGTTGTCGTCAGTGCTGACTTCACCGACGAGATAGAGACGCAGCGGAAGTTGAACTTCGAGGCCACCGTAGGCACGGAACGTTTCGTCGTTTTCCGGGGTGTCCCAGGTTTCGCGGACACCACCGTGGATGCCGAGCGATTTCACCGGGCCGCTTTCATCACCGATCGGGATGCGTTTGTAAGCAGCGAGGAAGATCGTCTGTTGGTCGAGAGCGTCATCGCCGAATTTTCCGTAGTAACCAACGCTGACTTCCGGCAGGAAGGCTTCGTCCTGCACGAGGCGGAGGCGAGCCATCGGACCGACTGCGGATGGGTCATCACCGCCATCAAAGTTGATGTAGTTGGCGACTGCTCCGACTTCGAGGAAATCGGTCACGCCATAAGCAAGCAAAGCGCCGTGGCCCATGACTTCAGAAAAGTCGTTGGTCGGCAGAAGGAAGCAATACTGCAAAGTGGCAGCATGTGCGGGCATCGTGCCGGAAGTCGGGTTGATGAACATCCCGCTCGGTCCTTCGAGGGTGATCAGACCGCGACCGCCTTCATAGGCACCGTAGTCTTGAGTCGGACCAGCCGGGGCGATCGGAGCACCGCCCTCAGCAAAAACTGGTGCAGCTGCCAGCGAGGCGCAGGCGGCGATGAAAAAAGGCAGTTTGAATTTCATGGTGTTGTTGGTTGAAGCGTTAGGCGCGCTGCATTTCGATGAGTCAAAATCCTGTAAAACACGGTCAGCGCAAACACCTTGCTAAAGCTGCCTCGCTATGCGGTCAAGATGAAAATGTCAGCTCACGCCGCGCAATGATGGGCATTGGCTGCCAAAACACCTCCCCGGTGAGCACCTAAAGAAAACCTTCAGAACTAATTTCCGTCGAATTTTACCCCGTTCATCGTGCACCACTGAATCGCCGTGGGATAACCCGAACGAGCAGCTTTGACGAGTAATTCCGTACCCTTACCCTCGTCGCGTTCAATGCCGGCCTGTTTGCGAATTTCAGCAAACCTCTGCTCCTCGCTCCAGAGAATATAACCGACCAGGAACTGGGCAAGGCTGTCTTTCTCGACCTGTTTTTGCAGTAATTTAAACCCGCCCTTCGCATCTTGATCGCCGCCGACGCCGTCGATCATCATTTTGCCGAGAGCGCTGCCATATTTGCTGACCTTTCCAGCAGCGACTTTGGCGTCGTAGTGTTTCCGGGCGGCGGTATAGAGCCGACTCTGCTCATCCCCCGGCGGTGTCAACAGGGCTAGATTGAACAATGCCTGCGGAACCTCAGCCGCCTCCTCGTCGGTAAATTCCATCCAGATCCGCCGCGCTTCATCAACATCGCGATTTACACCACGGCCGTCACGGTAGCATTCGCCGACCGCGTAGCGTGCCCGCACATAGCCTTGCTTCGCAGACCTCCGAAAATACTCGAACGCCTTGACGGGGTCTATTTCTATCCCGTCTCCTCCAGACAACAGATCGCCCATGATGTATTGCGCCGCCGACACTCCCGCGTCAGCTGCCCGACGGGTTTCCGGGACTTCCTTGATCATTTCGCCACCGTCCGTCGGGTCGTCCATTTCACGCAGAGTTTCCTCAAACACTTCCTGCAGTTGCGCTCTATAAAATTCCGCCTGGTCGCCCAGATCATAGCGCTCGAGCATTTCCAGGCAAAAGTTCACCCGCTTGTTCAAGGCGGTGTCGGCGATCTGGTCATCAAAAAGCTTGCGATACAACGGTGCGGCATCGCCGGGATCTCGGCTGTGGGTGACGTCGGCAAGGATCTTCAGCGCGCCGGGCAAATCCTGCGCATAGGCCAGCTCATAAGCCGACTCCCACTCCGTTGACGTAACATCTTCGTTACCAGAACGAGCCGCCGCAACCGCTTCGGTCAGCACGTCGGTGACCAGCGGATCGATCTTCTCCTGGCCGCGCATCGCTACCTCGTAGTCTTTCAGAAACGACGCCGCTCCGGGTAAATCCGCACGCCCCCAGGCGATCGCTGCAAGCGTAGCCGTGACCGCAGTATTGCCGGTGCCGGCCGCCATTTTTAATGCCGGCTGCCAGTGCTCCGCCAACACTTCCCTGCTGCCGAGCCGCCCGCTGACCGCTTGTTCCGCGACTTCATCGAGCAATCTACGCAGGCGCCCCACCATGCCGGTCGCGCCACTGCCGGACCTTTCCAATTGGACCATCACCTTGCCGCCATAAGTCTCGTGAATTCCGGCGAGCACTTGCGCCGCCTCGACGCCCTGCCGTTTCTGCCATTCCGATTGGGCTTCGACAATTCGCCAGCCGAGATCGAACCGCTCGCGTTGAGGCGATAACTCGTCGAGCTGAAGGCGCTCAGTGAAATCAATCAGAGGACGCCAAGCGTCGATCTGAGAAAACTGCGTCACGTCATCTTCGCCACCATCCGCAGCAGCTGCGGCTGCCACCACCAGTTCACGCAGCAACGCGACACCCTTTTCCCCAAGTGTCTGCAGCGGCACCTCAGCCGCCGGTAATCCAATCACTGGCTCCCAGCGCTGGATCGCACCGGCAAGATTGTCGCCTTCCCACAGTTTGCGCGACGCCACCACCGTGTCATCGATCATTTTTCGGGTCGGATCGACCATTTCCTTAGGAGGCGTCGGCACTGGATCTTTCACTTTTGGCGGCACCGGCTCTGGCTTGGATGTGGCCGGATCCGCAACGGCAGGCTTAGTATCGTCGACCATTGCCACTTTATTGTCCCCGACCGGAGCATCCTCCGGCTTCGCGACAGGCTCAGCAATGGTCACCGAATCTACCGGCGGCGTGACCGCTACCGATTTTTCATCAACCTCGGGCACTAGCGGCGTTTCCTTTTCGCCAACGAATTTCTCTTTCGGCGGATCGCCACCGGCAGTTCCAGTGTCGCCACTGTCACCATCGTCGTCAGGACCAAGCAGACTCCACCCCACCAGACCGAGCACCACCACTGCGAGAGCGCCGCCTCCGATCATGATACCCTTTTTCGGAACTCCGAAAGCCTTGTTTCCGCTCCCATTCCAAGTTGCCGTGCTGTCAGCCGCTGAGCCGGATCTCAATCCGCCTCCCATATCGGCAATCACTTCGGCTCCCGCCACCGCAAACGGCGACTGCTGTCCGGTCGGTGACGAGGCGACAGGCGCCTCCGCAGGAGTTCCTACCGCCGCAGGTTCCGGATCCGGACGCCGCACGACACGTTCCGTCGGCAAGTCATCGCAGAGGAAATCAGAATCAAAATCCCCGTCATCCCCGTCATCCCTGTCATCCCTGTCATCCCTGTCATCATGCCCGTCATCATCCCCGTCATCGTCATCGTCGGCCTCAGGCACTCCCAGTTTCTGCACAAATTCCTCCGGCACGACACTTACCAACTTTTCAACCACCTCCGGCGAAGCCGTTTCGAGAATGTCTTCGATCGGCGACGGATCAATGAGATCGCGCCCGACCACCCCGGCCAACGCTTGCGCAGTTTTTTCGTGAGCGCCCTCGCGGGCTTTTCCAAACGCATCGATCCAATGCAGCGTCGCCAGATAGTAGTCCATCGACCCCGACGGCAAAACGTCTGCAATTCTCACCGGCACAATCGTCTTGGAAGCATGCAGCGCTCTTTCCACCTCTCTCTGGACGTGCTCCGAGTTGTTGGAATTTTCCGAGAAGACCAGCAAAAACACCTTCGCTTCGGAAAGCGCTTTAAGAATAACTTCCGCATACTTCGCCCCTCCAGCCACGTCGCGGGGAGCGATCCAGCATTTCAAGCCCCGTGCTTCGAGATTATTGACCAACTCCATGGTCACCTCACGGTCCGGCGTCGCGTAACTAACGAAGGCATCAACACTCATGACCAAAAATTCGGATCCGGAACTACAATTCTACTGACGACAAACATAGGAGTTTACTGAAATGCGGCGAGCTGTCGAACCATCAATTACTTTCAATCAGCAGTGCCAGATCGTCCCGCCGACACTAAACAGAAAAACCCATCGTAACATTTTTTACCGATACGCAACTCTGTTGCGGAACCCTTTAGACAAATAAACAAAGTCCAGTTGCACCTTTTTCCTCGCCTGGTTTAGACGATGTGATCTGGCAGGAACTATTTTTGCTTAACATTTCTCTCTAACTCTCTACAATGAACGCCGTGACTACTAACCAACGCCAAACACTTGCCCGCATCGCAGTGGTGCTTATCCTCACTCCACTACTCGCACTGAATGGCTGCATGAGCCTCGACAGTATGGATCAGTTCACCGCCGAGTGGGACCAACAACACGCACCCGGCACAGGGATCACTGGTAGCCGTCTGGGCCAAGTCGTCACGATTCTCGCCACCTACGAGGCAACCCTCGAACAGCGCCGCATCGCCGAACAAAGAGCACGCCAGGCACAGGCGCGAATCGTCAGGCAACAACAGGCCGCCCGCCAGCAACAGGCAAAGGCACGCCAAAAAGCTCAGTCAAAACCACGGACTTCCATTGCCAGCAACAGCAGCTCCAACAGTTCCAGCAAACCGACCGCCTCTAGACCCGCTCCCACCGAGCCTGAAGTTACCGTGCCCGGCATGCCCCGACGCATCGCCGTTGACGTGCCCGACGAGCGGAAAAAGGGTGCCACCACCGTCATGCTGTGGGACACCGCCTCGGAGCAGCTAGTCGGCAACGAAGTCTACGATCTCAGTGACAGGCCGGCGAAAGGCAATGACCTCGCTCTCTGGAGCGGTGCCAACGCTCAGTATGTTGGCAAGCCTTGATGGCGGACCCGCGTGGTGACTTCCCCGATGGAAGCCCGGACAGTGCCGCACCTTGCTACCTTTCGGTGCGAAGCTGCATCGTCACCTTCCACCTGCTGCGCGACGAAGCCGGCCTCTACTTAGTCGACGGCGGATTCCACGGTGCCGTCTCGCGCCTCGAAAAAGTCCTCCACGAACTCGGCCACGATTTCGGCGACATCCGCGCCGTCATCCTCACTCACGGGCATCTCGATCACACCCTCAACGTCGCCGAAATCAAACGTCGTTCTGGTTGCCGAGTCTACGCACCCGCAGCCGATCGCGATCACGTTGCCGGAACGCGCCCCTACCGAGGCATCAGTCGCCTCTGCGGAATCGCCGAAGGCTTTGGCCGCAAACTGCTTCGCTATCAAGTTCCCGATGTCGACCACTGGTTCGCCCCGCGCGAGACGCTCGACCTTTGGAGCGGCCTCGAAGTCGTTCCACTGCCCGGACATACGGCAGGCCACAGCGGCTTTCTCAGCCAAAAGCATCGCATTCTTTTCGGCGGTGACCTTTTTTCCAACTACCTCGGCATCCCTAAACTGCCGCCATCCTGGCTGAATGTCGACAGCGCCGAAGTTCGCAACAGCATTCAACGAGCTGCCGCCCTCGACATCGATCGCGTTGCACTCAACCACGGCTGGCCAGTGACTGGCGAAGCCAACCTCGCCGATCTGCGTCGCCTGGCAGACGGTATTTGAAAAACGCATCAATTGCCGCCAAGCTGGCCGTCCCATGGCCCAAGCGAAACCCGTCCTCCGCGCCCGCAATCTGTCCGTCGATACGCTCAACGATCGCATCATCCTCAGCGATCTCGACTGGACCGTAAACAAAGGTGAGCACTGGGCCATCCTCGGCGCCAACGGCAGCGGCAAGACCTCGCTGCTCAACATCCTGCTCGGCTACCTGACCCCAACCACCGGTGACGTCACCTTTGGCCACGAAAATCCGGACGACTTCGAGACTTGGGACGCCGCCAAACGACGCATTGGATTTGTCAGCAGCAGTGTCAGTCACAAGATCGAATTCGACGAGCCCGCCAGAGACGTCGTGCTCAGCGGTCGCTACGCCATGATCAACTACTGGGCGCGACGCACCCCGAAAGCCGACCGCGAAGACGCCGCCAAAGTGCTGCGCCATATCGAAGCTGAACACCTCGCCGATCAGCAGTGGTCATTTCTCTCTCAGGGCGAGCGCCAACGCATCCTCGTTGGCCGCGCACTCATGGCCAAGCGCCTCGCCCTGCTCATCCTCGACGAACCCTGTGCCGGACTTGACCCGGTCGCCCGCGAAAATTTCCTCGCCTTCCTGCACCGCCTCGGCTCCAGGAAAAATGCGCCGCCGACCGTGCTAGTCACTCATCACGTTGAAGAGATCACGCCGAACTTCACCCACGCCTTAATCCTGAAAAACGGCCGGCCGCTCGCCTCCGGACCGATCAAAAAAACGCTCACCTCCGCCAACCTCAGCGAAGCCTTCGGTGCCGAAGTCAACCTCCGCAAAAATCCCAGCACCGGTCGCTACCAACTCCGGCTCGCCCCCAGCGCCCGCAAGATATTTTAACTCGTTGGATGATCCAACGAAGAAAACAAACCGATAACAAGGGACAAAGCTCCCTACACCTGCGCCGGCATGCTTAACCAGGTCGTCGTCGTACCTTCCGCCGAACGCACACCGAGGCGCATTCCCATCTGTCCCGCCAACACACTCGCCGTGGTCAGACCGATGCCGTAGTGGCTGTTGTCTTTGGAAGTGTAGAAGGCGTCGAAAATTTTCGGCAGTTTCTCAGCCGGAATGTCGTTGCCGGTATTGCGAATGAACAAGTCGACCCGATTTTCCTCAGCCGGTGACACCTGACCCGGAGGCAAAACATCGATGGCCACTTCACCCTGCTCGATCTCAGCCGCCGCCTCGGCCGCGTTTTTCACCAACTCGCTGACGATGTCGTTGAGACGGGTCGAGTCCGCCATCACCAATGGCAATCCCGGCACCGCCTTAAATTCCAGATTCACACCGCGATCGGTGCAAATCGAACGCGTATTCTGCTCCATGTAAGGCAGCACCTCCGCCAGATTAACCGGCTCAGCCGAAATCCGTGCACAGCCCGACGCGATAAGAATGATCTTGTTCAGCTCCGACGAGTTGACCGCCGAGTCGCGCATCTGCTCGACATTTTCCTTCACACTGCTTTCGAGATCGTCCTCCATCAGGATCAAACTCGAAAAGCCCTGAATGACCCCGAGCATGTTGTTGGTCTTGTGGACCAAGCCCTGCATCAACAAGCGGTAAAAATCCCGCGTTGTCGAATCGTCGAGAACGTGATGGTCGGCGAAGAAAAATTGACCTGAGTCAGAACTTCCGGCGGCGTTTTCCATTATCTTTAAAAGGAGGTATGAGGGGATACGGGAGTGAGAAAGATTAAGAGTAAGAAATTGTAAAGACAACTAAAAATTCTCATAATTATAGAACTGCTAATTCATAAAGCTAAGCCCTTGCCCACAAGTCTCACTTGCTCAGCACTATGCAGCACGTGACGCTCGCCATTCGCAGCGCTGAGAATCATTTCGCCGCGATCACCAAACCCGACTACCTCTCCCGTCAGCCTCCGACCGGCGAAATCGACTCGCACCTCTCGGCCCAACAGTGCGCTCCGCGAATTCAGCATCGCACTGACTTCTGTAAACGACTCATCTTCGAGGCACTGCGGATACACTCCCGCCAACTCCACCAGCAACCGCGCCGCCAACCGATTGCGGTCGAAGCTCGCCCCGCCATCGGAAGACGCCAATCGCAACGACGTCGCCGTCTCGCTCAACTCTCCCGCAAACTGGTCGTTGTTCACATTCAAGCCAATGCCGAGCACGGCGAAATGGTTGGCGTTCTGTAAATTCGTATCGACCAGCAGACCCGCGACTTTCTTTTCGCCCAACCAGATATCGTTCGGCCACTTGATCCTCGCCTCGACTTTCAGCGCCGGTCCCAGGTGATCGATCGCTCGACACAATGCCACCGCCGCCAATTGCGGCAAACGCGGCCAGTTCGAGGTCGACGTCTGCGGTCGCAGCAAAATCGAAAACAGCAGATTCCGCCGCGCCGGTGAAATCCAAGGATCGCCCCGCCGCCCCCGCCCACCACTCTGACTCTCAG
>JBBKXR010000367.1:0-4873 GCA_037969585.1 Verrucomicrobiales bacterium
ATATAGCCGGGAAACGGCGCAGAAATGATCGCGGCGACATCAGCCTTTAAAATAAAGGGCGCTCGAATCCGGTACTCGACTTTGATTAAAGCCATCGCGATAAGGCTCGCCACGGTCAAAATTGCCGCAAGTTTCCAACCGGTTTGCTCAACCCCGAGACCGCGCGCCGCGCGCCTGCGAAACGCACGCCAGACACGTTTGCCCAGCCAGCCGCTCTTATTGTGCAGATCATCCAACCGCGGCGCCAAAAGGTCCGCCAGCAGACGGACGCGTTCCAGTTCACTCGCATTCCACGGCCCTTCGTCCCGGGGACGCTCGAGGCAAAAGGCCCCCACCGCTTCGCCAGATTGCCGCAGCGGAACGGACAGCACGGCAGCACCTTCCCGGGCGATGGAAAACTGACGATGCTCGCGACTGATCGCTGACGCGCCACTCAATTCGGGTTGCGATACCTCATCGTCCTGATCGACCGCCTCCTCCATGACCTGCTCAAGCGCGAGCGCCTCTTGAGAATTCGCGGAAATGCGGCCACCGTGACTAGTCGCTTTGAGTTTCAGATTTTGACCTTCCAGCCAGGCCAGTGAAACACGCGAAGCCCGCATTGGTACCGCCAATTCGTTGCAGATCCGCAACCCGGCTTCCTGAAATCGCGTCGATTCGCCCAGCGCCAGGCCCAAGTCTAAAACCTCTGCCAAGGTGACAAGTTTTTCATGACTGCGTCGCGCCTGACGTCGCTCTTGATACATGTCGGTCAACGAACGCAATTCCTTTGAGATCGCATTCGTCAACTCCTCCTGCCCCTCGCCCTCAAGAACCATCCACAGCGGCGGCAGTCCTTCTTTGGCAGGCATGACCAGCGCAAGAAATCGCCGGTTGGCAAGACCGGGAATCGGCGCAAAAAGCGACGACGTTACCGACGACAATTTCAGCGGCATCCCCGCCTTTGCCATCCGTCCCGCCGCACCGGCAGGGGTCTGGGCGAGAACCCGCAATTCAGCTTCGTCGCCGTCACCGCCGAGCAGAAGACAGACCGCGTCCGCCTCCAGCCGGACCCGGGCGTATTCGCAAAGCCTGCTCCAGAAGACGCCGGGATCGCCATCAAATTCAGCGAGTGAATCGTAGCCATCGGAAGCGTCGACTTTCGTCCGGTCGGGGTTCATATAAAAGGAAGAAAGGAGAATGGCAGAACAGGTTATACCTGTTCGGAATCAAGGCCTCGTCGCCTACTTTGCCGCTGACCCGGCGGGGAACGAGGCCTGCGCTCTAAGGCCGGGACGGATGAGCCCCTGCTCGTTGTCCAGTAACAGACGGACCCGGAAGAGGCCGCTGCGCGAGTCGACTTCGGGATCGATGAAGTTTATCCTGGCCGTAACTGAAGGAGTTTCCGGCATGGCCGGAAAGCGAACGGCAATTTCCTGGCCGAGACGAATGGAGGGCAACAACTTCGCCTCCAGATGAAAGAGCAGCAGCAGTTGATCGGTCTCCATCACCTGGAGAATCGGGTCGTTTTCAGCGATTGCTTCGGCGGATTCCTTAAATTTTCGCACCACCACCCCCGTAAGCGGCGCCAGAATCTGACGCTCGGCGAGTTCCACCTTTGCGATGCGCTGCTCCGCTTGCAGGCGTTTCAGTTCGACCTCCTTGGCGAAGGCGTCATCACGACTTGCAACCTTCTGTTCAAAGAGGCGTTTGGCAGCGTCGTAGTCAAATTGAGCCTTACTGATCATCTGCTCGTAGCGTTCGACCGCGAGTTCCTGCTTCTCCGATTGCAGGCTGACTAAAACCTGCCCTTTCTCAATCCGATCACCCTCGTCGACATGGATCTCGCGAATGATTTCTCTAATCGAGGCGCTGAGTGTTACGGAGCGGAACGGCTTCACCACCCCCTCCGACAGCGGCGCATCATCAGCAGCCAAAATAGAAAGCGATAATCCTGATGCCAAGGCGATCATCGCCAGAGTCCAAACACGAAGATTTGGATGGCTGAGCGGGGAAGAGATTCCATCCATGATTTACAGTACACTAACAACCACGCGGGCCGGTTGACTCATTTCCTTTGAAAAGGCCTTTTCCACCACTTCACTTCCTCCGCCGCTGGCGCAGTATCCGCTTCGACTTCTACTTCGACCTCAACGACAGAAGCTTCGACCGGTTCGATTTCCGTTCTCGATTTCTGTTGTTCTGTAGCGGCGCGATAAGAGGGCGCCTCGTTAGCGCTATCAAGGCCTACGACAGGTCTCTCGTTAGTCTCGCCATCAATGACGATTCCCATCCGGTCGAGCAACTGTCCCGTTACCAGCCAGAGATCAAGTTGGTCTTTGTTCAGATCCGCGAGGGCTGCAAGTTCACGGCTCCGCGTCTGGGAATACTCGGTCTGATACTGCAACACCTGAAAGCTCGTCGACACTCCTTCACCGAGACGCTTAACTTCTCCGTCCATCGCGCTGGATGCCACCTCCCTGCCTTTGCGAGCGGTGATTAACCGCTGCCGATCGGTCTCGATCCGATTAAGAACCGTATCGAGCTCCAAGCCGATCTGTGCCCTGACGCGACTGACATCGATGTGCGCTTGTGCTTCCCGATGTTTCGCCAGCCGGGCTGCGGCACGGGCCCGCTTGAATTCGAGTGGCACCGAAAAGGAAAGGCCCACGGTCCACTCGGGCGCCTGACCATTGGCAGCTTCCCGGTAGGAATTTGACGTGCTACCAGCAAGCCCATGATAGCCTGCACTGCCGATCAAATCGAGCCGCGGCCGGACTTGATTGCTCGCAAACTGGCTTTGGTCTTCGCGCTGTTGCACCACTTCCAAGGCTTGCAGAATATCATAACGTGAATCTTGAGCCATCTCGACCAAGCTCGTCCGCTGCGACACTTTGACAGAATCCTTGAGGCTGTCGGACGGGAGGATTCGCAGCTGCCGGTCGGCTTCGTCGCCAACGGTAAAGAGAAGCTGCAGGGCGTTCTGACGTTCCACATACTGGTTCTCCGCAAGTAGCGCTTCCTCCCGACGCTTGTAAACTGCCCCTTCGGCAATCAGCACATCGTTCGGAGGAATGACACCTTCTACGCTGCGCTTTTTGTTTTCCTCGAACAGCTGCTCAGCAAGTTTGATGGCGTCACGCTGAATCAACATATTTTCATGCGTGAAGATCACATCGTAGTAAAGCTTCATCGCACTGGCGGTCAGAGCGGCAGTCCGCGAGCGCCACTCCAGATCGGCGAGCCGCTTATTGGACTTGGCGATCCGCACTTCCGCCAGATTGGCGTTACTGCCGAAGTCGCGCAGCAGCGGTTGGGTCAGCGTGATCCCCGTAAACGTTTCGTACTCTGGATTAAAGAGGCCTGGCGGCATACTTCGGTTCAGGGTGTTATCAAGTATCCGCAGGCTGCTTCCCACCTCGACCGTCGTGCCGGTGAAAAGTCTCTGCTGAAGCGCAAGTTTTGCGACATTATTGCGCTGTTCAAAGATGCTCGGAGAACTGAGCAGCGAACTGGACAGCCCCACCTCCATATCATTCTCATCAAAGATCGCCGCTCCCCCACCGGTGGCCACAAATTCCTGCGCATTCTGGGGTGTGTCGATGTACTGGTAAGCGTACGAACCTTCCAAGCTGATGTCGAAGGCGGCCCGCGCCATTTCAATTCGCTCTGACTCAATGAGCCGGTTCAGATTTTGAACGGATATGTCATGGTTGTTCTCCAGGACGAGCCCGACCACCTGCCTCATCGACATTTTCTCCACCACCTCCTCACCGTTCAACACGCCACCGAACGCTGCGATAAAAATCGTGGCCAGACCGGCAAAACCGACGCTGCGCCTGAACTTAACGCCTCCGAATCGCGAAAAGCCTAACTCCAGAACGTGACGATCTTGAAATACCCGAACGAATCGAAGCCAGGGGAACGCCGACTCCACAATCGGTTGGGTGCTTTTCATAAAAAATCTGTCGCCGAGATAGAAATTTCTCCGATCGACGAGACAACCATCCCTAGTGAGTCGATGCAATGTTGTCAATCGATCAAAAACACGGCGATCCGCCAGAAGGTGCCAGATCGAACTTCGACGGTTATTGGTCAGCTTCCCACAAGCAGTTGACCGCACCTAACGAGGTCACTTAGCGATCTGAAATGCAAAAAAATCCCGGCTGAACAGGAAAGTTCGAGTGATCACGGGCAATTACATTATGCTGCCTCACTAGATGGCTCCCTGTCGCCTCCAGCACCAGAGCCTGAAATGACTTCTTATCGTAGGATTGATGCCAAAGGCATCTTTGCAGCGGGCCGTCGCTTCGCTGCGGATCGTCGCCAGCGCTTCGCGCCATGGCAATCGAACTGCGTTCGAACCCAACCTCCACCGCCAATTTTTTACCAAAAAATGGCTCCTCCGGTAGGATTCTGACTGATAAGTGGTTTATTTATAGCATATTACACCGATTACCACTCACGGAAAGCACCTCCTCTTCCACCGCTCGTAACTCCTTTACGGAGCTTTTTGTACACAATTTAGGACACACTTAGCGAGCAGGCATTGGCCTTCGGGCAATCACGATAGGTAGTCGACGGTCGTGCCTTCACCATTCTTCTGGACACTCTTAATTCCATTCTCCATAGCCCTGTCAGTCTCATACATCTCACTTTGCCCTATCACTTGATGATTCCCGGCCTTCAGCACGAAGTATGGCTTCCCGTTCTTAGATTTACGTCGATCGAAGCGGGCAGGCTCCGAGGAGTTACTCTGGACTGAGACGATGCCGTTCTTGGCGCTACGCTTGGTCGTGTACATCTCGCTGGAGAGGATGATCTCTCCGTTGGAGGCTTTCAGATTGAAGTGGAACTGGCCATTCTTGGCCTTTTTGATTTCGTACTTACCGGG
>JBBKXR010000368.1:0-34463 GCA_037969585.1 Verrucomicrobiales bacterium
TAGCAGCCAAAGAATACGTTCTAAAAGGAATGAGTTCACAATTGGAATCTAGCGCAGAAAATGGGCAGGAAACCGGAAAGGTCTTCTCACTGCACCACCAATTCCCCACGCATCACCGCCCAATGCCCCGGGAACGTGCACAGGTAAGGATAGCGCCCCGCCTCGGCAGGCGCATTGAAGTTCAACGTGTAGCGATGGTTGTGATAGCGCATCGGCGTGTAGTGCAGAACCTCATCGCTGTCAGGAACGTAGTGCATCGCGGCGGCCTGTGGATTAGCAAGCATTTGGTTCGACGCCATGCCAACACGCTCGCCGCTGCCGGGAGCACACAACACCCAATTGTGAGGGATGGTGTCGGTGTTTTTGAAATCCAGCGATATTCGTTCGCCGCGTTTGACTACGATTTCCGTTTGATCAAAAAGCAGGCCGGGGATTGCTTCGAGTTTGATCAGTCGCCCACTCTCCCTGCCAGTGTCATGCTTCGGTTCGAAAGGCACCGGCCACCGCGTCGGCAGAGTCAATTTGGTGGCTTTGCCAGGATCGGCTGCTTCAAAGCCGGACAAGCTATCCGCCAACCTCAGCAGCGTCGGATACATATCGAGAACGAACTCCTCGCCGTTTCTCGACCGCAAGCGCGCATGCAAATGAGCCTGCATCACCGGCTGAATGTCCGGCAATTCAAAAAATATCCGTCGCTCATCGATCACCGAAACCGATTTCACCGTCAGTGGATCGTGCCCCGGAAGCTCCGGCTGTTTTGGCGAATACTCCAACGATCCGTAGGCCTCGCTGTAGAGATAATTCCACGCTTGGCAAAAAGTTCGCTCGGGCGTCGCGCTCGCCGGATCGATCGCCTGCGCAAACTCTACCACGATGCCATTCGCGTACGCTTTCCAGCCGACCGGCAGATGTGAATGCTCGTCGCCAAGAAAACGAACCCGCGCGAAGTCGCCATCACTGATCGCGTAATTCCCCCAGCCATCCGCACCCGACACATAGAGATGGCCATCGGCAGCGTTGAATGTCGCGCGATGCGCGCCACTTTCGAAATCGCCCGGCAGTGGAACCGCCGCCCCCTGCGTTCGCGCCCCTTCCGCGGCATCGCGCAGGATCATCATCCAGGTGCCGTTACCGAAAGAAAAATGGAACAATTGCTCGTTCAAGGCGCCCCACTTTTCCGAATCGGCAAACACCTGACCACCCGAACTGTTATCGAGGCCACGCGGCAGATAACACATCGCCGGCGCGATCGGTTCCCCGCCATCCTCCGCACGACGACCGTAAAAATCACCGGCAGAAACTTCAAACACCGCTGACGCTGGCGTCCAATCACCCTCGTTGGTGCTGGTGGTTACAATGCTGCCGTTCGGGCTGGCACCGACGCCATTGGTGTTGCGCAAGCCCGTAGCGATCGGTTCAGCACTGTTGCCATCCGGAGCGATACGCATCATTCCCGTTTTTCCCGAAACGAAATAGAAGTAGCCATTGCCGTCACGTTTGAGATCGACCGAAAAATCGTGACCGCCATCCGATACCTCAAAGTCGTCGCAAAAACTTTCATAAAAATCGATCTCAGCGTCGCCATTCAAATCGTGCAACCGCCAAATCCGATCGCGCCCGGTGACATAAATCATGTCGTCGAAAATCGCCAACCCGAGCGCCTGACTGATGCCCGTCGCGATCCGGGTCCACGTCACCTTTTTCAAATCCGCATCCAGCCCACTGACCCGCCACACATCGCCCATCATCGTGCATACCGCTGCGTCACCATTGCTGAAAAAATCGTGCCCGCCGATCAACATCATCGAACCGAACTCATTGTGATGCGGCACCGGAATACGATCGATCGCGAACGGACTACCCGCGATCCGCTCGCCGACTTTTCCCGCCAAGGTGATCGTCTGCTTCGCGTAATGCGCACTGCCGCCCTTCGCCGTCGCCTCTTTCATCGCCAAGCTGGCATCGATGATCATGCCACCAGGTGACGTGCTCTTCCCAGACTCGGCCGACCCACCCAATTCGACCTCTCGAGCGAACTCACCATCAACCACCGTCGGACTCTCGTAAATCTCCATGCCACCAACCGAAAAGTGAAACACCACTCGCCCATCGAGTCGGTAGTAGCCGTGAAACTCTGCCTCACCCTCAGCATACGATTTCTTCACCCCCTCACCGTTCGACCAGCCCACCACCGGCAATCCTTTCAAGATCACCTCACCGTCCGGCGATATACCCTGACCGATCCCCCATCGGTTCGCTTGAAATTTCACGAAGCCACCCTTCCACACATGCGTATAGCGCAGCGTCACCGGGTCGAAGGCACAACTCAATCCGCCTTCCAACTTCACCGCAATCGCTCGCGGATACGTGTCGCTATCAATCCGAAAAATGCCACCCATCACCGAGCCGACATCCATTAGATTCCAGCGCCGGTCGCGGTAGCCGTTTTTGTGGAATGCTCCCCAGTGACCGTAGGTGCCACCATCGAGATCCGAATAATGCGGCACCAGCGGCGGCATTTCCGCTCCGTCGAGATAATGCTCCGCCTGCCGAGCGTAAAAGTTGTAGAGCCTCTGGCGATTCACCGGATGACCAGCAAAGTCATACCCGTGTCCGTCGCGACCGCCACGCACGTCGAGATACGGTAGCGACACCGGTCCCTGAACCTGTTCCGGCGACGCATACAGCGCCGCCTTGAGATCAAAGTCTGAGACCTTGAGTTGCACCTTTTCCCAATGCTCACGCTTATGCGTGGCGAACTCCGTCGGCTGATACGGATCGACAAACCCGACCTCGCTTTTCGTCGGAATGTCCATGCCCAGACACCAGAACATCGCGTTGACAACCAGCCGTCTCGAACCTTCCGCGACCAGATCCTTTGACGCGCCCATGGTCGTACAAAAAGCACGCCCCTTGCGCCCGCCGGGCAACTGATAACTCTTCGTCCATGCCAGCGCCTGCATCGGATCATTTTTGTCATTGCTACCGCTCTTCACATAGTCCGGTGCGTTCTCATACGGCCCCTCACCGAGCGATTCATCGTCCGGTTTCATTCCGGCCAGTACTTGACCGCGCAACAACACCTGCACATCCGCGCCCGGGATCGGCTCCTTCACACCGTAAACATCCGTCGGGCCCCACACTCCTTTTGCTTCGATGCCGCGCAGAATCTCGTGCTTCTCCGCGCCCTTTTCGACAATGCCGCGCGTGCTCTCATACTTGTGCCAACCGTGATGACTGAAAAACCACGACCCGAGAACCAGTCCACCGAAACCCTCCGCCCACGCCTTTTTCTCCCCGTTATAACGCCAACTGTAGTGATGCCACTTCGACTCCTTGGCAAAATTAAACCCGTGATTCGCCGTGCGCAATCCAACCACCGGACGACCCGACCTCAGGTAGTCATCGATCTCCTGCATCTGTTCATCCGGCAGCGCACGAAAGCGCGTCGCGATCACCATCAGGTCCGCCGTGCGCAAAGCCTCCAGTCCCGGGATGTTGTCGAGCACCTGCGGATTGATGATTCCCGGCTGCTCAGGATCCTGAGCAAACAGCACCGTGCACTTAAAGCCGTGATGCACCGCCATGATTTTTGCCAGCATCGGCAGCGCTTCCTCCGACCGATACTCTTCGTCGCCTGAAACAAACACGACGTGCCTCCCATAGCCTTCGGCACCGTAGCCCTCAAACGTCAGTGATTCGACTCCCTCGTGTGCATGCAACAAGCCAAACAGAGGCAGAGAAAAAGCGAAAGCGAAAGCAGACAGACGCACTCGGACGGGAAATGAAAATTTCATAAATCGGATCGGACTAAAGAACGCCGACGATAAGCGAAGCCAGCGCTCGATTCCGTCTAAAACGATCAGTCTACGAATGGCCACAAGCAGACCCGTAGGTAAAACCAAAAACGCCCGCGATCGTGTTCGCGATCGTAGCGACTTCAATCCGCCTTGTCGGCATCTGTATCGATCACCCGTTCTCCCACCTCCGCTTCGAGCTGTGACTCAAGATCAACCGATCCGTCATGGGGTCGAAATTTGAAATACCACAGCGCCAGACCACCCAACACGATCAAGAGCAACACCCACACCACACTCGACTTTGAAGACGAAGATGGACGCTCCGGCGACTCATAGATCAGTTGCTGTTGCTGCGGGCGCGGCAAGGTCGGCGTGACCTTTTTCGTGGTCGAACTTGACGACTCCTGACGGACTGGCAAAGGAACCACTACCAAGCGACTCGGCGGCACGATTCTTTTTTCGCGATGTTCAGCCGCCTCGGAAATCGGAATCAAGCGCATCGCCGGTTCCTTCGGAACTCCTAACGCTTGACGCGCCGCCGCATTCGCTTCGCAAGCTTGCAGAAAATATGGCACCACTGGCAATCCCTCGCGATCGAGGTCTTCTCGGTAACCTCGAAAATCAAAATCGACGGCGCGGAAGGTCACCTCTCCTGTCCCTGAATCGAAAATTACGTAGCGCGCCCGCAAGTCGTCCGGATTGCGCGGCTCCCCTACTGAACCGACATTGACCAGGTAGCGGCAGCCATCAACCAGCTCGAAATCCTTAGCCGCGCATTCGTGAACGACGCCGCCGCGCTCGACGAACACCGCCTGCTCATGCGTGTGGCCTACGAACACCATGCGATGCCCACACGCCGCCAGATTTTCCGCCGCGACCTGAGGCTCAGTGATGTAATCAAAGCGCTCTGGATCGACCACTTCCGCATGCACGAACAGCACCTCGTCATCCTCAACCGCTGCCGGTAGCCCGTTTAAAAATCCGTGCCCGTCCGCATCGATCCGTCCTCGAGTCCACTCAACCACCGCCTGCGCTTCGTCGTTAAAAATAGACGCATCCATCCGACCACAGGCTGCCGCGTCGTGATTTCCGATCACCACTGCCGCACACCACTGGCGCACCTGGTCCAAGACTACCTGCGGCATCGGCCCGTAACCGACCACATCCCCTAGACAAATGATTGTATCGACCCCACGCGAAGTAATATCGGCAAGAACGCTTTCCCAAGCCTGCCGATTGGCGTGAAGGTCAGATATGACAGCGTAACGCATGACCGAACGAAGGAGCTCGGTGATTCGAGCTCTCGTCCGTTGTAAGAAACTTGCCGAAGCTTGGCAATGCCGCGATTCCCCGCTTCGCGCCGGATGACGAAAATTTAAACTCGATAATGGCGCACCATCAATCACTTCGATCGAGCCGCTGGCAAAATTTACCGCTCTGGAAGAACTCAACGCGTCCAGACTAAAGGCGTCGCAGGAAGCTGCTTTTGATCTCGCTCCTGATTCGAAAAATTCGAATCACTGGTGATCGCCGGTAATGCTCAGGTGACGGATAAAAATCTCGCGACAGGGAGGGCCATCACGGGAATTCGTTACCGGTTTCAATGACCGAGTTTTCGCGATCTTCTAACGCACGCGGCGCGAGCTTAAATTCACAGAGCTTCAATCAAACCACTTGGAAACAATAAATTCGTCGCCGCTGATGGCGCCCTTCACAGATATCCATTTATCGAGAGAGTCCGTTATCCTACGACTGTTCGCGACGGGGTACGAGATAGGTAAAGGGCTGACCTCTCAACATACGAAACACAAAGAAACTACCAGCGAAACTCGACGCCAGCAAAGAACTGCCGTGGTGCACCAACTCGCGCACCTTCAGGAATTCGGCTGACCACAAGTGTTTCGTCGAGCAGGTTATGAACTCCTCCGACCAAGCGAACGCTATCCGTGATCTGGACGTAGCCGGCAAGATCAACCGTGAATCCACCATCGATGCGCCCCTCGCGTGCACTGTCTACCGGCGCCTGGACGTTGCGCGCTGTGCCAAAAGTTTCGCTGACGTAGGTCGCGCTCAGATCGACGCCCCACTTTTCGGATTCCAAGCCGACTCCGGTCGCGATCTTCCACTCTGGAATATAAGGCAGCACAGCACCAGCAACTCCACCGGAATAGATGTCTTCTCCGCCGCCTTCCGAGAGGGCATTTTCGAGCGTGGCGTGCGTCCAGGTAGAACTGACGAACAGCGGCATGCCGATCGCCGCGTCGTAGAAAGGATCGTAAGATACAAGGGCTTCGACGCCGTAGACTTCGGCAGCTCCGGCATTGGTCTGGCTGAGTCCGTCCTGCCCGAGTCCCGCCGCAGTGCCAATTAGATTGTCGAAGTCAGTGAAAAACCCAGCGAATTCAGCAAACACAGCTTCGCCGCGATGACGAATACCGAGTTCATAACCGATGCTTTCTTCCCAGTCGACCTTGTCTCCGAGCCGACTGCCCGGCGAGGGAGCTGACACACCGCGATAGACACCGCCGTACAGCGTTTCACTTTCACTCAATGCATAGGTCAGCCCGACTCCGGGGGAAATTTGATCCGTGCTGCCCGAATCCGTTCCAGTGACCCGGTTCTTCGAGTTGTCCTCAAAGTCGATGTAGCCCTGATCGACGTATTCGTATCGCACACCGGGACGAACCGTCAGCGAACCGAGGGAAATGCTGTCTTCGATCCATATAGCCACGGCGTCAGCTTCTTCAAAACGATTGCCACCACTGCCCTCTTCTCCAGTGCGCACAAACAGCGGATTCCCTGGCGTGCCAACCACAATATCGTCATCGCGTTGGTAGCGGCGGATCTCATCGTGATGGTAGCGGGTGCCGAAATGCACATCGTGATCGAGAATACCTGTGGCGAATTGCCAATCACCCGCGAACTGCACGCCATAGGCTTCGTAGTCACGGTTGTTGGCACGGATGCCCAGTTCCCCCTGACCCCGCAAACGTAGAATGTCGAACGCTTCACCGTATGCGTTCGGATTTGCCAGCACTTCGTGAATGTTCTCGCCTCCGGTTTTGCGAATCTTATACCAGTTGCGCGAGAAGCGGTTGTAGTAGGTGCTGACCTCCAATTGCAGTGAATCGGTCGGTTCGATCAGATACTTGAGATAACTTCGATGCTGTTCAGTATAAATGTTGTCCAGATAAGTTCCGGCATAGCGTCGGTACGGAGTACGCACAACATCGCGGTCGGTGAGACCAACGTAGGTTTCGTCGGCGTCGAGCTCGGTGTAGCCGTATTTAAACTCGAACCGTTGCGGGATCACCGTATCGGGTTCCCAGAAGAATTTTAACATCGGCTCGATCAGCGAAAATCCGGTTTGATCGGAACCGGCGAAACCAGTGCCCGAATCAATGCTACGAAATCCATCCGATTGTTTGTAGAACAGCTCGGAGATGAATCCGAACCGGCCAAAATCACCGGCGATGACATCGCCGAAGTAGCCGTGACCGAGATAGGTGTTATCGCTGCCGTAGGTGCTTTTCACATAGACGTTGTGATCCAGTGGCACCGGCGTGGAGAGGTAGTTAATCACACCGCCCGTCGTGTGCGGCCCGTAGCGAACTTGGCTCGATCCTTTCAGCACCTCGATACCCGACATACGCGAAGCGTTCGGTGAATAGTAAGCGGAGGGAGCCGCGTAGGTCGCCGGCGCAGTGACGATACCGTCTTCCATGAGGGTGACTTTTTCCGAACGGGTGCCGTCACCGCCTCGAATCGAGATATTCGGGAAATTGCCAAAGCCATCTTCCTCACGGACATACACCCCGGGCACACGAGTCAGGATGCGATTCACATTAAGGTAGGAAGCGTCACGAATCTCATCCGAATCGATGTAGTAGCCGGACCCGGGGAGATCAAACACCCCCTCCTGGCTGCCAATTACCACCATCGGCTCGAGCGTGTCGAATAGCGCCGTGTCCGCCTCGCTAAAGGCCGCCTCATCAGATACGATGATCGCATCATTTGCTTCGCTTGAACTATCACGCTCGGGATCCTGCGCCACCAAGCGATCAGACAAGGCGAAGACCAGACTGAGCGCAGTCAGGCCCATTGCCAGACTGCGCAAGGCAGATGAATTAGAGGACTGGAAATTTTGCATGCTGTAGCGTCTTGGTATTGGTATTGAGAGTCAGTCTCAATTATTGCAAGAGTTTGCACATGTCAATGGGGTTTCCCGTTTCTCACCCAGCTACGGCCAGGCGGAATCGCGCCTCAAGCCACGTCACTCAAACTGGACCAGTCGGACGAGACACGATAAAAGCCGGATAATAACTGCCCGTGAAGCCAATTCTGCGCCAATTTTTGCTGTAAATGAAACCGTAGGGCCGTATCTACCGGCGCGGATTTTTTCGCTTCGATCAGCCGAGCAACTGCGAATGCTGCGCCATCCACGCGCCATCCTCGCCTGCTACACCCAAGACGCCCAAGCGCTCGGCAATCTTATCGACGCCCGGCTCAATAACCGACTCCCGGTATATCTGTTCCTGATCCGCTGGCAATTCGGGAAAAATCCGGCAGGCCAAAGCCCAGCAAGCCCAGGCCCGCCAGGTGCGCAATTCCTTGCGCGGCTCGACCATGCGTGTCGCGAGGTGTTGATAATGTCGACGTGGATTACCAATGAATTGTGAACTAACACGCTCGCGCATGATCCAAGCAGCTGCTGCATAGGGCATCGGCCATTGCTTCAAGATCGCTTCATCGCCTGCCAGATCCGCGCCCATCGCCCGATTGACCTGCAACAACGCCTGCGCCGGCAAGCCCTGCAGCCAGAGCGATTGTCCGGTCTCCAACGCGGCAAGATAGAATTCGCCGCCGCGATCATTTTTGGGAAAACGCCGCATCGCCGACGCCCTCAGAGGCGTCTCGATCGTCGGCAAATGCGGACACGCCACAAGTGAAGCATCGTGAACAGGTTCAGGAATGGCCATGGTCATCTTTTTCGACCGAGCCGCAAGACTCGCCCGGTTGTTCGACCTCGAGAGTTATATGCTCGAACGCGGCATCGTCGATCAAAAGCCGAACCTGTCTCTTGATTTTTTCCGGATCAGTCTCTGTCGACTCGAGCACGATGTGCGCACTCAGCACGTGACTCTCACCGTCGATCGACCAGCCGTGAATGTGATGCAGCGAATCCACCCCGTCGATCTCGAGCGCATGCTTTTCAAAATTCTCGACGTCAAAACTCTCCGGTGCCGTCTGCAACATCACCGCCAGCACCTTTTTCAGATTCCGCCCGACATTCCAGAGCACAAACAGCGAGATCACAATCGACAGAATCGGATCAACGATCGGCACCTCCCAGATCATCATGATTCCGGCGCCGATCAATACCGCGATCCAACCCAGCACGTCCTCCATCAAGTGCCAGCTGACGATCTTTTCCGTTAACGACGTGCCACTCTTCATGCGCAACACCGCCGCACCGTTGAACAGCACGCCGAGAACCGCGAGCCCCAGCATACCCGGTGCATAAACTTCCGCCGGTTCGAGAAGCCGTCCGACCGCGTGGTAAAGCACAAAACTCAGCCCGACCAACAACATCAAGCCGGTGACGAGTCCGCCGAGCAAACGAAACCGCCGATACCCATAAGTATGCCGCGCCGTGCGTTGCCGATTCGAAAGACGATCAAAGTACCAAGCCAATCCGAGTGAGATCGAATCGCCGAGATCGTGGATCGAATCGGTGAGGATTGCGATGCTGTTGGTCCAGAAACCACCGATCACCTCCAACACCGTGAAGCCGAGATTAAGAAAAAAAGCGACCTTAAGGTTATCGCTGCTCGAGTGATGGTGATGAGGTTCGTCGGACATTCTGCCAGTCAAAAAAATCGGGATCAAACGGCGGAGTCACGTTTCTGCTAACCTTGACTTTCGCTCGCCGGAAGCGTCCCCTGTTGCTATGAGATTCCCACAAGACTTCTCCGCTGTCATTTGCTGTTTCGCGGTCGCCATTTCCAGCCAAGCTCAGGAAGCGGTTCCGGAACCACCCGCGTTGCAAATCAACGCCGCTGATTTCGACAACCTACAGGCTGCCTTCGATGCTCTGCCCGCGAGTGGTGGCATCGTCACGATCCCTCCCGGCAACTACGACATCAGCGAATCGCTGCGCGTCAAAACTCCGGAAACCCGCATCACAGGCTCTGGCGCCTCGACCCACATCCGCAACCTCAACGAAAACGGCGAGCCCGCGCTGATCCTCGAACCGGCCACCATCACCGAAGATCCCAAAGCCCGACTCTGGCGAGTGCAGGTCGATAACCTGCGTATTTCCGGCAACGAAAAGTCCGGCGACGGCGTGCGCGCTACCGGCATCCAGGAAATTTTTTTCCACGGCGTCTCAGTCGACCACCACGGCGGCCACGGCCTCAACATGATCAATTGCTACGAAGACCCGCGCATCGCCGACAGCATTCTGACCTACAACAAAAAGGCGGGTATTTTCATCGACGGCAACCATGACATTGTCGTTAGCGCCAACCATTTCGAAGAAAATCAGGACGCCCTTATCTGCGTTGATGGCTTCAACTTGACCTTCACCGGCAACAACATCGACGATCATCTCGGCAACGGCGTGGTCATCGAAAACACCTACGGCTCTATTGTTTCCGGCAACATGATCGAGGAGTGCAACGGCACCGCCATCATTCTCGATCGCGACTGCTACGGCATCACCCTGTCATCGAATGTCATCGCCCACGACATGGGCGGCGGCATCGACCTGCGCGATGCCAATGGTTGCGCAGTCTCGGCCAACACCTTTGTCCTGGTGCATCAGTTCGGCGTTCGGGTAGCTGGAAAATCCGGGCGCATCACCGTCACCGGTAACAATTTCTCCAACTCCGGCATCGGCAACGATAAAACCAAACGGCCGGTCGAGCACGAAAAGCCGATCTCGCGCGACACCGGTCACGGCATCATCCTCGAAGGCAGCCAGCACGTCGCCATCAGCGGCAACATTTTCTCCGGTCTCGACAAAGTCGCCATCGAGAGCCGCGGTGCCTGCAAGGCGATCGCCGTCACCGGCAACGTTATCACCGACATCAATCGGCGCACCGATACGCCCGACCAACGCGCCATTGATCTTTCCACCGAAACCACTGCAAGCATCGTTAAAGACAACATCATCGACACCGAGTAAGCTATCCCCACCATGAGCAAGGACGACCACGAATCCGAAAATAACCTTTTCGCCGACGCGTTGCGCAACCTCGACGATGCTGCCGAGTATGCGCAAATGCATCCCGAGGCGCTCGAACGGCTGCGCCACCCGAGATCGGTCTTCGAAGTCTCGATACCGGTGCGCATGGACGACGGCGAATTGAAGATGTTTAACGGTTACCGAGTACTGCACAGCGCCATCCGCGGTCCGGGCAAGGGTGGCATCCGTTACCATCCAAAGGTCGACCTCAACGAAGTCAAAGCGCTCGCTTTCTGGATGACCTGCAAGTGCGCCGTTATGGGCATCCCTTTCGGAGGCGCGAAGGGCGGAGTCGTCGTCAATCCACTGAAGATGTCGCGGCGCGAGCTCGAACGGCTGAGCCGGGGCTTCATCCAACGCATTTCCAAGGTCATCGGACCCGACACCGATATCCCCGCCCCCGACATCTACACCGACTCGATGATCATGGGTTGGATGATGGACGAGTATTCAAAAATCGCCGGCAAATCGACGCCGGACGTCATCACCGGAAAACCGATCGCCCTCGGCGGCAGCCTCGGCCGTCAGGACGCCACCGGACGCGGTGCCTACTACTGCCTCAAAGAGCACGAAAAGCAGCGTGGATGGAAACCGCAAGACGTGCGCGTCGCAATCCAGGGTTTCGGCAATGCCGCGCAACCGCTCGCCCGCCTGCTCGATGAAGATGGCTATCACATTGT
Organism: Verrucomicrobiales bacterium; assembly: GCA_037969585.1. GTDB lineage: Bacteria > Verrucomicrobiota > Verrucomicrobiia > Verrucomicrobiales > DEV007 > JBBKXR01. The sequence goes on from JBBKXR010000368.1 coordinate 11,730, forward strand.
CGCCGTCAGCGATGTTCGTGGCGGCATTTATCGTCCCGAGGGTTTTCACGTTCCCGGCCTGATCAAAGCCATGCAGGAGCACCGTGAACTCAAGGCCATGCACTACGAAGACGGCCTCGCCAAACTCATCGACTGCGACAACGTCAGCAATGAAGAGCTGCTCGAGCTCGACGTCGACATCCTCGTTCCCGCCGCTATCGAAAACGTCATCACTGCTGAAAACGCTCCGCGCATCAAGGCCGATACCATCGTCGAAGTCGCCAACGGACCGATCACCGTCGACGCCCAAAAGATTCTAAACAAAAAAGGCACTTTCGTCATACCCGACATCCTCGCCAACGCGGGCGGCGTCACCGTCAGCTACTTCGAGTGGGTGCAGAATCGCGCCGGCTTTTACTGGAGCGAAGAGGAGGTGAATCAAAAGCTGCATCAGAAAATGCGCACCGAGTATCACAACGTTTTCGAACTGTCGCAAATCCACGACACCGACATGCGCACCGCCGCATATGTCCAGGCACTGACCCGAATCGAAGCTGCATTTGTAGCCCAGGGAACGCGCGACTATTTTGCCGAGACGAATTGATGGTATCCCGCAATGATGGGCATGAAAATAATCAGTCCATTTTGAATTCCTCAAAGAAAATGCGCCCCGGTAAGGTGTTGCTCATCACGCTTTGCGTGCTGTTTCTACTCACGTTCGGATTCGTGTGTCTTCCAGGATCGATTGAAGGCACCTATCGATCTTTTGACGCGCTGGACACAATGATTGGAGCCACAACTTACCTGCGTTTTGAGAATGGGAAGGCAGCAAGTTTCAATGCAGGATACCCTGAGCCCGCAAGAATTTTTGGTGAATACGAACAAATTGGCTCGGGCAAATTTAAGTTCACACTCTTTGGTGACTCAACGGAAACTGTTGCCGCGAGAAGTTTCGTTGTTCGCTGTCGGGTGATCTCTTTGCATTTTCCGCAAAGACCTGAGGGCGATTCACCTTGGGCACTAAGATTATGGAAACACTCAAATATGGCCGAGACGTTGCGCTCGATGTGCTTTGTTAAAATCATTAGGCAGACAGATGGATCTCCGTCTCAAGAATTCTACGGCAGCGATTTAAATCCAATGTTTAAAACCACTGCATCGATTTCAAACGAGGCCCCGACAGCTGCAATTTCACAAGAATGAACGGTCTCTCCAAGACCCTATGGGTGCTGCTCACTTGTTCGCTGGTTACCAGTCTCGCCAACGCATCAAACTGGTCCCACTGGCGCGGCCCGCTCGGCACCGGAGTTTCCCCTGACGCGACGCCGCCCATTGAGTGGAGCGAAGAAAAGAACCTGCGCTGGAAGACTCCCCTGCCTGGTCTGGGACATTCCAGCCCGATCGTCTGGGGAGATCGTGTTTTTGTGACTTCGTCGATCCCTATCGGCGAGCCCTTCACACCGCGCCCCGACACCGCGCCCGGAGCGCACGACAACAACCTCGTCTCGAGCAAGTGGCGATTTGTCGTGCTCGCCATCGATCGCAACGACGGCAAAATCCTCTGGCAGCGCAGCGTCCACGAAGCAATCCCAACAGAGGGCGGTCACGATACCGGATCGCTCGCCTCCGCGTCACCAACCACCGATGGCGAACGCGTCTACGCCTTCTTCGGATCGCATGGCCTTTACGCCCTCGATGCTGGAACCGGTGCCCCAGTCTGGGACGTCGATTTCGGCGACATGCAAACCAAACACGGTCACGGCGAAGGCAGCTCACCGGTTCTCCACGACGGAAAAATATTCGTCAACTGGGACCACGAAGGCCTTTCTTTTCTCGCCGCCCTCGATGCCAAAACCGGTAAAAAAATCTGGCGCGAACCGCGCAACGAACGCACCTCGTGGAGCTCGCCGATCGTCATCAAAGTCGACGACAAGGCCCAAGTCATCACCGCTGCCACTGGAGCGATCCGCGCCAACGATCCCGACACCGGCAAGCTCATTTGGAAATGCAGCGGCCTGTCCGACAACGTCGTCGCCATGCCGGTTTACGATCCTGATTCCGGCACCTTGCTCGCTACCAGCAGCTACGACTTCCAATCCATGCTTGCCATCGATATCCGCGGTGCCACAGGCGACCTGACGGAAAGCGAACTCGTTCTCTGGAAGCGCAGCAAACGCACCCCCTACATTCCCTCGCCGCTTCTCTACCAAGGCTACGTTCACTTTCTCGCGCACTACCAGGGCGTCTTATCGAGGGTCGATATCAAATCCGGCGACGAACCGACCGGACCGTTCCGCCTCGGTGAACTGCGCGACATTTACGCCTCCCCGGTCGCCGCTGAAGGACGCCTCTACTTCGTCGACCGTAGCGGAGCTACGCTAGTGCTGCGCGCCGGGGCGGAACCCGAGCCGCTCGCGTGGAACCAACTCGACGATCGCTTCAGCGCCACACCCGCACTGGTCGGCAACGATCTGCTGCTGCGCGGCGAGAAGTTTCTCTACTGCTTGCATCGGCACCCAAACTGAGATCGCTCGGCGTCATTGCGCCCGCTGTCGAGGCATGGCCGTCCCTTGAAAAGACCCGACTTGGTGGTAGACGAAAAGCCCATGCCCGTCCCCAAAATCACCTGCCTCGCCACCGTCGCCCTAAGTTTCAGTCTGACGTCGATGCTTACCGCTGACGATGCCCCGATCGTCAATCGCGCCATCCTCGGCATGTTTCAACCTCTACCGGAAGTGGTCGAAAACCCATCGAACCCGTTCAACGACGCCAAGATCGATCTCGGTCGTAAACTCTACTACGACACCCGCTTTTCCGCTGACCGCACCGTCTCGTGCAACACTTGCCACGACCTCGCCAGCTTCGGCGATGACGGAGCCAATGTGTCCACCGGCATCAAAGGTCAAAAAGGCGGACGCTCCGCACCGACGGTCTACAACGCTGCCGTCCATATCGCTCAGTTCTGGGACGGACGCGCCATAGACGTCGAAGCGCAGGCGATGGGACCACCACTCAATCCGATCGAAATGGGCATGACCGGCGACGTCCATGTCGTTGAAGTGCTGGCCAGCATTCCCGGTTACGTCGAGTTGTTCGCCGAAGCCTTCCCGGATGAAAAAGAACCGATCAGCTTCGGGAATTTCGGCAACGCCATCGGCGCATTCGAGCGCAAGCTGCTCACTCCCGCACCGTGGGACGCCTATCTCGCCGGCGATGACGACGCACTCACCATCAATCAGAAAAAGGGCCTCAACCTGTTTATCAACAAAGGCTGCGTCACCTGTCACGCCGGTTCCGGAGTCGGCGGTCACATGTATCAAAAGCTCGGACTGGTGAAGCCGTGGCACACCGAAGACAAAGGCCGCGCCGAAGTCGAAGGCTTCGAGGCAATGGTCGGATTCTTCAAAGTCCCAAGTCTACGCAACGTCACCGAAACCGCCCCTTACCTCCACGACGGATCGGTAGAAACCTTACCGGAAATGATCAAGAAAATGGCCGAGTTTCAGCAAGGCCACATTCTCACCGACGAGGAGACCAGCCTCATCGTTGAGTTTCTTGGCAGTCTGAAGGGCGAGATTCCCACCGACTATATCGCCAAGCCCGAACTTCCCGCCGACGGTCCGAACACTCCTAAAGTGGTCGCCGAAAAATAGTTTCGAGGCGCTACCATCCTTCACCGAAAAGCGGCCTGCATTGTGAGCCGCTTTTTTCGTAGCCCGGCGTTGCTAGCGCGAACAAGGCCTTGCGCGAAATCAACCACCCGATAGGCTCCGCACGTATCAAATAGCTGCCAAGCCATGCCTACTCTGCCCAAACTTTTTATCGCCGCCTCGCTGACCGTGATGCTCTCCTCAATGAGCCTCGCTCAGGATGCCATCACGCCGACGGAAACCGTCGATCTTCTCGCCGACCCGAAGCTGACCGACTTCACTACGCACATCAGCGAAAGCCGCTCAATAACGACCAAACCTGAAGAAGTCTGGTCGATTACCGAAGACGGTCGTCTCCACGTCAGCGGCAAAGCTTGGGGTTACATCCGCACCAACAAGAAGTATCGCGACTACCACTTGGTGCTCGATTACATGTGGGGCGAGCACACCTACGGCACCCGCGAAGACCGCGCCCGCGACTGCGGCGTCCTGGTTCATAGCTATGGCAAAGACGGCAATGTCGGCGACGTATTTATCAACTCGATTGAGGCCCAACTCATCGAAGGCGGCTCCGGCGACATCCTGACATTGTCCTATCCCGAGGAGGGCCAGGAGGTCGGCATCACCAAACTGACTTGCGAAATCAGCCTTGATAAAGACGGCGAAACGGTGTGGACACCCGGCGGTGAAAAACGCGTTTTCCCTGAGCCAGGCAAACGCAATCAACGCATCAACTGGCAACACCGCGATCCCAACTGGGCCGACGTCAAAGGCTACCGAGGCAAAGACGAAATCGAAAATCCCGTCGGCGAATGGAACCGCATGGAAGTCGTCTGCCGCGGCGGAACCATCACCATTTTTCTGAACGGCGAAAAAGTCAACGAAGGCACTGGCGCCTTCCCCAACGAAGGTTGGATCAGCCTGCAGAGCGAAGCCGCCGAGTGCTGGATTCGTCGCTACGAAATCTGGCCGCTCGACAAGTTTGACGAAAAGTGGACACCCGGCGAAGTCTCGACCGATACCGGCTACACCAATACTGGCGACAGCATCCTGCCTCGCCGCCTGCCCCTCTCGCCCGAAGAAAGCCAAGCCGCTTGGCAGATCGATGGCGATTACGAAATTCAACTGGTCGCCGCTGAACCCCTCGTCTGCGATCCCGTCGACGTCGTCTGGGACGAGAACGGGCGCATGTTCGTCGCTGAAATGCGCGACTACCCGATCCTCAGTGAGCGCGGCGACTTCCTGTCACGCATCCGTCTTTTGAAAGACGAAGACGGCGATGGCAAAATGGACAGCGCCGTCACCTGGGCCGACAACCTCGATCACGTGCAAGGCTTGCTGCCGATGAATGGCGGCCTGCTCGCCACCACCCGCACCGCTGTGCTGTTCCTGAAAGACACCGACGGCGATGACCGCGCCGATGAGATCATCGATATGTTTGACGTTAACGAACCACGTCACAATCAGCTACAGATCAGCTGTCCTCGCTGGGGTCTCGACAACGCCATTTACATGAACAATGGCCTCGACTTGAAAGAAATTTACCCAGCCGGAAATCCCGACCAGAAAGTGTCTGCGAGCGGTTTTAACCTGCGCTACGACCCGCGCAGCAACACCCTCTCCACGGTTAGCGGCAAAGGCCAGTTCGGTGCCAGCCTCGACGATTGGAACCGACGCTTCTGCTGCAGCAACCGCAACCCCACCATGTTCTCGGTTATGGACATCGCCAGCGCCCAGCGCAACCCCTTCGCTGCGATCACCACCATGCACGAAGACATCGAAGAGCCCGGCGCCAAAATCCGTCCGGTGAAACTCAGCCACACCACCTCCGTTGCCCACGCCGGCACTTACACCGCTGCCTGCGGCATGGGAATCTACCGCGGCCATCTGATGCCTGAAATGAGCGGCGACGTATTCGTCGGCGACCCCACTGCACAGCTCGTCACCCGATCGAAGCTCTCCCCAAATGGAGCCAGCTTCGACGTCGAACGCGTCGGCAAAGATCGTGAATTCCTCGCCTCCGATGACGACTGGAGCCGCCCCGTCCACGTCCGTAACGGTCCCGACGGCGCCCTCTATATCTGCGACATGTATCGCCGCTTCATCGACCACGCGATCTTCTTCCCTGAAGAGTTTCAGAAGACCAACTATCTGCGCGCTGGTTTTGACCACGGACGTATTTATCGCATTGTGCCAAAAGGAAAAAAGGCACCCAAGATCGAAGCTCTGCCGACCGACAACGCCGCATTGGTTGCCGAGTTGGAAAACCCCAACGCCTGGCAGCGCGTCGAAGCCCAACGCCTGCTGATCGAACGCCAGGACAAAGCGATCGCACCTGCGATTGCCAAGCTCTTTACTGAATCGAAACTTCCCCAGGGCCGCGTGCATGCCCTGTGGACCTTGCAAGGACTCGGCGCCCTGACGCCAGCTCAGGTTGCGGCCGCTCTCAACGATGAAAACGACGCCATCGTCGAAAATGCCATTGCATTGGCCGATCCGAAACGCGATCGCACTGCCCTGCTCAAGATTGCTCAAGCCGGTCGCGAGCGCGCCAGCTACGAAGCCATCCTCGCCCTCGGCGGCGACCAGGCCGACGACGTGACCGCAGCGTTTACCACGGTGCTCGCCACTGAAGCAGCCAGCACCGATCCGTGGCTTCGCAAAGCGATCCTGAGCGGCGCTGAGAAACGGGCCGGACAGATTCTCGCACCACAACTGAAAGCCAAACCCGCTCCGGCTGCAGATACTGTTCGCGACTTTGCCACGGCCATTGGTGCTCGCGGAGATGTCGCCGAAATCGCCACTCTACTCGCCGAACTCAACGCCAGTGACGCCGCTCCCGGTGACAGTTGGCGCTTCGCCCTCGCCGAAGGCCTCGCCAACGGGTTGAAACGCAGTAAGCTGAAACAGAAGTCTCTCGCCGCCTTAATCGCAGCGCCGCCGGAAGAGTTGAAAAGCCAGGTCGGTGGATTGAAAGCCATCGTCGATTCCGCTAACTCCATCGTCGTCGACCGCAAACGCAGCGACGCCGACCGCATTGCCGCCCTGCCACTGGCCAGTCAGCAAGGCGAAGCTGAGATGTTCAAGATCGTCGAGAAACTCATCGAGCAAACCGAATCCGCCGCCGTGCAGCAAGCTGCTTGTCAGGCGCTGACGAGTTTCAACCGCAACAACGTCGCCGAGTTCTTTTTCGCCCGTTGGAAATCGCTCGGCCCGACGCCGCTGCGTGAGGCGCTCGCGCTGATCGCCGGAAACTCCAACACCGGCATTCTACTGATGAAAAAAATGAAGGCCGGTGAAATTAACAAATCTTTGATGCCCGCCATGCAGCGCTGGAGCTATGGCCGTTCGGCGAGCGAAGAGATCAAAACGCTGGCACTCGAACTGTTCGGCAGCACCGATGACGATCGCGCAAAAGTCGTCAACGACTTCCGCAAAGGCATCGCCGAGCACAAAGGCGACGCCGAAAACGGCAAGGCAGTGTTTCAGAAAGCCGCCTGCATGACTTGTCACAAACTCGGTGAGGTTGGTGTCGAGGTCGGACCGAATCTGGTCGACGTGCGCATCAAACCGGACATCGCCCTGTTGACGGATATCCTCGACCCGAATCGCGCCGTCGAAGAGCGTTGGGCAAGCTACACTTTGACTACCAAGGATGGACGCGCACTCACCGGTTTGATCGCCGGCGAAACCGCCGAAGCGGTGGAAATCGTCATGCCGGGTGGGCTCAAGGAAACCGTCACCCGCGACCAGATCGGCACGATGGAAACCACCGGCCTATCCCTGATGCCAATCGGCCTCGAGGGCGCCATCAGTAAACAGGAAATGGCCGACCTGCTGGCTTTCTTGAAAGCGAGGTAGGCGTTGTACGGCAGATGCACCGGCCACCACCAGTGGACGGGGCAATCTTGTCCTAACGCCCGAACGTCCGCCCGCACACGCGCCACGGTCACGCCTTGCTTGAGGGCCTCACTCCTGCTTCATTTCCAGCGTAAAAATCCGATTTCAGCAATTTATCTTATGAGCGACAAGACCCTGCCTATTTCATCTACCACGGACCGCCGGAAGTTCATCAAGACTTCTGCAGCCTCCGCTACTCTGGCCGCAGCTGCAGCGGTCTCCGTCAACAGCAGCGTTCGCGCCGCGGGAGTTGATCCTTCGAAGAAACTCAAAATCGGCTTCGTCGGCACCGGCGGACGCGGCACCGGCGCTGCCGCCCAGGCGCTGACCGCCGACGACAATGTCGAACTCTACGCCATGGCCGACGTGTTTCCGGAGCGGATCGATATTTCGCTAGAAAACCTCAACAAAGACAAAGCCATTTCCGAAAAGGTCAACGTCCCCGCTGAACGCAAATTCGTTGGACTCGACGGTTACCAGAAAGTCATCGACTCAGGGGTCGACGTGATTCTTTTGACCACCACCCCTGGCTTTCGCCCGCTCCACCTGCGCGCCGCCGTCGAAGCCGGTATTCACATTTTCGCCGAGAAACCGATGGCGGTCGACGTCGCCGGTTGTCAGCACGTCAATGAAACGCTGAAGATGGCGGCCGAGAAGAATATCTCGATCGTCGCTGGCTTTTGCTGGCGCTACTCGCCGTCACGCCGCGAGGCTTACAAGAAAGTCATGGAAGAAGGTTTGATCGGTGATGTCACCGGCATCTACGCCACCTACCTGTCCAATCACTCCAAGCCGCACATGGAGCCTAGCGATCGTAAACCTGGCGAGAGCGATGTCTCCTGGCAGCTGCGCAACTGGTACAACTACAATTGGCTCGGCGGCGGTGGTCTGGTCGAGCAGGCAGTTCACTCGGTCGATAAAATCGGTTGGGTCATGGGCGACATCGCCCCGACGCTGGTTCGCGGCACCGGCGGCTTGGCGTCCCCGCAATCCGGCGGCCAGATCTTCGATCACTTCCACATCGCCTACGAATATCCGAACAATGTCTGGGCGCACCTCAGCCAGCGCAAAGCTCCGGGTTGCACCAATGAGAATGCCGACTGGGTGCAGGGCACCGAAGGCACCTTGGTCATTGGCAAAGGCACGATTCCTTACATTCAGGATAAAGCCGGCAAGAAAATCTGGAGCTATCGTCTGCCGCGCGGCGAGCGCGAAGAGAACATGTACCAGGTTGAGCACAACGAGTTCTTCCAGTCGATCCGCAACGGTGTTCCGATCAACGACGGCGCACGCATGATCAACTCCAGCGCCATGGCCATCGCCGGCCGCATGTCCGCCGAGACCGGACAGGAAATCACTTGGGAGAACTTCATGGCCAGTGGCAATGACCTTTACCCGAACGAAGAAGGCCTGCAGTGGGACGACTCGTTCGATCCCGGACCGGTCGCTATTCCCGGCGTCACCAAGATCGAAGGCATAGGCTGATGCCTATCTTCGGCTTTCGCTGATCAACCGATCGATCAGCCCGCTACCGGCCCCGGTGTCGCCATGACATTCGGGGCCGCTGCTTTTACGGCACTTGGCGACTGCTCGCCCTTGAGCGCCAGCTTAGCGTAGTTTGCGGCGATGGCGTTCTTGATTTCATCGCCGCTTATCGGTTTGGTCAGGAAATCATCCATGCCGACCTCGAAACAGGAGTCACGAACCCCGGACAGGGCGTGACCGGTCATCGCGATGATCAGCGGTTGCCGTGTAAGGCGGAAATTCGAGCGGATGTATCGAGTCGCATCGAGACCACCCATGACCGGCATTTGCAGATCCATGAACACGATGTCGATATTTCCGGCAGCAACCGCGTCGACACCTTCCTGCCCATTTTCGACGATCGAAATTTGATCGTAGCCCATTTTGCGCAAGATCATCGAGGCAATTTTCTGGTTCATCGGCACGTCTTCAACCAGCAAAATTCGCGCAGGGTATTGCTCGCTAAAAGGCACTGCAGTGCTGAGATCACCACCCAGAATATCGGCAATTTCGCTGGGTGGTTCGGCACCGCCACGGCGACTAACCAGATCGACGAGACCGGTGATCAATTTCAGTTCGCTGAGCGGCTTGTAAGTGAACCGGACTGGAACATTCGTACCGTTCCCCTGGAGGACATCGCTCCGCCCATCGCCTGCTGAACTCAACACCAACCAGGGGATGCCCTGTGCGGCGAGCTTCCGGCAAAGTCCATGGATCACCTCAGAATCTTGTCGACTCGTATCGATGACGACGACATCCGGTTGCCATGAAACGATCTGACCGACTATTTCTGTCGTGATCGCAGGAATGACATGTGCTTCCATCTGCCAGTTCCCGCAGTAGTGGACAATGAGCCCACCCAGCGTCGGATTCGCACACAGAATCGCAGCGCGGCGTCCGTGTAGAATCTGTTGCAGCATGGGAGAATCCTGGACCTTCGCCTGTCCTTTCTGCGGCACTTCGCGATAAGCTAGATCGAAGAAGAAATTGGATCCCTGACCGACCGCGCTCTCCACCTGAAGCTTGCCGCCCATGACTTCACACAGCTGGGTGCTGATAGCGAGCCCGAGACCGGTGCCGCCATATTCACGCGTCGTCGATGCATCGGCTTGGGTAAACGCTTCGAAGATTTTTTGGTGATTCTCCGCAGCTATCCCGATACCGCTATCCTGAACGGAGAATCGTGCCGCAGGAATTTCTCCATTCCCCGAGGCAATCGCGGACGGCAATACCTTGACCACGATTTCCCCGGTTTCAGTGAACTTCATCGCATTGCCAAGTAGATTGACCAGCACCTGCTTGATACGTTCCGCGTCGCCAAAAACGGTGTCCGGCACCGATTTATCAATGTAGCCAATCAGCTCGACACCTTTCTCAGAAGCCTTATAGGCGAACATTTCAATCGTTTCTTCCAGCAAAGTGGGTAAGTCGACCGGTGCGACTTCGAGCTCCATCTTGGTCGATTCCAACTTGGAAAAATCGAGTACGTCATTGATCAAGTGTACCAACGATTGTCCGCTGCTGCGCATGATCTGCACCAACTCGCGCTGCTCGACATCGAGACCAGTTTCGAGCAGTAATTGAGTCGTGCCGATGATGCCATTCATCGGCGTGCGAATCTCGTGACTCATGTTGGCGAGGAAATCTGATTTCGCTTCCTTCGCGACCTCGGCCTGTTCCTGTGCGGTGAGTACTTCCTGCATGGTCACCTCGACCTTGGCGTTGGCCTCCTGGAGATGCGCTGCCAGCTTGTTAAAGCTATCCTGAACTTCGACAAGTTCCTTTGCGCCACCTTCCGCAACACGACAATCGTTGCGTCCGTTTTGTAGCTTTTTGATCGCATCGCGAATGACCCACAAACGTCTCCTCAACTGAGACCCAAAAAACCAAAACCAGAGCAGGGCAGGAATCAAAGCAAGTGCCCCCACTGAGAAGATCATCCGCGAGAAATTGGCGAAGGCAAAAACGTCCTGCGGCAACTTCGCCTCTGCGATCAGTGCCGCGACGATCTCATCGTTGGCGTTTCGAATCGGTGCAGCGGCACAAATTTTGAGGCGTATCGATTTGTTGGTCCCAAAAAATTCCGCCCACCTCGAGGCAAGCTTTTCCATCGCAGAGGGATTTTCGACTTCCGGCCCTTCGTCAACCGGAACGACTGCCGAAGACGTCTGTCCTCCGGTCAGCGCAAGCGTCGCAAACTGCTCTCGAGATCGCTGCGTCTGGCCGACTGCAACGACCGTGCCACCGGCACCGACCGCGAATAGATCTTCCAATTGCTGACCGGCCCCTTTTGATGAAGCACGGACGATGGTGAGCTCAGCGCCTTTTTCGCCAAACATGCCCACGGAACGAACCGCTCGTAACCGAGTGCGCAGCTCACTTACCTTCAGCGCCGTTGAAGCGGCATCCGCTTGCGCTCTATTGCCCGCGAGCACGACCGTCTCACCATCGATCCCCAGAACGGCCGCTTCCGAAAGCGCCGAAAACGAATCGACCATTTCACGTTCAACGGACTCTCGCTGGATGCGGTACGACCACACGGTCGACAGAACACACCCGAAAAGAGTGAGCAGGGCGGCAGACGCCATGAGCCGGGAAGATAGGGATAGAAAACGCATAATCACTGCGCAAAAGAAAGATTAATGAAATCTAACAACAATATTTACAATAATTTCCATACAATACGATTGTTTGATCCATTGTCGAGAATTTTTCATATTTTGCACTGCCTTCAATTTAGGCGAACGGAAATAGGTACTTTGCAGGGTCGCCACCCCAGCTTTTAATGACGTTTATGATCGCTGCTACCGCTCCGCATCCAAAACTACGTTCCCGCCGCTCATTCCTTCAGGCTGCGGGGCTCGCCACCCCTGCCCTCGCCCTTAGCGCATACGGCGAGAAGGGCAAAGCACCAGCAATCCAACCGCGCTTCGGCTTGGTGACCTACAACTGGGGTAAAGACTGGGATTTGCCAATGCTATTGGCGAACTGCGAAGCCGCAAACTTGCTCGGAGTCGAGCTGCGCAGCACCCACGCGCACGGCGTCGAGCCAGACATCAGCGCAGACAAACGCCGTGAAGTTAAGAAGCGCTTCGACGACAGTCCGGTGACCTGCCTCGGACCGGGTAGCAACGAGCACTTCGACGATCCCAATCCGACCGTTGTAAAAAAAGCGATCGCGGCGACTAAGGAATTCCTGCAACTCAGTCAGGACATCGGTGCCACCGGAGTGAAAGTGAAACCGAACGATTTTCACGAGGGAGTCGAAAAAGAGAAAACCATCGCTCAGATCGGCGCCGCACTTCATGAACTAGCCAAATTCGGCGCCGACCTGGGCCAGGAAGTGCGCCTCGAAGTTCACGGTCAGTTGGCTCCACCGCACTACATCGAGCAGGTCATCAAAGCCGCCGATCACCCCAACGCAAAAGTCTGCTGGAACTGCAATCAACCCGATCTCGACGGCGATGGACTGGAGGCTAACTTTGCCCGTTTGCGCCCGTTTTTCGGTGCCACCTGTCACATCCACGATCTGACCAGCGATGCTTATCCGAACGCTCAGTTTCTCCGCTTGCTGGCCGACTCCGGCTACGGCGAATGGGTTCTACTCGAAGAAGGGAAAGTTCCTGAAAATCCTGCCGAAGCGCTGTTTCAACAGCGCAAACTTTTTGATCAACTGATCGCCAGCCAATGATGTCCGACTCCATTTTTACCCAGCAACTGAGCCGGCGACGACTCCTGCACAATTCAATCGTCACCGTGGCGGGAGGACTGGCTTTGTCCGCAAATGCCCAAGCAGCCAAGCCACGTATTCGCATCGGTCAGATCGGCACGGGTCACGCGCACGCCTCCGGCAAGATGGAGGTCTATCGCAACTCCGCCGACTATGAGGTCATCGGTCTCGTCGAGCCCGATCCCAAGCGTGCCAAGAAGGCCGCGTCCAGCGACACCTATCGCGATATTCCACTAATGACCCGTGAGCAATTGCTCAACGCGCCCGGCCTGCAAGCGGTCGCCGTCGAGACCGACATCGGTGATCTACTCGACAATGCCGAGGCAGCCATCGACGCCGGTTGCCACGTCCATCTCGATAAGCCCGCGGGCGTCTCTTTTCCCGCTTACCAAAGGCTGATGGAAAAAGCCGATGCTGCCGGATTGACCGTACAGATGGGCTACATGTATCGCTACAACCCCGCCGTCGTCCTGGTTCGCCAACTACTCGAACAAGGCGCCCTCGGCACTCCTTTCGAATGCCACGCGGTGATGAGTAAAGTCGTTCCCGCTTCCGGTCGCAAAGAGCTCGAACAATACGCCGGCGGCATGCTCTTCGAACTCGGATGCCACATTGTTGACCTGACGGTCGGCTTCATGGGCATTCCGGACGATGTAGTTGCCTTTCCCCGCCAAAGCCTGCCCGACGCCGACGACACTCTCGCCGACAACATGCTGGCAGTATTTCAATACCCAAAAGCTACCGCCACGGTACGCTCATCTGCGGTCGAAGTGGAAGGTTTCGGTCGCCGTCACATCGCACTTGCAGGAACCGGCGGCACCGCCCATATCCAGCCGCTAGATCGCCCGAGCTTACGCCTTTCGCTCAGCAAAAGTCATGGTGAATTCAAAAAGGGCACTCAAGAGATTCCCTTCGATCCTCCCTACCAGCGTTACGTCGGCGACGCCGCCGACCTCGCAGCGATCATTCGCGATGAAAAAGCCAGCGATTTCCCCAGCAACCATGACCTGGCCGTCCAAAAATCCGTGCTACAAGCCTGCGCCTTACCCCTTACCTGACCCATCATGATTACCAATAAAATTTCTTCACTTGTCGCGATGCTGACCTTGCTCGCCTTAACCGTGCCCCCCGTCGGCGCGCAGGAACAAGAACGCAAACTGCCCGACGCAACCGCCACCTTACAGAAACTTATTGATAGTGGCAGCGGCAATCTTCGCCTGCGCGGCGGGCTGCATCGCATCACGAAACCTCTGGTCTTCGACCTGCAAAAACTCGGCGCGGTCAGCGTCAGCGGCAACGGCCCGGTGACACTGATCATGGACGGCCCCGGCCCCGCACTGCGCTTCCTCGGCACCCATGCAGGCACCGCCGACCCCGATTCCTTCAAACCCGAAACGTGGAAGCAGCGCATGCCACTGGTAAGCGGCATCGAAATCCTCGGCCTGCACCCCGAAGCCGACGGCATCGAGCTCGACGGATGCATGCAGCCGATAGTCGATCGCGTCGCCGTCCGTGACTGCCGCCACGGCATTCACCTCGTCAACCGCAACCGCAACGTCATCGTCAGCAACTGCCAGCTTTACGAAAATAAGGGTGTCGGCCTGTTCCTCGATGCCGTGAACCTGCATCAGATCAACGTCAGCAACAGCCACATCAGCTACAATCGTCAGGGCGGCATCGTCGTTCGTGACGGCAACGTTCGCAATCTGCACATCACCGGATGCGACCTCGAAGGCAATATGCCCGGCGATCCTACCTCAACCACCGCCGCCAATATCCTGCTCGACGTCTCTGGTACGCCAGACGATCGCAGCCACTCGATCGCCGAAGTTTCGATCGGCAACTGCACCATCCAGCACAGCTCCAATTACTCGAAGGAGAAAGGCAAATCCGCCGCGCCAGGAGGAGCCAACATCCGCATTCTCGGCAAAGACGTCTGGCCGATCGATTCCGTCGCCATCACCGGCAACGTCATCAGCGATACCGAAACCAACCTCGACATCGATACCGCAATCGACGTCACCGTAAGCGGCAACACGTTCTTCGCACCCGGCATCGATAACGTGCACGTCAGCAACAGCCAACGCATCGTCATCACCGGCAACACCTTCAATCCACGACAGTTCGAACGCCCCGGAGCGATCCGCTTCACCGATACCATCGATTCGCTGATTACTGGCTGCACCCTGCACAAATTTCAAGCCGCCGACGGAGCCATCGTGCTGAAAAATTGTTCCGGCATAACCCTCAGTTCACTATCCATGACCGATTGTGTCGGAGGCATCACCCTTCAGTCGACCAGCGACTCGATGATCGCCAACTGCCGCAGCCTGCGCCAGACCGGCCCTACCCCTTCCGTCAGCGCCGACGCAGCGTCAAAAAATGTCGCCCAGCACGGCAACCAGTTCAGCGCTAAGGCAAACGATACCAAACCCGCAAACTGAGCGCTAGCATTCTCATGCGAACCGATCTAACCTGACTTTCGCTGGCCGGATCACCTGCCAGCCACTTCACTCCACCGATTTTAAATATTCCAAAACGCGGCATGGAATTCGATTGGCTCGACGCAAATTTCGACCTGAAAAAAGTCAAGCCCGGGGAGATCGCCGAGGCTTTCGAGGACCCTTTTGCCATTCGCCTGCTCCCCGACGAGGAAGATAGCGACGCCGAAGTCCGGTTTTTCTCACTGGGAAAAACTGTCAATGATCGTGGCCTTTTCTCCGTGTTCTGGACCGATGGTAAAAATTACCGCGTCATCCTCAGTCGCGATATGACCGACACCGAGATCACTTTTTACGACCGCAAGAACGCCGAGTTCTACTAAGCCCAGTAAGTTCAAAGACCTTTTCTTCTCCCTGTGAAAACCGTTTCCAACTGGAATGACATTCCCGACTTCGACGACGAAGAGGAAGAAGCCAATTTCTGGGCAAAGCACACCCTTGAGCCACGCCTGATGAATGCATCGCTGCATCGCCCCAGCGTGCGCGAATCGACCACCATTACGCTGCGTTTCGATCCTCTGATGCTGTCTCGCATCAAACGCATCGCCCGCGCCCGCTACCTGAATTATCAGAGCATGATGAAGCAGTGGCTCAGCGAACGACTCGAAGCCGAAGTCGCTCAGCAGTCGGCAAATGCCGGCATCGCAAACGGCGACGACAAAAACAGCAAGTAAGTTGCTTAGTATCGCAACGGGATAGTCTCTTTTTCGTTTCGCCATGACCCCAGCCGAAGCCGAGAGCGAAATCCTCCGCCTGCGCGCCGAACTCGAACGCCACAACCGGCTCTACTACACCGACGCCGCTCCAGAGCTCTCCGATCTCGAGTACGACAAGCTCTACCGCAGCCTCGAACAACTCGAAGCCGAGTTCCCGCAGTTCGCCGATGCCAATTCGCCCACCTGTCGCGTAGGCGGCGAACCGATAGAAGGCTTCGAGCAGATCCAACACGCCGTGCCGATGCTAAGCATCGACGACCTGTTCGCCGAAGGCGAAGTTGCCAACTTCTACCAGCGCCTCGTCAAAGGTTTAGGCAGTGAGCGCATACCGATCATCGTCGAACCCAAAATCGACGGCGTCGCGGTCAGCATGGTCTACCGCAATCGCTCCCTGGAATACGCCGCCACTCGCGGCGATGGCCAGCGCGGCGATGTCATCACTGAGAACGTGCGCACCATCCGCTCGATCCCGCTGAGCCTGCCCGACGACGCCCCCGATGTTCTCGAAGTGCGCGGCGAAATCTTCATGCCCAACGAAGGCTTCGCCAAGCTCAACGAAGCACGCGACGAGGAAGGTCTGGCGACATTTGCAAATCCGCGCAACGCCACCGCCGGCACCCTCAAACAACTCGATCCGCGCGCCGTCGCCGAGCGGCCGCTCGATTTTATTGCCCACGGCATTGGCCAACTCGAAGGCGCCGAACTCGCCACCGTCGATGCCTTTCATCAGCTGCTCGATCACTGCGGCATTCGAAAAAACCAACCGATCTGGCACGTCGACAGCCTCGACGGCGTTCTCAACGCCATCCGCGAGCTCGACGAAAAACGCCACGACCTCGGCTACGGCACCGACGGCGCCGTTATCAAAGTCAACGACCGCGCCGCCCAGGAACAGCTCGGCTACACCTCGCGTGCGCCGCGTTGGGCCGCCGCCTTTAAGTATCCACCCGAGCAAAAAGAAACCCTGCTCACCGCCATCACCGTCCAAGTCGGGCGCACCGGTAAGCTCACCCCCGTCGCCGAACTCGAGCCCGTGTTCGTCTCCGGAACCACCGTGCGCCGCGCCACCCTGCACAACCAGGATGAGATCGATCGCAAAGACGTGCGCATCGGCGATACCGTCGTCATCGAAAAGGCCGGCGAAATCATTCCCGCCGTCGTTCGGGTCGTCAAAGACAAGCGCCCCGCCGACTCAACACCGTTCAGCCTTCGTGATCACGTCGACAACCGATGCCCCTCGTGCAGCGGTCCCATCGTTCAGGAAGAAGGCCTGGTCGCACTGCGTTGTGTCAATTTTGAGTGCCCCGCTCAAGCCACCAGTCGCATCCGTCAATTCGTCAGCCGCAAGGCCCTCGACATCGACAGCGTCGGCAACATCGTCGCCGAAAAACTCGTCGAGCGCGAACTCGTCCACAGCCCTCTCGACCTGTTTCTTCTGACCGAAGAACAACTCGCCACGCTAAACCTCGGCACCGACGATAACCCACGCATCTTCGGAGAAAAGCACGCCCAAAAAGTCATCGAAACCCGCGAGCGAGCCAAGAACTTGCCGCTCGCCAAATGGCTCTATGCCATGGGCATCCCCCAGATCGGCGAGTCCGCCGGCCGCGAGCTCTCTCGACTGCACCAGAATCTCGCCGCCATCGCCGACTCGGAAATCCTTCAGGCCGTGCGCGACATCGAAGCGCTGAAGCTGAATATGCGTGAAATTTCGCCGCGCAACAGCGACAATCCGCCCGCCGATGACGCCGAGCGCGAGCAACGCAAGACTCAGTACGCCGAACTCAAGCAGCAACTCGACGACCTCAGTGCATCGATCGCCGACTACGAAGTCGGACCCGATGCCGGACCCGCCGTGGCCAACGCCGCGCTCGATTTTTTCCAATCCGAAGCCGGCCGCACCGTTCTACGCCGCTTAGCCGAACTCGGCATCGATCCGCAGAGCGACAATTACCTGCCCAAGCCAGCCGAAGCCGACACCAGCGACATGCCGCTGACAGGCCTCACCTTCGTTATCACCGGCGCCCTCTCCCAGCCCCGCCCCGAGTTCAAAAAAATCATCGAATCCAAAGGCGGCAAAGTCAGTGGCAGCATCAGCAAAAACACCGACTACCTGCTCTGCGGCGAAGGCGGCGGCTCGAAGCGCGACAAAGCCGATTCGCTTGGCGTCAGCGTCATCGATGAAGCTCAGCTGAACTCGATGCTGTAGCACGTTCCGGGTGGCGCCGGCATCCTGCCAATATGCTGTGGACGAACCGATCCGCCATCCTGCTTGTCCGTGCTCAACCACCGACCAACGCAAAAACATGGGCTGGAAGCCCATGCCACTTCAAAAAACCTCTGCGCCTCCGCGATCTCTGCGTTTCATCCCAATCACCAAGTCACCGATTTTAAACGCAAAGACGCTGAGGGCCGCTGAGCTATTCTTTATTCGCCGCTAGCGTCTCTGACCTTCCTCTCAACTTTTCTCAAAGGTTCTTCAGCAGGAAGAATCCCATCGAGGTTGGCGGCGTGGCTGACCTCTGCATCTGTCCCGAGGTCTCGATACACTTCCCAGCCTAATTTACGATTCCCATTCTCGTCCATGATACCGAGTCTTAGACCGCCTTCATTGTCCGGCATGTCCTGATAGCGGTGCAGATGATAAGCTTCGATACTTGGCAACTGGCGGATCTTTCGGAAAACGTAGATCAACCCCGCTGCCTGCCGCCGTTGATCCACCTCGCTGAGGGTCGGTGAATTGAAACCCTGTTCGGACAGCAAAATCGGGCGATCAGTCCCCAGATAAGCCGGCAGCACCTCGATGTTCTTCGGCGTGATGTAGGGCGTATCGAAATCGTAGCTGACATCTTTGTCGGCCCATGTATCCGGATCTCGCAAATTCTGTGGGTAGGGATGGTAGGCCACGCCCCATTCAAATGCGCCTTCCGCTTTGGCAATTTTCGACCACTGATCGATCAAGTCGCGCACCACAAACGAACCCGTCCCAATGCTCGGTTTGGTCCAATGATGAGTCAGCGAAATGAATACCCGCGCGTGCGGATCATGCAGGCGCGCGCTGTGATAGACAATCCGCGCAGATCTGGCATAGCACTCAAGGTAGCGAAGCATCGGCTGCTCACCCATGTTGGTCCATACACCGTGCTGATCGATTTCGTTGTGAATCACCCAATTGGAAATCCGTCGGCCCGGCTTCGAAAAGCGCTCGGTGATAAGGCTTATCGCTGCGCGGTAGTAGTGCGAACCTTTGTCGGTCGCAAGATCGGGCATGGCGTAGACACCACGAGGTTCCGCCTCAGGGTGCTTCATCTCCGAGCCCTCTCGATTGCCGACCAGCAGAATGCATGTCACGACGATGTTCTTCGAACGCAAAGAGTGAATCGTTGCTTCTCTGTCGGCGAGAAATTTTTTATTCAGAAAATACGTGCGCCCCTCGAATTGCCACGGAGTCAGACCCGATCGCTTGCTGAGCTGCAACAGACCATCAAGGACAAAATTCACCGTGGCGTGGTCGACTCCTAAATCGAATATCGGATGAGTCTCCGAACGGATCGAGGGCACCCCACCGATCCCTTTCTGGCTTGCTCCCACCAGTTCAGGCAAGTCATCGTCAGCAACGCCCTCATCCACCCGGATCGGCCATTTCGCCGTCGAAGCGATGCTTCCGTCAGTACCATGCAGTCGCCAACGCGAAAGCGCGCGATCCCGACCAGTCGATGCATTATGTCGCGGCACCTCAATCGAAAAATCTCCTGCAATATCGATCTTGTACGGCGGTAACGCCGATCTTTCGTGTGATGCGACGTGTATCGGCAATTCTACCAAAGCCCCGGCAATCGCCACTCGTCCCGTGATTGTGATGACACTCTCTCCGACAACGACGGCACCGATCTCTGACTCGTAGCTCGCGTTCAAATAGCGGCTATACAATTTGGCGTCAGCCTCTCGGGCCAGCTTTTGCTTTTCCCGTAGCTTACGCGCAGCTATTTCGGCCGGCCCCAGCTCACGCAGCCGGAGCTTGCGCAGATGAAGGTCGCCACCCGGCTTCTGTTTCAGCGAGAAATGGAAATTTCTCGCCTCCTCCGACAGCGCGGAAAGTTCCAGCGCAAATGGCTGCCAGGTCTCGGCCAGCGGTAATGCCTCTGAACCCACCAGGACCATCTCGCCATCCGGATTACGGAAGCGCACGGAAAGCGACGCTATGCCACTGGTCGAAAAATATTCGAATGCCAGCACTCGACGTGCCGACGGCGGCGGCTGAACTTTCTGACTCCAGAAGTGAGGCGATGCCCCAGTGACATCGATTTTGTAAATGCCACCCGCTTGAGTAGCAATCGTGACGTCACGGTGAGGCCCCAGGCTCAACGGCGTCACCGCCTCCGGCACGGGTGGAACCGCCCACACAAAGGCCTGTGATGTCACGAGGATCAGAACGGCCAAAATTGAGTATTTAGCTTGAAAGAAAGGCATGCTAGAAATCGAGAGAGCCTATCCATGGTAAGCCTTCTGAAATGAATGTTCCAGTAGCGAGCAATGTCAGCGTATGCAACTAGCGCACTTTTTTAGCAATCCACGCCGAATGCCTTGTCTTTCATCCATCCGACAATCCATCTAAGCACCCAACATCATGAAAAAAGTTCTCCTCGTATTATTCGGCCTCCTGGCTGCAGTGGCCCTGCTCATCGTCGGCGTGTTCATGCTCACCTCAGGTGTGACCGGTGTCGCCAACGATTTCTTCGCTCACATCAAGGCCGAAAAATCTGACGATGCGTGGTCTCTGTTGTCGCAGGAATTTCAAAAATCGACGGACCGCGACGAACTGCTTGAGTTCCTCGAATCCAAAGGTCTTTCCGAAGTGGTGGAAACCACGTGGAACTCACGCTCGATCACCAACGGTTCGGCGGAGATTCATGGTAGCGTCGATACTGCATCGGGAAGTTCAGTCCCCCTCAAGATCTATTTCGTAAAAGAGAACGACGAATGGTGCATCCAACATATCGGCATGGACTCGGTAGGAGTCGCAAAAGCTCCGACTGGAACCGCTCTCACGGCTCCTCCCGAAGCTGAGCAACTCGCGCTGGTCAGGGAATCACTGACCGTGTTCGGTGAGTCGGTAAATGGCAAAGACTTCAGCCCGTTTGCCGATCACATTTCAGAGACCTGGAAGAAAGGCGGAGTTACGGTGGAGCAACTGAATCAAGCTTTTGCCGCGTTCATCGATCATGAAATCAACATCCTGCCGGTGCTCGATAGTCTCGCGCCCGCATTCGACAACGAAGTGGTTGTCGCCGACAACGGTGTGATGAGCATCACCGGTGTATATCCGTCAACGCCATCGAAGATCAAGTTCCAGCTCGACTACATCAAGGAAGGCACCTCGTGGAAAGTCGTCCGCACCGCAGTCAATGTGGAGTGATCCACCCGGCGCTAAAAACTGGCTCCTCAAATCCCCATCCGAGCCAGAACGTTTCCGATTCGGCCCATGGCGGCGGCCGTCTTCGGATAACTGGCTTCGAGCTTGAGCAAGCTGGCTTCGAGTTGCTCTGAAAACGACTCCTGCTCCAAATCTGTGGACGCCTGACGAACTGCCACTTTGACCGGGTGCTCATCGTCATCGCCTTCGTCCACCGGACCGGTCTCCGATTCGATTTCTGCAATCAGCGACAGCAGTTCCAGTTTCTCAGCTTCACTGAGGTTCGGCTGATTCTTGATTTGGTTCGAAAGGGTGTCGATCGACGAGCGCATGGCATTATCTTGCAACACCCGAGCCACTTCGACAAGTCGATTGCTGAGCCAACGGCCCTATTTTTCTCAAAAATCGCTACTGGCCGTCTTCAGATCGAGCTCCTTAATCCATGCGTTTCGATAGCGCACGTCGTGACCTTCACACTGGAGCTTCAAGCCCTGTGGCGAATCGGTGATGCCGAAGCCGTCATCATTGCCACCATCGACGCCCGAGTTCTTGCCTCCCCAGACCTTGTTGATCACTTGGTCGACATGCACCTTCTCGCCATTGAAATACATCGTCACCAAAGGCTTTTCGACCATTTTGCCATCAGCGAATCGTGCCGCGCGAAAGACGATGTCGTAGGCGTTCCATTTGCCCAGCCCTCGATAAGCATGGTAGGGCGACTCCGTCTCGTTAATGACGGCCGCCATGCCATGCTTCGTCTTGTCGCCGTCGAGCACCTGGATTTCGTAGCGGTTCTGCAAATAGACCCCGCTGTTGCCGCCGGGGTTGGTGATCAGAAATTCGATGTGCAGCCGGCAATCGCCGTAAGCCTTTTTGGTGACGATATCCGCGGTGCCGTACTTACCGCCATCGGCGGCACGATCGTCGGTCATCACACAGGTCGCCCCTCGTTCGGCGACGGGATCATCGACAACCTTCCATTTGATCGGCAGTTGCGAACTGAAACGTGGCCCCTCCCAATAGGTCCACTTTTCGTCGAGCATTTTGCGTGAGCCGTCGATGATCACCTCAGCACCGTCGACCGGCCTGGCCCCCACTCCGACACTGACGGTTTTGTCATCAGCACTCACCATCGCGATGGTCAGGCCGAGAAATGTGAGAAAAAATAAACGCTTCATGCGGGTAGGTGTATCCCGACGAGCCGGAAGTGGCAAGATCCGTGAGCGCCGCGATTCTCCCAATCTATCGGAATAACAAAGGCGCGAAGTCCGCAAGGTAGGCGCGCCAGATCGGCCATGCGTGACCGCCGTCGGTAAGATGC
>JBBKXR010000369.1:0-28934 GCA_037969585.1 Verrucomicrobiales bacterium
TTTGAGGAAATTGGCTTCGACGATATCGCCACTTTTATCTCAAGCGGCAACGTGATCTTTTCTTCAAGGAGGTCTCCTGGCTCGATCGAGGCCATCGTCGAAATGCACCTCGAAGCAAATTTAGGTTATCCCACCGACAGCTTTGTGCGCTGCGCCGACCGAGTGATCGAGATCGGCGAGTGCGCCCATGTTCAAGAAGGAGATCGGGCAGCCGATGCCCAAAGCGGCACGCTGCATATCGGGTTTTTCAAAGCGCCTCTGCGGTCCGACCTTGCCAAGCGTATGAGCAATGTCCGCACTGACGTCGATGAATTGGTCGTCACCGGTAGCGAATACTTTTGGCACTCTCAGGTAGGCGTTTCGCAATCAAAAGTATGGGCACTGCCCCAACTACGCGCCCTCAACTTGCCGAGTTCGACGATGCGCAACATGACCAGCATCCGTAAATTCATCGCCAAGCATCTGGTGTAGCGGGATTTTCGCTTCAGTTAAGATCGCATCGCGTTGGTCTTCGACGGCCATTTCGAAAACAATCAGGGCTCGACCTATCGTACCTTTCTTCGGAAAAGCGTAGAAACAATTCCCTACATCGCTGATTCCAAAATCGCCAACTCCGCCGTGATATTCAGGCGTGCCCGGTCTTCCAACTCGGAGAAAAACTCCGTCGTATAAATCGGGGCTGACATAAAACTTTTTAGAATCGTGTCTCGCCCAGCAGCGAAGGCAGTGTCTTGAACCGCAGAATACTCAGATCTGACTGCTTTGCGGTAAGCGGCGTAGTCAGCAGGTGCAGCGCCCAGAATGCTCAGGTCTATATCGACGATGAGGGCCTCGTCAGCCTTTCCCGAACGGGATTGCATTGGATCGGTCGCCACGATCAACCGCACCACGTCGTCGGCCAACTCTCGACTTAGATCATTGCCGAATTGCGCGGAAAAATGTCGTGCGCTCTGGGCTTCGTTGTCCCCCTCAAGTGGCTGGTAAATACTGTCGTGAAACCAAATCGCAAGTTCGATTACATCGCTACCCTCCGGCCCTCGGTCCAGCCGGGAAAGCATCCAATCAATATGGCTGAGATTGTGATAGCTGCGGTGCTTCTCAGTGTATCGATTGAGCAAATCGAGCCAGACAGTTCCCGCTCGATCTGCTGACAACCCGCATCGCAAACACAGGGCGACGAATCGTTTCCGAGTGGCGCAGTTCATCATTCGAATCTCCGCCTCATTCGTTTCCGCCCGAGCCTCAGCGTGCTGCAGCCACGGCTTTCGACAAATCGAAGCAGCCACCTTCCGCCGTGCTGCGGATGTATATCTTGCCGTTCGCCAGCGCCGGAGTGCTCCAGCATTTGCCGTCGAGCAGATCAGCGCGTGCGAGTTCTTTGTAGCCGTCGGTGTTCGCCTCGACCAATACCAATTCACCGCGATCTGACAACACGACCAAGGTGCCGTCTTCGGTTAAAATGACATTCCCCGGGCCGAAACCTTGCTGCGACCATTTCATCTCTCCAGTGCGAATATCGACACAGCCAAGCGGGCCTTTGCCATACTCTTTGAAACTGAACATCCCGTAAAGATAGCCGTCCTTGACCACTGGAGTGCTCCAGTGATTGACGTTTTCGTTTTCTTTGCGATACAGCTGCGTGGCCTTGAGACGGTCACCCTCGCTGCTGATTTTCACGGCGCCTGCCCCAACACCGTAGCCTGCTGAGCAAAACACGATGTCTTCCCAGACAACCGGTGAAGCCGCCGTCGACACTTTGAAATCGAACTCGTAGCGCCACAGCACCTTGCCCTCGTCGGGCGTCACTGACACCAAGCCTTGCTGGGTGAAATAGATCACCTGATCGACGCCTGCGACTTTTGCGATAACGGGAGTCGCGTGAGTGATCGCATCGCTTTCTGACTTCCACAGCAACTTGCCGTCAGACTTATCAAAGCAAAGCAGCGACTGGTTGCGTCCGCCGCCGGCAACGAACACACGGTCGCCGGATACCAACGGCGAAGCAGCACTCAGCCACTTGATATTTTGAGCGCCGTATTCTTTTTCGAGGTCGATCTGCCACTGCACCTCACCGTTACCGAGAGACAGGGCATAAAGTCGCAAATGCGCGTCGAGGACAAACACTTGATCGCCGTCAATAGTCGGCGTCGAACGCGGCCCATCGCCGCCGTCGTTACCCTGTTCACCGGAATTGCCGCCACCGGCTTTGTAGTCACTGATCCAAAGCGGCGCTTCCCATAGAGTTTTGCCGGTCTTTGCGTCGAGTGCCACGCACACCTCCATCGGATTGCCTTCGATGTCGCGGGCAACCAAGGTCAACGCTTTTCCATCGGCGACAGCGAATGAGCTGAAGCCAAGTGGCGTCTCTGTTTTCCAAACTTCAGGCGGACCCGATTTAGAAAAACCCTTCACCACCAAGGCTTCGGCCGACACGCCGGAACCTGCCGGGCCGCGATAAGCCGGCCAATCGTCAGCCAATACAAATGAAGCCGCCGAAAGCAGCACAGCGGTGGAGAGAGCGACAGTGAAAGGGCGCAAGTAGATCATGAAAAATAGCGAACCAGGTTGAGAGTTTTCAGCAACGAAAATATCGGCGGCTACACAAAACATCAAGTGATGTTGTTGCAACTCCTGCAAGGCCTACGCACCTTCCCGAAATACGCCGGCATTTTCCCAACAAGAACTGCGGATACCTTAGGAACATCATGGGTGTGCCGGCTCCAAAGGAGGAAACACCTCGGTGTCGCCGGCGAAAAATTGCAGCCCGCGCAGGGTCACGTGCGCGGCGGGCTTACCTTGCAGATCAATTTGCCAGTAGCGACCTTTCACGGGCGAGAAACGAACCATGTCATCGTGGCTGACCAGATCCTGTTCAGCCACTTGCTCGAGCACTCCGGCTTCCGCTTTTACCGACACATTTGCTTTGTGAGCAGCGTTATAAGTTTTGGTGTGCTGGGAATGAATAATCATGCCGCTCAATTCCACTTCGTAGGGAAATTCCAGTTCCAGCGAAACCCACCCATCGGTTGTTTTTTCCGAATGCCACATCGTCGAGGGATCGTAGTGGACTACTCCATCGGCAGTTCTCACGTTCGGATCGATCCGTTGCCCCTGCACGATATTGGCAACCTTGCTTTCGTATGCCTCACCTGAAACGGTTTTTACGCTCACTCCATCGGGATGACCAGTGATTTTCATCGGTCCGAGTGACACCACTTTATCCGACAGCTTGTAGTCTGTGGGAACATCCTCGACGGGATCAAATTGCAGTCCCGGGAAAGCCCGTTGGTTTAGCGCCAGGCCGCGCAAATCTTCGGGCATAAAGACGGCAGGCACCTCGCCCTGCTCAAACATTCGTGTGCGGTGTTTCAGATCGTACGACATGATCGAAGGATTCGCACTCATATCGTATCCGTAAACGTCAACGTGGGGCAGTCCAAATGAGTGACCAAGCTCATGCTCGATGGTCGACTGGAAATAAGGATGGTTATCAAGCGAAAATGACGACATTAAAACCAGGCCGCCGCCAGTATTGTAGCCACCATTGAACGGTCGCCCGCCCCCTCCCGGAAAATCTACTTCCGGATTCATCACCACGAAAAAGAAAATATAGGGGCAATTGTAGCGAGTCAT
Source organism: Verrucomicrobiales bacterium (assembly GCA_037969585.1). Taxonomy (GTDB): domain Bacteria; phylum Verrucomicrobiota; class Verrucomicrobiia; order Verrucomicrobiales; family DEV007; genus JBBKXR01. The sequence continues at coordinate 3,634 of JBBKXR010000369.1, forward strand.
CCCCAGCCCATCCAGCAGCTCGCCTGCCATGTCTGGAGCCCCTCCTTCTGGCCGTAGTTTGTAAAATTCCAGCTTGTTCTTTGCTTTGTATACCTTGGGTTCTTCTGCGGCCATCGAGAAAGTCGTCTTTTCAGGGAGCAACTCTGAGTAGCGCGTTTGACACCATTTCAGATGCCTCATCAACAACGACTTTTGAGCATCACTTGGATCAGGCTTGCCCTGGGGAACGAAAAAAATGGGCAGCACTTCAATTTTTTCCGGAGGAAGCGATTCTCCGGATGCAAAACCCGGGCTCGGAAGACCTATCGCTGCGAGAGCAATCAGAAAAATGTTCCCAAAATAAAAGTTAGCCATCATTGCGCGTTTAAATCGAAATCTCACTATAACACCAAGCACGCGAGGTCAACTTGCCTCGTCTCTGTGACTGGCACCGCTCACCTAAAGGAACTTCGCAAACACCGCTGCGCTGGTTTCCGCCATGGCATCGATTCCGCAACTGGACCACACCCACTCCCGGCCGCGTTCTCCGAGCTCACGACGCCGCTCGGGCGCGGCTAACAAATCGGCCAGCGCTTTGGTCAGCGCATTGATATCCCCCGGCGGGAATGCAATGCCACCGCCACTCAAGCGCATAATCTCATCGAAGGTTCCGTGCGCGGGTTGAACTACGGCCAGGCCGCAGGCCATGGCCTCGAGAACCGACATGCCTTTCGGTTCGGCGTAAGCGGTCGGCACTGAGAAAACATCCACGCTCTGAAAAAATGCCAACTTCTCGTCGCGTTCCGGAGCGCCCACATACTCGAAGCTGTCAGCAAGACCCGCCGCTTCGATTTTGGCGAGTTCCGCATCGAAGAAGGCTCGATCTTTCTCCGACAACCAACCGCCGACTTTCAGACACGCGTTGTGCATTTCCGGTATCGCACGCAAACGGATGAAGGCCTCAACCAGAAGATGGAAACCTTTCTCCGGCGACACCCTGGCAAAATAGCCGATCGTCCTGCCATCGGTCCGATGCGGCGCTTGCCTTTCATAGTCTTCAAGATTGATACCCAGTGCCGTTTTGTGAAACTTCTCAATGGGAACTTCCAGAAGCTGACTCATTTTTTCCGCGTAGAAATCGTTAAACACGATAAAGCCATCCACTTGCCGAGCGATGGCCCGCATCTCATCGATCACCAATTGCCGATGCGAATCAGGCAAGTCGTCGAGGAACAGATCGTCGCCCTGTAGCGTCACCAGAACCGGCACCCCAAGCTCGCGCTTGATGGCATCGAGGCAGCCTCCGATCAGTAAATTGGTTAGGCAAACCAAATCAGGCCGTGCACTTTCCTTCAGCCAAGCGACCAGTTTCTGAACCTCCTTGCGTTGATAGCCCGACTCACCGCGCACCATCGACAGAGTCAATTCGCCGAGTTCCTTGGCATCGACTTTCACGGAACGAGATGCCAGCCGTTTGATCAGCCACGGATGGTCGAGCCAGCGATCCAAAAATTGCGGCAGATGCCGGAACAGCGGAATCTTTTGCTGAAGGTAAACATTGATCCCGCCAAAGAAAATGCGTTCGACACTGACATCAGTTTCGTCGGTGCGAATCGGCGTATAAAGCGGCAGCAATGTTACGTCGATCCCCCGCCGCTGTAGCTCTTTTGCCAACGCATTGTCGCGCATGCAACTGCCGCAGAACATGCCGGCGGCACCGGCCGTCAGATAAACGATTCTGGCATCTTCGATTTTCATGAAAGCGCAGCTGAAACCACTGAGCACGCCTACGCGGGCATCGTCGAGGCTCTGCGAAGGCATACGAGCGCGCGCAGCGCGACGCAAACCAAAACCGCAACGGTAAAGTATCGGGCGGCTGGCGGCGCAAAGATCACGCCGCCCTGAATCACCATGAAAAACAGGAAGGCGTGCAGACTCAGTCTCACCCTGTTTGGAATTTGCCTACCGTTAGTGTCGTCACGGCGCTTCCCCGAGCCGAGCCAATCCCAGGCTAAAACCGCCCAAACCGCGCCGAACGCGATATTCAGCCACAACCCCCAACCGGCTCGCACACCCGTGAGTCGTTCGGCATCGTCAGCGGTCGCCTGCCAGGCGGTAGACCAATTCCATTCGTAAAATGCCGCGAACGCCAACAGGATGTGAGCCACGTAGGCAACCAGCCCCATCACCCAGGCAACCCGGATAACCATCCTCGCTCGATCGGAGGGATGAAGCCAGAGTGTGGCGCCGTAACAGACCACCACCAGCCAAATTGATGCTTTGGTCAGTTCAACCACGATACGGAAACGTCGTCGTCCCGTAAGCAGTCTCAACTGGAAATGCCGGTCGCCTCAGCGCCCATCTTCGCGAAATCCGCAGGACTGTTAAAACGTCCCATCATCGAATTCATCGAATTCATCGGAGGAGCCGCGAGCCGATTCTGGGCTCCGCTTTTTTCTCCTTCGCCTGCCCACTTGAGAATCGATTCACGCAACTGACTGGTAGCTCGCTCGATGTAAGCGTCGAGATCTTCGACCGGACCGGCGCCGCGGTTTCTCTCCTGCTCCTCCTTCAGGAGCACCTGTTCATTCTTGAGGTTAGCGACTTGTTGCTTCAGTCGGGCGATCTCGATGCGCATGCGCAATAGTCTGCCGGCACTGGCGACGCGGAGTATCAAATCTTCCGACTTCAACGGCTTTGCCATGAAGTCATCGGCGCCGCATTGAATCGCCCGAGCGCGCACGCCTGGATCGCTGAGACCAGAGATCATGATGATCGGAATCATGGTCTGCCTCGGATTAACGCGAATCAATTTCGCCAATTCGTAGCCGTCCCGACCCGGCATCTGCAAATCCAACAAAATCACTTCCGGCTGAAATTGATCAATCTTTGCCAGGCCTTCCCGGCCGTCGGGGGCAGTCGCCACCTCATTTCCAACCGAAGTCAGAATTTCACTGAGTAGTTCAACGGCGTTGACGTCGTCCTCTACGAGCAGCACTCGTGCGGTGTACAGTTCATCGCTCATTCTTCAAGATTGTTAATCAGTTCACGCCTCGTCACTCAAAATCGAGCCAGTTCATGGGGATAATTCCATTCTAAACGCTTTTTCCATAAAAACCATATTATTTTGTTCGTTATTGCTCAATATTCTTAATAGCTAAGTATGACGAATTATCGCGGAGGTCGGCGCCTTGTTCCGATCGATTCCTCAAACTTCGATCAAATCATCTCGGGCGTCAGCCAGTACAACCGCAGAAAAACCAGCAAGGCCGTCACCACCACCGATGCCCACAAGGTCGAATAAAATACTGCGGCCGCAGCGAAACGACTGTCTGCCTGAAACTCGTGAGCCAGCAACGCAGTATTGACCGCCGTAGGCGAGGCCGCGCCTACGATCAGGATTGCTGCAGTGACCGCGTCGAAGTGAAACGCGTAGCTCAACGCCGTTGCCAACGCAGGCCCCGCCAGCAGACGTATCACCAATGCACCGGCAAGCTTGCCGTCAACCGCAGGCGGTCGCGTTTTGGACAGCTGAACGCCGAGGGTGATCAAGGCAAAAGCGACTAACGCATCTGCCAGATAGCCGAGTGGTTTCCACACGAATTCGACCTGCTCCAACGGATTGCCCAGACTACGCATCAGCAGCGCCAGCACGATGGCATAAATCGATGGCTGACGAAGCATCGGCAAGAACCTCCGCCACCCCGGCGCGCTACCGGGCGACTGAGAACTGGCCAGAAACAACCCGATCGAAAAGGTCGAAATGTTCATCGTCATTAACACGAACACCTGCACCACCGGACCCGTCACCGGGAACGCCAGTGCCATCAAAGGAATGCCCCAGTTCCCAGAGTTGTAAAACATTGTCGCCAACTGCAGGCCGGTGCGCTCGGCCGTATTCAGTCCTCGTAGTCGGGCCAGTAACCAACTCAACAACGCCATGCCGGCGATGACGCACAAGGTAAAGCCCACGATTTTTGCCCCCTGCAGCGGATCCAGGTTCGACTCGGATACGCGAACAAAGATGAACGCCGGAACAAACAGATACAGGTTCAGTTTTACTAGACTGTTTAGATCGAGACTGAAACGTCGATCCATCCCCCAGCCGACGCCTGCCAACACGACCACCGGCAGGCAGATGTCGCGGAAAATTTCCAACAGCAAGCTCATCGCTGGCAGTGTGGCAGCATTTATCCTGCCTGCCCGCGAAAAATTCGCGGCACATCGCCAAGCAAAATGGCCACGACCAGGTTGTCGCCACTACACCGCACCGATCGAATTGTCAGGGCGAGGACGCAGCTTCAGAAAACCAAACAGCGGCTTACGCGCTGAGATGACAGCGAGAATCATGAACATCAATTCGATAATCCAAAAGATGAACAGGTTTCTCCACACGCCTTCGGTAAAGCCGTAACTGTGCAAACCAACGCCAAGATTATTCACCCCCCACCAAGAGAAGGTGACAACTACTCCAAGAAATATTGACGACAGGTGCATGCCCAACTGCCTGATAAAACCACCCATGCGGGCGTGCAGTATCACCAACGAAAACAAGACGATCATCAGCGCACCATTCTCTTTCGGGTCCCAACCCCAGAATCGTCCCCAGCTATAGTTCGCCCAGATACCACCGAGAACGGTGCCTACCAGCGAGAACAGCAGGCAAAAGCAAACGATGCCGTAAACCATGCTCGTGATGGTTTTATAGTTCGCCTTATCGCCGAGACCGAACATCTTGCCGATGATCCAGAAGTGCGACACGATCGCCGCCAGCATGCCGGCGGCGTAACCGATGTTGATAATCGTCACGTGCGTCGCCAACCAGAAATTGGTGTCCAGCACCGCCTGTAGTTGGCCCATCGTATCACTTGCCTCCATCGCTTCGTACCGAATCGAAAGGAACATCAGCGAAGACCCAAGAATGACCGCAGCGGCGAGGCCGATCGACATTTTCGTGATCCACTCGGCGAACAGGGCAACTATTACCGAGATTGCCGCGATGAAAATGATGGTCTCGTAGAGATTAGTAATTGGCGGTCGTTCGCGGATGATGCACCGCATCGTTATGCCTAATACGAGATAGCCAAGCGCGACCACCGAGCAGATGATCGCCACCCAATAAGTGAATTTGGCGAACTTTGAACCAGGTGCCAACCAACTCAACGCCAGAGCGACAAACCCAAGCGTGAAAAATACCATCGAATTCGTGAAGTAGTCCTTTTGGTAAAATTTCACCTCGGTCGCAGCGTGTTCGCCTTCCCAGCGCGCCGCCGCTTCTTTATCGATGACTGATTTAAAAGCGACCAGCTTGTCTTGAAATTCGGCGCTCGTCGCAGGATCGGACGCTCGCGCCAAGTCTTGCATCATCGACAGGCGTTCACGCGCCCAGGGGCGCATCTCTTTCGACTCCAGAGCGAGCGTGATGACTTCGCCAATCGTCAGCCATTTCTCGATCCGCCCTCCGAGCTCACTGCGATAGTAGTCGTGCAGAAGTTTGCGGTTCAGTTCCGTCAATTGCCCGCCCTCCGGTGAACTCTCCATCAACTCGCGAGTCACTTTTTCGATCGAACCCGCCGCGAAGCGCTGCTCTTCGTAAATCGACTCACCGCGACCGATGATATCATTGAGCGAGGATTGCAATAGTGTGCGCAGATCCTCTTCAGAGGTTGATTCATCAGCCAGCGATTTCTGCGCTTCAGCCGGAAGCAGGCTCCACACATACGGAGACAACGTGTCGGCCTCGTCGGGATTGACAAGACGCTTGGCCAGATTTTTCGGCTTCCGAATTTCTTCAGCCGTAAAATTTGGATACTCACCACGCGGCGGCGGGAAGAAATGAACCAGGTCGCCGGAGCGAGCGTAGAAAAACAACAGCTGCAGCGACATCTGCAAAAGCTGCGCGTCGTCGCCTTCGCCACCCGGATTCTGCATGGTGCGCACTAAGTCTTCCATCGACATTTCCGGAAGCCGTTCGATGACCTCCATCACATCGATACTCTCCGCCAGTTGCTTCATCACGTCGGGCAACATCCCGGCACTCATTATTTTCCCCTGCTGAGCGAACGACATCTGACCCGACAGATAGTCAAAACTGCTGACGTTTTTGCCAAGCATCAGTACCATGGTTTGTATGCGAGTCAGCTCCAGCTTGGCAGCGTCATCGCTCTTACGTTCCTTGGCCTGCTCGAACTGCGCCTGCTGTTTAGCGTATTCCTCCGCTTTTTCAGCCAGCTTAGCCCGCCCCTCGCTGATCTCGCCGTAGGAGTACCGATCGCGCAGCTTCTTCGAATCGACACCAATCTCTTCCACGGCATGCGAGTCGTCGACCACGAACGACGGCAGATGCCGCGCCACCTCGGGACGGAACAGCACGTTAAGCAGCCACTCGGCACTGTCGATCTTGTAATCCTTACCGTCCGCTGTGGAAAACGTCACCGATCGCTTGCCCAGATAGGCAAGTTGCGTGAAGCGCGCAAACGTGTCGATCGGCTTCACCCGACCACCGTCCTGGATAAGCAACTCACGAAACGTGGCAACGGTTTCTTCCGGCCATGGTTCATAAGAACTCAGTGCGGTCGGGATCGCCGCGCCTTTAGTTGTGGCAGGCACAGCAAGTGCCAATGCCAAAAGGCCGAGCGTTACTACGCGGGAGATTGAAGCGGAATAAGAACTCATGTCACCAGTTGAGATTTTGAAGTTTTCGGACCCGCTGCGCCTTCGCGCGAGCGTCTGCTGCGCCCCACATGGGAAAACAGCTTTTGGACAAAATGGATGGTCATGCCGACACCGGTGATGATCAGCGAATAGAGCGGCCATTGATCGGCGGGATTCTTCACCACTGAAAACTGGGACCACATCTTATCCGGATCGGATTCATCGGGCGGCCCGTATGACTCCTGGAAAAAAGTGAAGCCGCGGTCACGCAGCGGTTCGTTCATGCGGATCTGCACGGGGTTCTCGCTGTTGCCTTCGATCTTGGTGATTCGGCTCTCGAATTTTCGCGCCATCGAAGTTCCCGGATGCTGATCAAAGATAAATTCGTCTAAACGAATATCGAACGGCACATCCCAGCGCGGACGATCAAGATTCAGCGCCCATTTTTTGCCGTCGACATCGACCACCCACGGACCGGCCTGACCGGCCCACAATATGCTTTTCTGGGCTTCGCCCGAGGCGGGCTGCACGCTTACGTAGGCACCGCCGACATTCGCTTCGGCTTCCTTAGTCGCCGCTTGTTTGAGCAACTTTATGCCATTCACCTCTGGCGTTTTTGCATCGGCAGCAATCGGCGCCGTGACCGGAACCGGAACTGAATTTCTCAGGTAGTCGCTGACCTCGATCGCGAACGGAATGTCCGCCGCAGAAAAGCTGCGGCTGCCGCCTTCGCCGATCGATTTCAGCTGCTGTTCAGTGATGATGAACGCTTCGGTCGGCTTGTTGTCCCCATCGAGCGGCATCACCTCCAACTGCCAGCCTTGGTAGGCCTGGTATTGATTCGCGATCTGGCCCTTACTGAGCGCCATGTAACCCTTGGTTGAAAAGTGGTATTGAACGAAGCCACCCAGCAAAAGCAGCAAGATGCCCGAGTGGGCGATAATCATTCCCGGGAAGCGTAAGTTCTTCCGCGCTTTGACGATCGCACCTGCGAGCATGTTGAAAAACAGAATGGTCATCAATAGGTAACCACCTGGCAAGGGGATCGGGATCCGGGCTGGATTTTCACCACTGCCCAACTCGATGTGCTCGAAGAAAATCAGCGAGTTGAAAATCTTCTGCTGAGTATCAAACAGACCATGATCCTTCTGTTGTAAAGTGCCGTAGAGTGTCAGAATGAGCATCAACAGCAGCACAATAACTGCCAATCCGTAAGAGGTCAGTAGCTTCCACAACCAGGCAAAAGGTCCAGTCATGGTCACCTTGCTTTGGCGGGACGGCGACGACGACGACTCAGCGGCGGTGGATTCAGATTCTTGGTTATCCTGACTCATCGGTCTGGGGAAATGGGAAAGTGGTCTAGGGAAAGTTTCATGCGAAAAAGAGTGCGTTCGACATAGGATACGCCGCTGACCGCTCAAGGCTTACGCCAACTACAGCGATACGGAAACAGAAAGTGCACCGAGCCCCCTGATCATCGGCTACTCAAGGCTAAGTGAGGCAGTAAAATCTTCGAATGCTTTGCGGTTGGCAACGACCAGATCTTTCGGCCCTGTCATTTTCACAAACAGCGCCCCATTGGGAGTCATCAACACGGCACCGAGCATGCGCGCGTCATCGATCGTCGCACTGCCTCCCATGCCAGTGAAACTACCATCGATCGATACCAAACTCGCGGGCACGCCGAAAATATCGACCTTGGGCAATGCGGCGATCTCTTCCGCACTCAGATCGGCTTGGCCCATCTGTTTGCGCCAGCGATTGATATTGCTCTCCAGCCCCCCGGCAGCACCGGGCAAACGGGCAACATAGCACTCGCCTATTCCATCGGGACCGAAGGACAGATTCACATCACGCATCGATGACGCCGGCGCTTCGCTCCACCCCTCGGGCGTATCCCACTTCAATTTTGCACCGGCTACTCCTGCAGGCTCTTCGCTACTGCCAGTTCCTGGAGGATTGGCCGGAATCGTGGTCGGCGTGTCGGGTAGGCGCATCGCGGCGAAACGAAAACGTTCCTTGTCGGTCATCTCGACGTCGATCGCACGATCGCGCTCGAACTTGGATATATCACGCTTGGCACTGATCTCGGAAGAACCCGCATCGGAACACGATGACAACGACAAACAGAGAACACCGCCACAAAACAGCACTGCTGTCGTCAGCGACGGCAAAGCCCGGCGGGAAGAGAGGTCGATAAAATCAATCATTGAGCGTTCGGATTGGGAGCGGCATCCGTTTTTGGTGTCGGAGAAGGAGACGGAGACGGTGACGGTGCTGGTGCTGGTGCTGGCTTCGCCTCAGGTTTGGCTGACGCCGGTTTCGGCGCGTCAGGCTGCGGTGTCGCGGCAGGTTTTTCTGGAGTCGGCACGGGCGCTGGTTTTGGCGCATCCGCAGCTTTCGGTTTGGGAGCCGGAGCAGGCTTAACTTCAGCAGGAGTCGGCGCAGGTTTTGCAGGCTCAGCCTCCGGCTTCGGAGCTGGCGTGGGCGTGGCCTTTTCTATTTCAGAAGCAGACGTGGGAGCTGGCGCGGGCGTGGCCGTGGGAGTAGTTGCCGGTACCGGCTCCGCTGCCTCATCGACAGCATCATCCGTTGATGCATTTTCTACGACATCCCAGCCGGTATTCACCTCGAGACTCATATGTCGTTGAAACTCCCTGGCCGCCACGGGATCGACTTTCGTCTCCCACAAAAAAAGTTTTCTTAGATTTCGCAATTCCGCCATTGGCTCAAAAATCGCCGCAGTCACCTCAGTGCCGTAGAGATTCAGATACTCGAGATTTTTCAGCGCGGCCAAGTGCTTAGTGCCTACGTCAGTTACCTTCGTCTGCTCCAGGTGCAAACGCTCGAGGTTGTGCATCTGCCCGATATTGGCCATGCCTCCGTCGGTCACCTGCGTGCGCCCAATATCCAACCAGATGACGCGCTCAGCCACCGGTGCCAAAGCAGCCAGTTGTTCATCGCCAAAACTGGCCGACGCATTCACCGCTGAGACCCGGAGGCGATCATCCTCTGCAGAGACTGGCAAAATTGAAAAGCCGCCTTCCTTCGCCGCCAGATTGGCAGCATCGAGACGTTCCTTTTGTTCGTCCGCGCTCAGCGTCGGCCAGATGCCCTCGGGTTTTTCGTCGACCTCGACAATAATCTCGATGTTATCGCCGCTTGCCAGCGATTCGGAAACCGCCGCCAGCACTTCGAGCATTTTTTCATCTGCCTTCATCTCAGTTACCGTGCCCTCCGCCTTGGCACCACCTGCGATCCACCACTTGAGCACCGTGATTTCCGCCTTGGTCAGCTTATTTTTCCCTTCCGGTGGCATGAACAAATCATCGTCGTCGGGCATCACCACGCGCGCGATCAGCTCACTTTTATCAGCATCGCCAGGCACCACGGTCGGATAATCCGTGCCCTCGGCACCCGCCATGATCATCGCATGATTATCGAGACGCAGCTTGCCCTTGATCTTCTCCTCGCTATGACACTCCGCGCATTTGCCATTCAAAATGGGCAGCACAAATGACTTGAACACCAACTGATTCGGGATCGATACCTTCTCGCTTGGCTCGCCCCCAACGGCAGGTGCTGCAACCTCTGTGCCAGCATCGTGTGAACTCCCGTCACCATGCTCATGGGACGAAGCTGCGTCGCCCTTCGGCGATTCAATTGATTTCGTCACCGTCAACAAGGTGTCGATCAGTTTATCAAAAGTACCGCGTTCCGCAGTGCCCGTAGTCAGCCCCGCCTCCAGCAGCGGCTTGATTGGCGTCGGCGCATGCTCCGATAGATATTCCGGACTGTGGATCATCGCCCCGCCGAAATGCCCCGCCGCCGCAGTCGATCCAACCGCAGCCAGCAAGGTCACAAAATACAACGGACCAACCTTGGCCAGTTTGAACACCAGCGCCAAAACCGCGAACACTCCGACCGCCAGCCCAGTCCACATGTGCAGCGTCATCCATCGCCCCGCAATGTCTTCCGCTTGCATCATCAAAAATCCGAGAAAACTCGCCGCTGCTGCCGTCAATACCGCTATCCACAACACGAAAGGCACCCCCTCGCGCACCCGTTTTCCCCAACGTGTCCAACCCACTATTTCCATCAAAGGCACTACGAACAGTAGCCCGATCGGCATGTGTACCATCAGGATGTGAAATCGTCCGAGGAAGGTCGCCAAGCCATTCTTGGTATCATTGTGCTGGTAAAAATACCACGTCACACCGATCGCCGCGCCCCAGAGCAATCCGACCGCCAAGGCCAAGCCTGCGCCTGATCGTTTGCGAGGAATGCCATCGCTGCTTTTCTTGCTCGACTTCATAACTGCTTTTCAACACCGAATGAACGGCCCCTTTCTCGTTAAACCCTGACACTCGCCCATGCCAGCGGCAAAGGGCGCGAATACGTCTGAACGTCTGTTCACCAAAAGACGTCCGCCCGGCACCGATAGTAACAAGAAAATTGCTCCGCGAATCCGTATCACCGCCCCAATCACCCCGCCCGCTGGGCCGCCCGTCGCTTCGCCGCCCAGCGATTGAGCAGTTCGTCGACCGTCACGCCAACCAGAATAAAAATTCCAATCACCGCAAACTTCCACGTTTCCTCAACGCCGAGAAAGAACACCGCGGTCGCACTGACCTGCATCAACGCCGTGCCGCACAGCACTCCAGCAATCGCTCCCTCGCCGCCACGCAGCGACACACCGCCGAGCACCGCTCCAGCGATTGCGTACAACTCGTAAAAATTTCCAAAACTTGACGGCGTCGCACTGTGATTCTCCAGCACAAACAGCGAACCCGCCAAGCCCGCCAACAGCGAGCAAATCATGTAGGCAAAAATCTTCAGCCGGTCCGTATTGATACCGCTGAACCGCGCCGCGTCCTCGTTGCGCCCCAACGCCAACAGATGCCGGCCGAACACCGTCCGGTTCAGCAAGATCGCCGCAGCGATCGACAGCACGATCAAAATCACAAACGGCATCGGCACCACCCCGAACACCTTGCCGCGCACCAGAAGATCCATCAGGCCGCCGAACTCCCCCTGAAATCCCGAAGACCGATCGCCGACCACCGTCCGCGCAAACCCTCGATAAATAAACAAACCGCACAGTGTCACGATGAAAGGCTGCAAGCGCATCTTGGTAATCAGAAGACCATGCGCCAGCCCCACCGTCAGCGAGATCAGCGCGATCACCCCGAATGTCGCAGGAATCCCCAGCCCTTTGCCGCGCAACAGCAGCGGCGTGAGCACTCCGGTCAGGGCGATTAACGATCCAATCGAGAGATCGATCCCCCCAGTGATGATCACAAATGTCACCCCCACCGAAATGATCCCATACAAGCCGATCCACTTCGCCATGTTCGACAGGTTCGCCTGACTGACGAACGAGTTCTGAAACAGCCCGGTAACTCCGGTGATCACCACCAACAACAAAAACACCCCCAGTGTCTTCTGATTCCCCCTGACAAACCTACCAAATGATTCCCGATTCATAATCCTAGCTACTTAAAACTTAACACTGAAAACTTAACACTCGGGGCCCTGCGCCGCTCCGGTCGCCAACTTCATCACACTCTCCTCATTCGCTTCCGCTCGCGACAGCTCGCCGCCAATCTGCCCCTCATGCATCACCAGGATGCGATCCGAAATTCGCAAAATCTCCTCAAGCTCGCTGGAGATAAAAAGCACCGCCGCCCCCGCCTTCGCCATCTGTTCGATGACTTCGTAAATTTCACTCTTCGAGCCGATGTCCACTCCCCTGGTCGGCTCGTCGAGCAGAAAAATTTTCGGCTCCAGCGAAATCCATTTTCCCAGCACCACTTTCTGCTGATTGCCCCCCGACAAAGTAACCACCGCCTGATCAATCGACGGCGCCTTAATTTTCAATCGCCGCCGGGTCTGTTCCGCCACCTCGCGCAACTCGCCATCACGCACAAAACCAGCTCGCTGATGCCGATCCAGCCCTGCCATCGCCACGTTGTCACAGATCGACATTTCCACCACCACCCCCTGCTCCTTGCGATTCTCGGGAACCAATGCGATCGCAGCCCCGATCGCGTCTTGCGGGCAGTTGATTTTGCGCACTTCGCCGTTGACGTGAATCTCACCGCCGAGTGCCTGATCGATCCCGAACAGGCAACGCGCCAATTCGGTGCGCCCCGCTCCGACCAGCCCGGCCATGCCCGTGATCTCGCCCGCGCGCAGCTCAAAGCTCGCCGGGTGTTTTGGATACAGCGGCGTGCACAAACCGCTGACTTTTAACAACACTTCACCGACCTCAATTTCGTTGCCGTGGTGCTCGAGATTCAACTTACGACCGACCATCGCCGCGACAATTCGATCCCGGGATATTTCTTCGCGCTGCAACTCGCCGCTGTTGCAGCCGTCGCGCAGCACGATGACACGATCGGCGATTTCCTGAACCTCGGCGAGCCGATGCGAAATAAACACGATGCACAGCCCCGCTCCACGCAGCTGGTCGACCAGCTTCATCAGCGTTTCTGTTTCGCCCTGCGACAAGCTGCTGGTCGGCTCGTCCATGATCAACAGCTTGGCGTCTTGCGACAGGGCCTTGGCGATTTCGACCATCTGTTGGTGCCCGATCGACAAACGGGCCACCTGCTCGTCGGGCGAAAAATCCATGCCCAACTGATCGATTAAGGCGGCCGTCTTTTCGCGGATCGTCGTCTCATCGATCATCCCGAATCGACACGGCTCACGACCGAGAAATACATTCGCTCCGACCGATAAGTTATCGGCCAGATTCAACTCTTGGTGGATGAAAGCAATGCCCAGCGCCTCAGCATCACGGACGCTGCGAATCGTCACCGCATTTCCCTGATGAAAAATTTCGCCTTCGCTCGGCAAGTGAACGCCCGACAGGCATTTCATCAAAGTGCTTTTCCCAGCACCGTTCTCGCCCATCACGGCAACTACTTCGCCGGGATAAAAGGCCGCCGTCACATCGTTGAGCGCATGAACGCCCACGAAGTGTTTGTGAATCCCCCGCGCTTCGAGAAGCGGAGTTTTTTTAACGGAGCTAACCATCGACCGATGTCATATCGGAACTTTGAAACTATGAAAAGACAAGAACGCCGCAAGCCCGCCGAGGCACGCGCCTTGCCGACGAAGATTCTGGAAGGATCTCAGCTATTTTGAAAAATCGTTGACCGCGCTGTTCCGATGTCTAACAATCACGCCATGTTGATTTGGAGCGGCTGGGGAATTTTGATTCCTGTGATTGCCATTATTGGGACCATTGGCGCCACCTTTATCAGGGTTGCGCTTTCCTTCACCGGCTACGATTTTGGCTTTGGAGTCAATGTGATAGGCGCAGCCGTCGCAGTTTTCCTGTTCGGAAAATTTATCGACCGCAAACCTGATGCGGAAGGCAGAAAACGAGCTAACTCGTTGTTCTTTGTTCCGCCGATAGGCTGGGCAGTTCTGCTGGCTTTAGTCAGCGTCTATTCGTTCTACGAAGAATCGGTTTCCAATCCCGGATTCAAAAAAGACGCCACATCAGTTGCGGCGCCATCAAAACGCTCGGGCGCACTCGAAGCAGCGGAAGCAAAAATCATGTCTGCGAGGGAAGGTGTGGCTCACGGCAACACCGCCAAAGCGAGGCAATGTGCAGAACTATTTTCAAAATCTGCCAAAGTGTTCCGCGACGCCGGTATTGATTCGGCAGACGGTAAATCGCTATCGCTGACCGGAGGCGAAATGGTCACCTATTGTGAAATCAACGGCGATCGAATCGCATTTCTCGTGCACGTTCCAAAATTGCGGAAATTCAACGATGACGCTAAGGCCTTCATGCTTGAAGCCTCTTGGGCAGCCGCACAAATGGCCGCTTCAACTGTCGATCCTCGCCCCACTGAAATCGCGATAGGCGTCCGCGGAGTGCTTCTCTACGAGGCAGCCTGGAGAGGAACCTTGATTGACGATGCAGAGAAGGGCGACTTCATGGCCGCAGTAGATATGCGAGTGACCGATCAGGACGCTGCCTCACTTCTGTTGCGCCCGTTTTTCAGACGACAATCCAAGAAGTCTGAAACGCAAGACGACGCCGATGCATCTCCGGCTACGAAGGCACCAGCAGAAATACCAACCGACACTCCCAAACGCGATGCGAATATACCTTCAAGCGAGGATGCACTCACGCTCCCTACACCAATGCGCGAATGGGTGGCAACGGACGGCACGACGTTCACCGGTTCGTTGGTAAGTTTCCTCGACGAGGACTTTCAAAAGGCGGCGTTCGTCAATGACGCCGACAAAACTTTTCGTGTCCCCACGTCGCGCTTTGCCGACGAGGATGTCGCTTTACTGCGGAAGTATTTCGACAGCCGGTCGCCGAACTGAGCTCTTTTCCACGGTCTATCCTACCCCCTACTCCGCACCCAACGCTTCATACAACCCATCTCTCCGCTGGCGGGCGTTCAGTTGATCGATTTTGCCGACGAAGACCATGATCTTGCCTCCGTCAGGCATGCGTTGTTTGACCAGTTCGCCAAGCAATTTACCGGCCTCGACGTTATTAGTGCCGAGGTAGAAAAGGCGCTCGCTGTCGGGCGCATCGGAGTCGTGACAGATCAGCGGCATCTCGGCGGCGACCTTGTTGATTTGGTCGCTCTGGTTGGCTGGCTCGAGAGCGGAAATGGCGACACCGTCGTAGCCTCCGCGCAGCAGAATATTTTCCAAAATCCGATTCTGCTCAGTCGATGATCCGTCGTGGGGAGTTTCGAAATCACAGACGATGCCGAAGTCCTGCTCGGCTTTGAAGCAACCTGCGCGAGCGTAACTCCAGAACGGATCGGCGGTGTTGATGACGAATGCAAAGCGTGGCCCCTGCTCGGGACGTGGCGCGGTCTCCGCTTTTGCACCCAGCGCGCGCAACTCCTTCAGCTTGGCGGCAAATTCCGACACGCCGTCTTTCGTTATGGTCTTCGCTGGAATGTCGATCAGTTGGTTGTCCGGCACTCCGATCTCAGCCTGCTTACCGTCGTGGATCGCTTTGAGATATTTCATCGATTGGTAACCGAACTCGTACGGCTGCTGAACAATCGTGCCTTCCATTTCGCCCTTTTCGATCGCCTGCAAAGTGGCTTCGTCTTCGTCGAACGAGAACACTTTGACCTCGCCGAGCTTTCCGGCTTCGCGCACGGCTTCGAGACACTGTGGCGCGTTGTAAGCCCACAGTCCGACCATAGCGTCTATTTCGGGATATTTGAGCAATGCGTTCTCGGCATTCTGTTTGGCGGTGGCTTTGTTGGTTTCGTCGGTACGCAGATCGATGATGGTGTACTTGCCGATCTGAAGCGGGTAACTGATCGACTCACCGTCACTGCTTGACGTGCCATCGCCGCCGGTTCCTCC
Source organism: Verrucomicrobiales bacterium (assembly GCA_037969585.1). Lineage (GTDB taxonomy): Bacteria > Verrucomicrobiota > Verrucomicrobiia > Verrucomicrobiales > DEV007 > JBBKXR01. The sequence continues at coordinate 19,636 of JBBKXR010000369.1, forward strand.
GCCACCACCGCAGGCAACCAGAAGTGAACTGACCGCCAATAAGACGGTGGATTTTGAAGAGAGATTCAATTTCATCGGGCAAAGATTCGGTTTTCCAAGAGCGCCGAGCCTATCGGCCTCATCGACTGACGAAAAGCATAAAGCGCCCGTCGAATCGTGTATCCAAGATTCGCCCTCCAAGAGGGAATGACAAGCCGTCTACAGTCTGGTCGTATAAAATACTTTCCTGATACCCCTAGTTGGCGTATCGAATATGTATGAAGATCACCATCAACATGGATGAGGCGTTATTGGATCGCGTCGTCGCCATCACTGAGGCCACCACCAAGACAGAGGCTATCCACATCGCTTTGCGCGAAGTCGACCGCAGGGCCCGATTGGTCACCGTATTGCGTGAAGGCTTGGGGGCCAGTGCCGACGAACTCAATGAGATGTTTGACCCGAACTCAGACCCCGACTCGTTGCGCGTTGCCGAATCGGCACCGGCCTACGGCGGCCCTGAAAGCGATGCCTGAGCTTTGCCCTGATCCCCTTCCATCTGATGAGTCGCCCCATTTTAGTCGACAGCAGTTGGTATATTCAACAGGCGAAGACTGGCAACGATCCGCTGCAAGTCTTGGCGTTTCTCGCGGAGAGTCGAGACATCGCTACCTGCGGGATGATCATGGCTGAAGTAGGCCGCGGCGTGAAGTTGCGCAAGCACCTCGACCGCTATCAGAACGCTTGGTCGGTGATGCTTTTTGTCGAATCGAGCGATCGCCGCTGGCAGGAAACCGTCGAACTTGCGTGGACGCTCGACCGGCGTGGCATCACCTTACCGATCCAGGCTGTGCACATCGCGGTGTGCGCTCATCACATTGGTGCGGTGGTGCTGACACACGACAAACACTTCGACAGTATCCCCGGCATCGATGCCACCGATCGCATTTTTTGAGATTCACTCGAGCACTCAAGACAGAGCGTATCGCTCGCGCTACGCTGCCGACGATGCTTGAACCGCTCACCCCGCATCCGCCGAAGCCGGAGGCAGCGCAGATTTTTTCGCCGGTGGCTGACCTTTTTTCCGCCCACTGCCGAGCGTGCCGCGCTGCTTACCCATGAGCACCGAGATCCATTGCAGATCGGTGCTGTTATCGAGCATGACTTTGACCATCATCGTCAGTGGCACGGCGAGAAACATTCCGACGGGTCCCCATACGTAACCCCAGAAGAGCACCGAAAAGATCACAACGATAGTGGAAATGCCGAAGCGATTTCCGAGCAGCATGGGTTCGAAAAAGTTCCCCAAACCAATGTTGACGACCAGATAGCAGATGAACACGCCGATCGCGGGCCAGAAACCGGACTCGATCAGTGCCAGCAACACCGGTGGCACGGCGGCGAGGATCGATCCTATAGCCGGAATGTAGTTAAACGTAAACGCCACCAGCCCCCACAAAACAGGAAAGGCGACGCCGAAAATCTCGCAGGCGAAATAAGCCAACAGGCCCGTAACCAGACTAACCGCAGTCTTGATGCCGAGATACTTCTGGATATCGGCCGCCGACTCTTCAAATCGGGACAGGTCGGGCCCACGTGAGCGCAAGACCGTAGAGAATTTGCGGCTGAACTGCCCCGACTCAGCGAGCACAAAGATCATAATGATGAGCACAAAGAACGACTTCGATAGCAACGACGTCAGCTTCTGCACCAAATCGGTCTGGCCAATGAAATTGATGATGAGCTTCGAGTCCCAGTAACGATTGAAAAGCTCCTTCGTAGTCAGCATGCTGCTCGAACCGGCGTTCGCCAGTCCGCTACCGACGTCAAGCCCCTCTGGGTCGGCTGCCCCATCGGCACCTTCGGAATCTGAATCCGTGCTGAAATTATCTATAAAGCCGCCAAACGATTCCAGCCGCTTATCGATCAATTCCGTCCAGGTCGATAGTCGTTTGCGCAGCAACTCGGCGTAATTTTCCTTCTCGCTCTGGAACTCGGGAATCACGCTCATCGCCATGACGCCAACGACCAGCAAAATGGTCATGTCGAAAACAATCGTCATACCGATCGCCAGAGGGCGCGGCAAGCCCCAGCGCATCAGCGCCTTTAGAATCGGCAGACTGAGGATCGCCAGAAAGATACCGAGCACGATCGGGATCAACATTTCCGAAGCCGAACGCAGCCCGGCAATTACTACGACGACACACGCCGCCGAGAGTAAAAACTTGAAGCCTGTTCCGGCTTTGGGGCGACTCATTGTCATCGACTGAAAGCATCGTTTCGATCACAGGTGCTCACAACCCAAAAAGCGCCGCTTTCTCCGAAAGACGTTTTGGAGTGCTCGTCGTCCGCTGGACCACCTTCTTGCAAAAGCAACTACGAAGCGTTTTTAATCACCACTCAACTACGTTCTCCGGCCGAACTTTTTCTCCAACTCACCGTAGCTCATCTGAATCAGCGTTGGTCTCCCGTGCGGACAGCAATACGGCATCTCGCATTCGAGCAGGTCGACGAGCAGGCGTTCGAGTTCGGCGTCGCGCAGCGGGTCGTTGGCTTTGACTGCGTGTCGGCAAACCGTGGTCGCGACCATGTCCTCGCCGAGACGGATCGATGACAGGTTCTGACTGGTGCCTTGCAACTCTTCGATGACGGCATCGAGAAAGGCTTGGGGGTCGTCGTTTTTCAGAAAGGTCGGCAGGCTGTCGACTTTGAGTGTGTTGCCACCAAACGGTTCGGCGGAAATGCCGAGCCGATTGAGCACTTCAAGATTCTTCGAAACCACGTCAAAATCCTTCGGCGACAGATCAATGGTAAGCGGCATCAGCAGTTGCTGGGTCGGCACGCCTCCGGTCACCATACGTCGATGCATCTCTTCATATAGCACTCGCTCGTGGGCAGCATGTTGATCCATCAGCACGAGACCTTCTTTGCCCTCGAGCAGAACGTAAAGTTTCCCCAATACGCCGAGCAATCGGTAATCCTCGGCGCGCATTTTGGTTTCGCCCGACGCCGTGGAGCCTGCTTGGTGGGTAGCGGTGGCAGGATCCGTCGTTTCCGTTTCGGCAGCAGCGGCACGATCGGCATCCCCCTCCCCTTCGGTTCCGCGATTTTTCAACGCTTCGGCGTAGGCGGCATCGATGCGATCCTGCACGCGTGCAGGTTGCGCAGTGGAAGCGTCCGCTTCGCCATTCGCCGGAACCTGCGACGACTTCATACCGCTCCAATCGCGCCGCAGCGATTGCGATTCGCTCGGCGGAACCAATTCAACTTGTTCAGCTTGTGGCGCTATCGGCGTCGCGGCTCTCTTGCCAGAATCGGACCCGGTAAAACCTACGCCTGAGACCGGGCGCCTCATCTCCCCGTGCAGGGTGCGCCGAATCGCATCCGTAACCGCATCGCGCACGCCGTTGCCGTCGTGGAAACGCACCTCTTTCTTCGCCGGGTGAACGTTCACGTCGACCGCGTCGGGAGGCATTTTCAGAAACAGAAACGTCACCGGGTGCTGACCTTTCATGAGCGCCGTGTGATAGCCCTCACGCAAAGCGTAGTGCAGCACCGCCCCCTCAACCGGCCGACCGTTGAGAAATACTAACTGTTGCTGTCGATTCGATCGACCCATTCCGGGCGGACCGATAAAGCCGCTGACTTTGACCACCGACTCGGCGGCGTCTTCGCCGGGTGGAGCGATCTCCAAGAGGCGACCCGCGAGATCGCTGCCGACCAGACCACGAATTCGTTCACGCAGATCTTTGGTCGCCGGAAGCTGAAATACCAAGCGTTCGCCTCGCACCAAGGCAAAGCGCACCTCGGGATGGGCAATCGCTTGCAGCCGCACCACCTGCTCGAGATGACTGAACTCGGTATTCTCAGTGCGCAAAAATTTGCGCCGCGCCGGAACATTAAAAAACAGTGAACGCACCTCAATCTGCGTGCCCGGCGGTTCACCGGAATCCTTGACGCTGGCCATTTTGCCACCGTTGACGATGACTTCGGTGCCACTGAGCGCATTTGGTTCGCGGGTGGTGAGCCGAAACTTGGCAACGCTGGCGATACTCGGCAGCGCCTCACCGCGAAAGCCCATGGTCGAGATCGCACCGAGATCCTCCTTGGTTCGGATCTTGCTGGTCGCATGGCGCTCGAGACACATCAAGGCGTCGTCGCGATTCATGCCGTGACCGTCGTCGAGCACACGGATCAGCGATATGCCGCCGCGCTCGACGCGCACTTCGATCGACCGAGCACCGGCATCGACGCTGTTTTCGACCAATTCTTTGACCACAGCGGCCGGGCGTTCAACTACCTCACCGGCCGCCACCTGGCTGGCCAGCGCGTCCGAAAGCAAACGGATTCGTCCCATGCGCCCAACCTAGAGCGCAAGCCGCATCTGTCACCTGAGATTTGTAGGAACTGCAGACATCGCCCCCTGCCCATCCCCTTGCAGCACGCCGCGAGCCTGTTACATTGAAGCAGATGATTACCATGACCGACGATGCGGCGGCGCACTTGCGCAGCCTGCTGGACGAAAAAGATGCCTCGCCCGACGAGAAAGGTTTGCGCCTGCTGGTCGAGAACGGCGGCTGTGCCGGCATGCAGTATGCGATGCGTATCGAGAGCCACGCAGAGGGCGACACGGTGGTCGAAAAGAATGGTGTGCGCGTGTTCGTCGACGCCGAAAGCTTGACCTACCTCGACGACTCCGAGCTCGACTACGTCGACGCGCTCAATGACTCAGGTTTTAAAATCAACAACCCGAACGCCGCGCGCAGCTGCGGCTGCGGAACCTCTTTCGAACCGGCCGTAGCGGGCAGCGCGCCCGAATACGATCCGGCGATGGACGGAACGGTGTGCGGCGGCGATTCCGAGTAGCGATCCACTGAATTATTTCTTTCGGCAGGCATGGAAATTTTCACCGGCAACAGCGCCTTCTCGCGCGAGGAGCGCGAGAAAAAAGGCGAGGTACGCGACGACGGACTGTTCCTCTGGGGCTTGGTGATTCTTGTCCTGATCGGACTGAACGCCTTCGCCTGGGCGTTTTGCATGTTTGTCTTCGGGCGGCCCGAAGTGCCCTTTTGTTACAATCTGCTGACTCATCCGAAAATCCAGCGTCTCGAACCGCTGCAAAGTTACGACCCGGTCAGCGCCCCACGAGGACAATTTCTCACCGCCAAAGAATTTTACGAACGACAGTACCAGATCGAGGACAAAAATTTGAGGGGATACAACGCCATCCTGAAGCGCAATTTTTTGCACAGCTACGCAGGCAAAGATGACACGCTGTTCTTACGCGGCAGCTTCAAGGTCGAAGGCATCACGCAATTGACGCCCGATGATGTGTTCCCATCCGGGATTGCTTTGCGGGTTCGCGCCGAAGACTTTCCCGCCGTTTTGATCGACTACGTGCTGCCCGCCGAAACCGTGCCCGCCAATACTTGGCAGATTGGCGACGTTCTGGAAATCGAGCGCTCATCGACTTGCGCGGCGATGGTCCACATCGAGCGCTTGTCGGAGGACGAAGTCTGTTTCACCGCCGTGCCGATCGTGGCTCGTGAGCACCAAACTCCAGGCGGCGGCGGCGTTCTGGCCAAGCTGCCTAAATTGATCAATCTCGAAGGCAGCTGGCCGCTATCGAAGCCAGGCTTCAGTAGTCTGCCCAAACCGCCGGTCCCCGGAGACGCCGCGCCAATCAAAGCGAAGCCGGTCGAGACAGCGGAAGCCGTTGCTAACGACGCGCCGTAAAAACTCTTGTCGTTCGCATCGCTCAGTTTGCCGCAAGAGCCGCTGAGTCGTCCGCGCCAAGACTGGCGAGCGCCGCGCTGATATCGATATCCTGACGTTCGCGTTTTTTGAATACACTCACCTGCCGGTAACCGATCTCGCGCAGCGTTCTCAACGCCGTCACAAAGCCATCGCCGACCCGCGTCGGCACATGAGAGTCCGAGCCGATGACGACCGGAATATCGCGCTCAAGCATCATCGCCAGCATCTCCGGACCGGGATTCATCTCCGGATAAACCTTGTTGATCCCCGAAGTGTTCAGTTCCATCGCCACCCCAGTCGCAGCGATCCGATCAAGCGCGGTTGCGATGTCATCCTGGCGGGCAGAAAAACTCCACTCGTCCGGCGTCGCGTTTTTCACCAGATCCGGATGCGCCAGACTATCGAACAACCCGGTCTCGGCAGACTCAGCCAGATGGGCAAAGTATTGCTTCTCCAATGCGACCACGTCACCGTTGAAAAAAGCCGCTCGGTATTCCGGAATGTGCCAGTGAACCGAGCCGAGCACATAGTCGAAATCCGCTCTCGCGTGCAACTGCTGCAGCCAGCCTTCCATGCCCGGGAAAAAATCGCTCTCCATGCCGAGACGCACTTCGAAATCCTGGTGTGCCGATTCCGCCCCTTCGGCGATCAGATCGAGGTACTCATCAAACTGTTCCGGAGCCATTCGGACCGCGTGCGAAAAGCGGTCGGGCATCGGACTGTGACAGGTGAAAATGACTCCGCCTAAGCCAGCGGCGACACCCTGCGCCACGTACTCACGCGGGTGTCCCTCAGCGTGTTTACACAACGGCGTGTGCATGTGCGAGTCGAAATACCGCGCTTCACTAGCGGGTTTTTCGCCGCTGTTCGGTTCGTTTTTGCAGGATTTCGTGTCGGCGTCCATCGGTGACCAACCTCGCCCCAAACCTTCACCTGCCAAGGCGAAATCGCGCTATTTCAAGGGTTTGACAACGATACGTATTGAGCTTTTGTTTAACACGTCTTTAATTTCTAGAATTGTAATACATAATTTAAAAGCGCTTTCCCCATGAAAACCAAGCTCACCCTTACCGTCGAAAAAAACCTCATCGAACAGGCCAAGGTCGCGGCCCGCGCGCAGCGCACGTCGGTCTCGTCGCTGGTCGAAACTTTCCTCAGCAACCTTTCACTGGAAGAGCAAAGCACCTTCTCCGATAAATGGCTGGGCGCCTTCAAAGAACCGCCCCACCAGCGCGCGTCAGCACGGACCATGGGAGCCGGCATGAATATCGGATATGCCCGTCGTGGACTAGCCAGCTGAATCCTAAATTTCTTGCAACGCACTGTGAAATTTTTCCTCGATACCGATGTGCTGGTCGATTTGGCACTCGACCGGCATCCGTTCTCGAAAGCATCGGCCGCGTTGCTTGACAGGCTGCAACGCGCCCACTCAAGCGAAGCTTCCGCCTTTATCAGCTGGAGTTCCTTTCTCGAGTTTTCTCAAATGGCGACGCCAATCGTTGGCAACAGCAGAACCTCCGAGTTCTGTACCGAATTGTGCACGTTCGTCAAAATCGCACCGACGCGCAGCCATCATCTAACCTCGGCCCTGGCGTTCAATCTGCCTGATTTTCGCGCCACGCTGCAGGTCGCCGGAGCGGTCTCCTGTTCCGCAGACATCCTTGTCAGCAATCACCAGAACCAATATCGAGGCATCCGCATCCCAGTGAAGTCGCCGTCAGTGATCATCGAAACGCAAGAGTTCTGATTCCGCGCCCAGCTTGACATTCAGCGCACGCGCTCGACCCTCGAGGCAGACCAGCGATTCCCCGGTCGCACGCTCCGTTTTCGTTTTCGCATGACTCAGGATACTTCAGCTTCTGCCGATCCCTCGCTCGCGGCCTTGCCGTTCGAGACGATGCCAAAATTTCTTCCGCTCGACGAGATGATCGCCGAACGCCAGAAACTGGCCGAAGCAGGTAAGCAGGTGATTTTTTCCAACGGATGCTTCGACATCCTCCACGTCGGTCACGTCCGCTACCTGCGCGCCTCCCGCCAGCTCGGCGACGTGCTCATTGTCGGCATCAACAGTGACGCCTCTACCCGCGCCATCAAAGGTCCCCACCGACCGATCCGCACCGCCGCACTGCGCGTCGAAATGCTCGCCGAGTTGGAATGCGTCGACTACATCACCATTTTCGAAGAGCCTTCGGTGACACCCTCTCTGCTAAAAATACGCCCTGACATTTACACTAAAGGCGGCGATTACACGATCGATACCATCGATCCCGGGCTGCGCGATGCCCTGCTCAAGCACGACATCCGCATCGAATTTCCCGCCCACGTTCCAGGAGCTTCCACCAGCGAGATCCTGCAAAAGACTCAGGGCGAAAGCCCGTAGCGATTTCTCATCCGGTGCCGATCCCTTACGACTCCAGTTCCGATATCGAAGTCGACGTGCTCATCATCGGTGGAGGCATCGCCGGTCTGTGGACACTGAACGCACTGACCGATCGCGGCTATCAGACCCTATTGCTGGAAAAAGACGCACTCGGCGGAGGTCAGACGATCGCCGCGCAGGGCGTCATTCACGGCGGCCTGAAATACGCCGCCGGTGGACTGCTCAACGATGCCTCCGAAGCGCTCGCCGCCATGCCCGACCGATGGCGAGACTGCCTCGACGGTAACGGCGAAATCGATCTGACCGGCGCGCAACGACTCGCCCCCTGCCAGCACCTTTGGACGCGCGGCGGAGGCACATCAGCAATCGCTGGTTTCTTCGCCAGCAAGATGCTCAAGAGCCGCATCGCTCGACTGAAGCGGGCCGACTACCCCGCACCTCTCGATCACCCCGATTATCGCGGCCACGTTTTCGAGCTTGGCGAATTTGCCGTCGACACCCCCAGTGTGCTGCGCGAACTCGCCCGCCCCCATGCTGATCATCTCGTAAGGGGCAGCGCTCATCATTTAAAACAAACCGCGACAGGCATCCAAGCCCAACTCGACGAAGGCCGCACCATCCACGCCAAACATCTCGTGCTCACTGCCGGCGCCGGCAACGCCGCATGTCTCGAGCGACTCGGACTCGATAGCGAACTACCAATGCAGCGTCGACCGCTGCATCAAGTGCTGATCAAACATCCCGACCTGCCGCCGTTCTACTCCGTCTGCCTCGGCACCGGCCCCAAGCCACCGATGGTGTGCACAACCCATCGCCACGCTGATGGCCAACCCGTCTGGTATCTTGGCGGCGACCTCGCCGAGACCGGCGTCGAGCGCGATTCAGACGCGCAGATTGGCGCGGCCCGGAAGTTGCTCAGCGAGCTCCTACCCTGGGTCGATCTCACCGACGCCAAATGGGCTACACTGCGCATCGATCGCGCCGAAGCGCAAACCGCAGACCGCAATAGGCATCCCGGCGCCTGGGTGGAAACCCGAAACAATGTCACCACGGTCTGGCCGTCAAAACTCGCCCTCGCCCCCGACGCCGCCGATCAAGTCACCGCCCAACTTGAAGCCGCCTGCCTCCAGCCCACTTCTGAGCAGACGCCGCTGAATCTCCCCCCAAGCGGCCTCGCCCCCGC
>JBBKXR010000370.1:0-34695 GCA_037969585.1 Verrucomicrobiales bacterium
TGCAGTCTCGGTCGGGGCAGGCGCGGCGGCCGCAGCCTCACGCTGAGCTTTAACGGCCTGATCGGCCTGATATTTGCCATAAAAAAACATCGCTGCGAGGCAGGCGATGACGGCGATCCATGCGGTGCGGTCCATGAGAATCTAAAGAGGAAAAAGAGAAGAGTGCTGAAGGAGAGTTTTCCTTATCTGAAAGGCTAGCCAGGTGGCTGATGTTCGTTTTCTAAATCGTTCGTCGGCTTGTCGGAGCCTGCGTCGACGCAAACCCCGCACGCTGCCGCGTCTTCGGGTCGCTCGCAACCGGGAACCGGATCATATCCGTCACCTCCCCACGGATGGCAACGCATGATTCGCCGCAAACCCATCCAACTGCCACGCAGACTGCCGTGAGTCTGCACAGCATCGATGAAATATTGCGAACAGGTCGGCAGATAGCGGCATCCTGCGAACGGTCCGGCAAAAAAGTGAATCACCGGTGAAATTGCTTTCTGGTAGCCGCGCACCAGCAGACAGAGGAACCATTTCATGCCTGCACGCGGGTTGATGTTTCGTCCGGCATTTCGAGCAGCTGGGCACGTTGCGCCAACTTGACCCAATCGCTCTCCAGCTCCGCCGAAGTCGCGTTCGCCGAACTGGTAAATGCCACCATGACCAGCCAGTGCCCCGGCTTTACCCCGGCGCCGTGACGTTGCAGGATGCCGCGCAGACGTCGCCGCACACCAACCCGTGTGACCGCATTCCCCAGCCGCTTCGTGGTGATGTAACCGACGCGTAGAGATCGGATCGATTCGTCGGCGAGCACGCCGAGAATCATGTGCCGCCCGCGATAGCTGTGCCCCTTGCGGCGCACCCGCTGGAAGTCGCGGCGCTGAGTGATCCTTCTGGCTCGTGGAAAACGCATCGCCGCCCATGAAGTGTCGATCGCCGAGCGGCATCAGACGTTTGGCCGTACCGCGAATCTGTTTCCAGTCGAGAAGCTCCGCCCGCTACATCGAGCGCAAACGGTGCCTGCGCTTGCGCCCAAAAGCGGTTTCGCTAATCCCAGTCGAATCCGGGCCAGCGTAAATTCAAGCAATCGACTAACCAGCTCAGTGCTGGTTGGTGTGACGCTTGTAGTCGATTTCAGCACCTTTCGGGATGAGACGCTTGCGTCCTTTGGCGCGACGTCGACGGATGATGTCGCGACCGCTTTTCGACGCCATGCGCGCACGAAACCCGTGCTGGCGTTTGCGAGTTCTTTTCGAAGGCTGATAAGTGCGTTTCATGGCTTGTCTGCGTCAGATGGAAAATGTAATGGTGAAAGCCCGGTCCGGTGTTCCAGTTAGGTCTCGAAAGTGACCGTCGGAAGAACAGGAGCTGTGCGAAATCGCAGCGCCCCGGCCCAATGCCGAAAAGGGGGCGAAAGATGGTCGTCCACTTGGCATTTGTCAAGGGCGGTAGCGATTTCATCCGAGATCGGCCATTTTTTTGCAAATCCTTCAGTTCGCACCTAACAGTTGGCCGCTTTTCTGCTACGTTATTCTAGTTAGAATTCGATCACAAAATTGTGAGCACCAACGACCCACTGGATACGCGGATCGAGCCCGCTACCCTGGAAGACCTGCCTGCGCTGGTCGACTTAGTGATGTCCCTGTTCCAGATCGAAGCAGACTTTGAGCCCGATCGCGAAAAGCAGGAGCACGGCCTGCGACTGATTCTTGAGCAACCGAACCGCGGCCGTATCTTCGTGCTGCGCACCGATCACGCCATCATCGGTATCGTCAATCTGCTGTTCACTATTTCGACCGCGGAAGGCGGGATGGTCATGCTGCTCGAAGACATGATCATTCATCCCGAACATCGCGGCCAGGGATACGGCACTCGCCTGGTCGAGTACGTTCTCGACTTTGCCCGCCAAAAAGATTTTCGCCGCGTCACTCTACTTACCGATCGCATCAGCGAAGAGTCACAACGCTTTTTCGGACGCTTCGGCTTCGTTCCATCGCACATGATACCGATGCGATTGCCTCTCAAATAACTGAGAGAAAACCCGCTCAAATATGGGTGGTATGGCAATTCGGCATGTGCTCGAAATTCCCCGTGATTATTGGCGATAATCCCTTGCCAAGCTTCCAAGGCTTCGCTCATGTTCGACACGAATTCGGACATGGCAAAAAAGAAATTTGAGCAGAGCCCAGTGAACTCAGCGTCGCGCACGATCGGCGTTGCGGCGATCGCATTGCTATTCCTCTGCGTCGCTTCGAATGCCTTCGCCAATCCGTCGTCCGACTACGCAGCCGGCATCCTAACTACCGAAGTAAACCAAGCATTTCCTACGAGTGCGACCCTCGCCGAGAGCGCCGGAGCGTTGTTCATGGTCGGCTTGATCGTCGGCATGGTTGGCGGCATTACCCTGTTTTTTGTCCATCTTCGCCGTCGCGAAAAACGTCTCGCACGTTTCAGCCTCGACGAGATGATGCTTGAAAACTGGCCACCCGCGGCCGACGCCCCCTCGTGGTCGTCGCCGTCCTCAACATCGTCCCCCTGGGACCCCGATCCGAGCGACGAGATGATCGAGAAAAGCGATCCTTGGGAACGCTCCGTCGACTGGTGGAAGAATCCTGACGATCAGTGACCTGATCGGGCGACTTAGCCGCCATCCCGTGCCACAGCACCGATGCAATAAGTTGCGCTCAATACCCTAAAGGTTAAGGCATTAAATTCAATTGCCTACTTTTCCGATAGGCTTTATCGTTTTCTGTTTGCGTTTTTGGACGCCTCAACCTAGATTCCCGCCCTTCTCCCACGGCAATTACTGGGACGATGGGACATTTTCCTCTCCTTCGAGAACCACTTTAACACCCTTACGATCATGGCTAAACAAACCGTCGAAGATACCAAACGCCTCAGTGACGGCCTGCGCGGCCAAATCGAAGCCGTCCTCAAATCGGACGCCAGTCACTTCGACGAGCCCGAGTATCAGTTGCTGAAATTTCACGGCTCCTATCAGCAAGATGATCGCGATCTGCGCGGCGAACGTCGCAAGCAAAAACTCGACAAGGCGTGGAGCTTCATGGTGCGCAGCAAGATGCCCGGCGGTCGTCTCACCGCCGAGCAATACCTTGCCCACGACGACCTCTCCGAACGCGTCGCGAACGGTACTCTGCGCCTGACCACCCGTCAGGGCATTCAGTTGCACGGCGTCCTCAAAGGCGATCTCAGGGAAGTCATTGCCACCATCAAAAATTCCGGCCTGACCACGCTCGGTGCCTGCGGCGACGTAGTACGCAATACGATGGGGCCGGCGACACCGATCAAGGACATCGCCCACGCCGATGCCCAGGCGCTCACCGAAGAACTCACTCAGGTCTTTCTGCCACGCACCACCGGCTACGCCGATCTCTGGCTCGACGGCGAAAAACTCAACCTCGAAGACAACTCCGAGCGCGACGAAGATCCCATCTACGGCAAACTCTTCCTGCCACGCAAATTCAAGTTCGCCATCGGCATCCCGCCACGCAACGACGCCGACGTCCTCGTCAATGACGTCGCACTGATCTCACACAGCACGAGCGACGACAAAGTCGACGGCTACACCATCTGCATCGGCGGTGGCGGTGGCATGACCCACGGCAAAGAAGAGACCCGCCCTGCTCTCGGCCAACCTCTCTGCTACGCACCGCGCGAAAAAGTCGTCGAAGTCTGCAAAGCCATCGTTCAAGTGCAACGCGAATACGGCAACCGCGAGGACCGCCGCATGGCCCGCTTAAAATACGTGGTGCTCAAGAACGGTATCGAATGGTTCCGCAACGCTACTGAACAACGCCTCGACTTCAAACTTGAGCCCGCCAAAGCGTTCCGCTTCGAAACCGTCGCTGACGCACTGGGTTGGCACGAACAAGGCGACGGCAAACTGTTCCGCGGCGTGCACGTCGCCCAGGGCCGCATTGAGGACAACGACAACGTTCGCTACCGCTCGGCGTTTCGCGACATCGCCAAAAAGTATGGTGTGCCAATGATCGTCACCGGCAACACCAACATGATCTTTGCCGATATCGATCCCGAACAAAAGCAGCTCATCGAGACCGAACTGCAGGCGCACGGCATCCCCAACGAAGAAGCCTTCACCGACCTGCGTAAGACCGCCCACGCCTGCGTCGCCCTACCGACCTGTGGCCTCGCCCTCGCGGAAGCCGAACGCGTATTCGGCACCACCCTCAACCAGATCGATGAAATCCTTTTCGACCTCGGCCTCGAGCACGAACCTCTGCTCGTGCGCATGACCGGCTGCCCAAACGGCTGCGCTCGTCCCTACAACGCCGACATCTCTTTCGTAGGTCGCGGGCCTGCCAAATACGCTATGTACATCGGCGGTTCAAGCCGCGGCGATCGCATCGTCGGCCTCTACAAAAAAGTTGTTACCTTTGATGAAATCGCCGGTGAAGTCCGCGGGATCCTCGAGGATTTCGCCAAAAATCGCAGCGAAGGCGAAAGCTTCACCGACTACTGGGGCCGCACCCAACCACAGGGCGAAGCCCCCGGCTGCGAGCACTTCCACGTCGAACTCGCCGAACGCGCCAAGACCATGTCCGGCGGGTGTATTTGAGGCTGCTGCTAACTCGGCAGCGCCGACGCGCGGCCGGTATCACATTATTGCAGCTAGTGACGCCCCCCTCCTAAGCAGTGGGGGGGTGGATAAGCTCTTCGGTATCGCGCTCCTCGTCGCCTGCATCGCGCTGGCCTCGAATTTCGTGTCGCCCCGGCGATACAACGCCGCTCAACGCCGCTCAACGCCGCTCCACTCGGAAGCCCGCCAGAGCGCGAACTGCAGCACCAAGGTCGTATCGATCTACAATTCGCTTTCCGGGAAAATAATATCTTTACACCCCTAGCCCTCAGCTGGGCCGCTGCGGCCCCGCCATCACGCTATTGCTGCCAACGAGCGCAAACTCCTACGCTGACCGGGTGAAGAAGCTCGCGTCCACCGCACTTGTCGCCCCGCTGCTCGCGGCATCTCTCGTTTTCTCATCGCAAGCTTGGTCAGCCGACGAGAAAAAGTCGGACACCGAGAGCGAACTCGAGGCCATCTTCCAATTTGATACCCCATCCATGTCCGGCAAAATCCGCGCCGACGGACACTTCATGGGAGTCACTCGCTTGACCGACAAGCGCAGCGGACGGCAAGTCATCGACGAACGCTACTCCGCGCTCAACCTTTTCAAACTGATGTCCGTCAATCAAGTGATGGATCAGCCACGAAAAATGCCGCGCGAAATCATCCTCACCACAGACGGTGCCGTAGAAATCACCTGGCCGCCCAGCGATGGCCACTCCGGAACCGTCGTCGCGCGTTATCAGATCAGCGCCCCTAACGCAATCGATCTGACCCTGACCACCAGCGTCACCGCCGCCTACCGCGATTACGAAGTGTTCCTGTCCAACTACTTCGACAAAGCCCTGCAGCCCCACGTCCTCCTTCAGGACCGCGGCGACAAACCACCGAACCTCGTCCTGCCAACCTACAGCAAAGTGTTTCAAAATACCGTGCTCGTCTTCGCCCGCGATCACCACGCCTCGCGCCGCTGCACCGACGGCCGATGGCAACGCTCCGAAAACAAAGAACCCCACGTGCAGATGACGCCCGTTCGCCACTACGCCAAATGCCTCGCCTTCATGGCCGCACCCGAAGACCAACTAGGGGTCGTCCTCACCGCCCTGCCGAGCGACTGCTACGCGATCAGCACGCGCTATTTTTCCGAAGATCCGACCAAACGCAACACCTCCTACAGCGCCTTCGATTTTTCCCTGTTCGGTGACGATTTTTCCATCGGCGACAGCCGTAGCGTTCGGGTCCGCCTCAGCCTGACCGAACTCGACGAGCAAATGTCCCAACCGATCGACCTCTACGATCGATTCATCGTCGAAGACCACACCGCAAAGTCTCCGGAGTTCAAGCTCACCCCTGCCATCACCGCCACCCATGACTGATCGCCCTGACAAAGCCACTACATCGCACCCGTCGCGGCGACGCATTCTACAAACCACCGCGACCGCTGCTGCGATCGCAGGTGCTCCGGCGATCCTGTCCGCCGCCAAGCCCTCCGAAAAACTCGGCCTCGCCCTGATCGGTTGCGGAGGACGCGGCACCGGCGCCGCTTTCAATGCGCTCACGGTCGATGACCAGGTCCACCTGACCGCCGTCGGCGACCTATTCGAAGACCAGATCGAAACCAGCGTCGCTCAACTGCAGAAGCGTTTTCCCGAACGAACCAAACTCAGTACCGATGCGCGCTTTACCGGCTTTGACGCCTTCGAAAAAGTCGTCGCTCGCGACGATGTCGATCTCGTCATACTCGCCACCCCGCCCGCATTTCGCCCGCAACATCTGGCCGCATCGATCGCCGCCGGCAAACACGCCTTCATCGAAATCACCGCCGCCGTCGATGCGCCCGGGGTTCGCTCGATCATCGATTCCTCGAAGCGCGCCGATGAAAATGGCCTGGCCATCGTCTCCGGATTCTGCTGGCGCTACGACGCCGCCCTGCGCGCCGCGCGCGAACAAATTCAAGCTGGTGCCATCGGCGACATTCGCGCCATGTACGGCACTTACTACCGCGCCAATCTCGGCAAGAAATTCAAGGGCGAACGCCCGCCCAACACCACCGATCTCGAATGGCAGATCCGCGATTGGTATTCCCACCTGTGGCTCTCCGGCGATGTCACCCTGCTGCTATCGGGCGGGCACAGCGTCGACAAAATGGCCTGGTGGATGAATGACGAAATGCCGCTCGCCGCCGTCGCCACCGGCGGACAGACTTTCGAAAACTGGGGCAACACCTACGATCACACCTTCGTCGTCTACGAGTACGAAGGTGGACGCCGTGGCTTTCTCGGTTGTCGCTCCCAATCCGGATGCCACAACGAAAACGGCGATCACGTCATCGGCTCAAAAGGCATCCTCAAGTTTTCCGGTCGCAGCCCCGAAATCGAAGGCGAAACCAACTGGCGCTACCGCGGTCCCGCCGGCAACAAATACCAGACCGAACACGACGAGTGGATCCATTCGATCCGCAGCGGCCAACCAGTCAACGACGGTCAACGCATGGCTGAAACTACCCTGATGACCATCATGGGGCGTATGGCGGCCTACACCGGCCAACGCATCACCTGGGATCAGGCGCTGAACTCCCAACAAAAACTCGTCCCCGACAACCTGGACCGAGATAGCAAAGTCGAAGACATCCCGCTCGCGATTCCGGGTGAGACTGAATTTGTGTAATGCAATTTGCCTCATTCAGAAGCTTCCCCGGAGCGCCCTTCGTGTTCTCGCAAGTTCAATAACAGTGCTCGCAGCATCTCGACATCGTTCGATGTCGCCACACCATCTCCCCAACCACGCGCGACCACGGTTGTCTCGATCGCATCAGCAACACTCGGTCCCGGGGGATCACTGGCTCGATGGTTGAGAGTTCCAAAACGCTCAAGGATTTTCCGCAGCGTCATCTGCTCATCCCCATCGAGCCGCCGAGAGAACGAAGCATTCCGGGTGTCGACACTGAGTAGCCAATCATCGCCGATCTGTGTCCGCTCATTCAGACCGGCAATACCACCTGATACTTGCATGGCAATCTGGATCCCGGGACTCAGCGGTAGCACAACTTGATCTTGGGAGGAATCATCTGACTCAGGAAAACCGGATACGCCACAACCGACCAATATTCCCAGTGCCGGTAGAGCGAAAAACCATTTACCAATCATCCGCGCAGCTAACCACGAGACAATAATCAGAGCAATTGGCATCGGAACGATTTCTCCTCTCCGTTTCTCGTGACGACATCCAGCGATCTGTGGCACGCTAACCTCATTGAAAGATTCCCCAATAAAACGCACGCTGCGTCAGCGATTTCGTTCGATCGCAGTGCTATTCATCGCCATCGCCGGCCTGCCTTGCTTAGTATTTTGGTTCATCGTTGCTCAACCGATCTTTGCACCGATCTCCAAAATCGATACCCCGGTCACCGTCGCCCCGGAAAAGCTCGAAGTGCACGTGCGCAAGCTATCTGAAAATTTTGTACCGCGCAGCCACGCCCATCTCGGCAATCTGCATCGCACCGCGAGCTACATCGAAGCGCAATTTGCTCACTCCATTGGTCGCCCCGGCGACCAATCGTTCAGCGTCGGTAAACTCAGTTATCGCAACGTCTCCACCCACTTCGGTCCCGAAACCGGAAAGCGCCTCATCGTCGGCGCTCACTACGACGCTTTCAGCACCTTCCCCGCCGCAGATGACAATGCCAGCGGCGTCGCAGTGCTGATTGAGTTGGCACAACTCGCCGGCAAGCGAGACTGGCAGACGCCATTGGAATTCGTTGCCTATTCTCTGGAAGAGCCACCCTACTTCGCCACTCAGCAGATGGGCAGCGCCCACCATGCCGAAGCTCTCAAAGATGCCCAGACCGAGGTGCGTCTGATGATTTCGCTGGAAATGCTCGGCTACTTTTCCGACCAGCGCGGAAGCCAAAGTTATCCGATGCCCTTCCTGCATCTCTACTACCCGTCACGCGGAGATTTCATCGCCGTCATCGGTGACATGCAGCAACGCGCCGACATTCGCTTGGTGAAAAAATCCATGCGCTCGGCGACCACGCTACCGATCCATTCCATCGCCGCGCCGGCCCAACTACCCGGCATCGATTTTTCCGATCATCGCAACTACTGGGAGCGTGGCTTCCCCGCACTCATGATCAGTGACACCGCTTTCTACCGGAACGCTAACTATCACACCGAGAACGACACCGCCGACACGCTCGACTACCAACGCATGGCGCAATGCACCGCCGCGATTTTTCAGGCCCTGATCACTCTCGACGGCAGCCGCGTGAACCATGCAGCGACCGCCACCGCAGCAAACACCGGCGCAAGCGTCGCCAGCGACGGAAAATAGCTGTCGTTCACTTCCTGTCTGCCTGCCAGCCACCACGGACCGAGTGCCGAGGCAATCACCGCCAACACTTGAGCGCAGCCTTGGATTTTTCCCAAATGCAGTCGACCGAAAGCATGTCCAAACCCGGTGAAGAACAACACCGAAAACACACCGCCGCAGAATCCATAAATGCTGCCGTGAGCGATCACCTGCCACGATGCACCCAACCTCGAATAGGTCAGCAACACGAGGGCGAGAGCGGCCAAGCTAACCGCCATAATCCGCGTCAGCGAAAAACGCCGCGCCGCCAGCGCCGCGACCACATTGCCAACTAAGCCGCCAACCATCAAGCCGGCCATCGCAAAGCGAAAAGTCTCCGCGCCGAAACCGAGCTCAAGCAGGATCGATTCGTTGAACAAACTTACCGCCGCCAGCACTCCACCGTAGAGAGCCATACCGACTGCAAAGATCCAGAAGCACGGCGTTCTCAGTGCCTCACCGAGCAGCAGTGACCGTTTACCGTCATCCGATTCCGAAGCCACCAGCTTGTCTTCCGAACTCGGCCCACGCCGCGTCAGCAGAACGCTCAACGCGCCGAGCAAAAAAATCGATCCTCCCACTGCCAGCCACACATCGCGCCAACCGCGCGCCTCGATCTGCGCCTGACAAAGCACGATCGCCACAACAAATCCGATCGCCACGATCAGCGAAAACACCCCCATCGCAGCCGCCAGTCGCCGAGTGAACCATTTGCCGACGCTGGTGACACTGACCGTCGACAAGGCACTTTGACCGAAGCCACGTGTCAAAATCAGGAACGCAACAATCGATCCCGCCGTCACCCATCGGCTCATCCCCGCAACCAAGACGCCGAGTATCAGCAGGACGACCGAAAGCACGATGCGGATTCCCAGTCGATCCGTCAATCTACCTGCGATCACCGCAAAAATACTGCCTACCAAAGTAGCGACCATGTTCTGGCGAGCGAATTCTATCCGCGTCAGACCGAGATCAGCGATCAACGGTTCAGTGATCAATCCAAGTCCCACCGTCCGCCCTGGCAGCGTAGCGACCATGCTCAGCCCAGCGATCCAGACGATCACCCAGCCGTAGTAGAAAGATCGTGACCGCTGCTCCATGATCAAACTCGGCGTAGTATTTTACCCTGACACACCCACTAACCAGAGTTCGATTGCCGCCACGGCGTCCCGCCAATAGCGATCGCGCAATGGCTCGTGGAGAAAACCAGTCAGCTCGATCAGCGTTTTGTCGCTTAACGGCATAGCCTCGAAAAATTCCCGACTGTGCTCCGGCGGACAAACCGTATCCTCCGTGCCCAGCGTCATCAATAAGCGCAGCGGATCACTCAGCGAACGGGCCCAACTCATCACCTCACCGTTTTTCGAGCGCACCGCCAGCTCATTGCCAAAACCTGCACTGATCAGCGGATGACAATTTGTATCGTCGGCAAATTCTCCCGTCTCCGGATCCGCTCGATGGCAACGAGCTAGTCTGACACCGGTGTCGAAGGGCAATATGGGAACCAGCCGAGCGATCCATCCCGCCGCGCGAATTTTCCAGTCTGCCTGCCCCACTTCCGGTCGTGCCAGAGGTGAACTCAGCCAGGCAAATCGGAAAGTCGACGCATCGCTCTCAGCGAGAAATTTCACCCCGATCGGACATCCCGTCGAGTGAGCATAAAACCCCACAGGCAAATCGACTGCGCCCAGCTCAGCTAGTTCACCGCGCAAAGTCGCCAGTGTCTCGCGTAAAATCTCAACGCCCTGGTCGACTCCGGCCATGTGCCCGCGCACGCCGGACGACTTGCCATTCCCCGGCCAATCGACCCCGATCGCTATGCCGCCACGATCGACAAACATTTGTGCTGCTCGGCGATGGCAGCCCATGTGATCTCCCCATCCGTGCGCCATCAGCACCGCAAATTTCGGCAGCTGATCCGTCGAAGCGCGAAAAATCGTCCGATACAAAGCCCGACCCGCAGCTACCGAGTGGAACTTCTCGCCCCGTTCGTCCATCGGCACCAGCGCCTTGCTGTCCTGCTCAATCATCGAAGGCTAGCCTGATCTCTCGCCTGGTGAAAAATGGTGCGCGATGCAGGATTTGAACCTGCGACTCCCACCATGTCAAGGTGATGCTCTACCCCTGAGCTAATCGCGCATTGTGACCGGCAGAGAACTTCGCCGGATCGGAGGGTGAATAAATCCCGCCCCGGCAAAATCGCAACCTTTTTTGTCGGTCAGGTTCGCAATGATTGAACCGGCCCCGTGCCCGTGTAAACTGAGCGCCATCCGTGTCTGAACACCGATCCACCACCAACAGCACCGCAGCGCCCGCCGATTCCTCAAATCCCGGGTTCCGCCTCGCCGTACTCAACCCAGGCGGTCGAGACCCACACATCGCCTACGTAGACGGTCCTGGGACCCCTGACGACAGCGGCCATCCGCCGATCAATTTTCACGCTTACGCCGCCGCCACCGGGGGCGATTTTCTCGATTCGGTCAGCGCTGCCCTCGCGGCAGATCATTGCGCTGTGCTGGTACTCATCCGGCGAAAAGTCAAAGTTTCGCTCGACGCGGTCCGGCGACTAAAGGACGCCGGACGCACCGTGCTCATCTCATGGAAAGAGGCCGGCCCCTACCAGATCGCCGAACAACTTCGCTCGTCATCAACACTCGATAGCTACCAGGAAATTCTTTCGCTCGCCGACGGGGTACTCTCGCCCTGCGCCGTACTGCCACCCCGCTGGGGATGGATCAGCGCCGCCGAGTTCGCCCGCAAAACACGATTTATCCCGACGCCCTACCCGCTCGAGTTCGACGCCTGGGACTTCGGCAAGCCGATCGATCAGCGAAAAGGCATCCTCGTTGGCACCCGCGAATTCTTCACGCCGATCCGCAATCACCTGCTGACCCTCGCCGAGAGCGCCACCCTGACCGCCGACCTGAACGTGCCCGTCACCGTCATCAATAGCGAAAAGCGGGCAGGCCGACGCATGCTTGAGCAGCTCGAAGAATCCTTCCCTGAAGGTAGCTTACGCATCATCGACCATCCGCTCCCCTACCGTGAATATCTCGATCTAATGGCCAGCCACAAGCTCGTCTTCCAACTCGACCGCGGCGCCGTTCCCGGTCAGGTCGCCGGTGACGCGCTTCTCTGCCGCACCCTTTGCGTCGGCGGCAACAGCGCCATCGAACAACTCGTATTCCCCGATTTTGCCGACCCCGCAGGCAGTTCCCTCGACGCCCTGCGCAGCAAAGTCCGCCATCTGCTCTGCGACGACAGCGCCTACCAAACCGCCGTCAATACCGCCAACCGACGCGCACAGGAATCCGTCAGCAACTCAGTCGTCGCCGAACAGCTCAAAAGCTTCGTCGACGAAATACGCCCCGCAACCTGAGCGCCCTTAGACAGTTACCATCAGCCGCAACCGAACCTGGCATATAGTATGCTGGCATATAGTATGCCTGGCATATAGTATGCCAGGCATATTATCATTGCAGTGAAGAAGTAAGAGCGTAGGAGGATCGCCTAAAATCCCTCAGCCATCGATCGTCGATGCCGACAACCAGGCCAGATAGGCGCTCGATCCCGATTCGATCGGCAGCGCGATGAACTCCGGGAGATCGTAAGGGTGCATCGCTTTCAACTCCGCCTCGACCGCACGCAGATTCGCCGTCGTGGTCTTGATCAGCAGCATGACCTCATCGGCGCTTTCGATCTCCCCTTTCCACCGGTAGATCGAGTGCACAGCGGGTAACACATTGACGCAGGCAGCGAGTTGCATTTCCACCAACGTTGTGCCAATTTGTCGCGCTTTCTCCACATCTGGAATCGTGGAAATAGCGAGTTGGTAAGTGTCTTCAGGCATGATTGAAACTGGGCTAAAAATGAAATTTCTACGATGAAATCTCGCTTCATCGACAAATTCGTCGACCACCTCGACAAGGTCAACCCGAAGGAAGTGCAGAGCTACGTGCTACGCATCGTGCAGGAAATGGGATTCCTGTCGAAAGTTTTCGACGCGCTGCGCGAAGGCGTCATCGTCACCGATCCTGAGTCGCGCATCAGCTATATCAACGATGCCGCCTGCGGACTGTTCGGCATCGATCGAGACGCCGCCATTGGCGAACCGATTCGCTCGAAAATCCGCGGCCTCGACTGGAAAAATCTGACCTGCTCCGGTCGAGTCGTCAGCCGCGACCTTGAGGTTTTCTATCCTGAAAATCGCTACATCAATTTTTACATCGCTCCCCTCGAAAGCGACCTTGCTACCGAATCGGAAAATCCCGATGCAACTGCCGACACAAACGGCAACGGCGAGCTACTCGGCCACGTCTTGCTGCTGCGCGACATCACCCAAACCCGCCAAGTCGAGGCCGAAAAAATCGAGTCCGAGAAAATAAGCGCGCTGACCATGCTCGCCGCCGGTGTTGCCCACGAGATCGGCAATCCGCTCAATTCGCTCAACATCCACCTGCAGTTGATCAAGCGGAAACTGAAAAAGGTCGAACCGGAACTTGCTGCCGAGCTCGGTGAATTGCTCGAAATTTCCCGCGGAGAGATCAACCGCCTCGACTTCATCGTCGAAAAATTCCTCGGTGCCGTTCGTCCCACCACGCTGCAGTCGACGCCCACTGACCTCAACGAGCTGCTTCAGGAATCCACCAAGTTTCTTGGCCCCGAACTCAGCGACCGCGACATCGACATCGAGCTGCGCATTAATGAGCGATTACCGAAAACCAACCTCGACCGCGATCAGTTCAAGCAAGTCTTCTATAACCTGATCCGCAACGCCAGCCAGGCCATGGGCAATGCCGGGAAGCTGATCATCAGCAGCGACTACGACGACTACAACTTGTT
This sequence comes from Verrucomicrobiales bacterium, assembly GCA_037969585.1. Lineage (GTDB taxonomy): Bacteria > Verrucomicrobiota > Verrucomicrobiia > Verrucomicrobiales > DEV007 > JBBKXR01. The sequence continues at coordinate 13,781 of JBBKXR010000370.1, forward strand.
CGTCAGCTTCGCCGACTCCGGTGAGGGCATCGCCGCCGACAAACTTGGCAAAGTGTTCGATCCCTACTTCACCACCAAGAAAGCCGGCTCCGGCCTCGGCTTGCTGATCGTGCGGCGCATCGTCCGCGAGCACGGCGGCGAGATCGAATTTCAGAGCGAAGAGGGCGCCGGCACCACCGTGACCATCTACTTGCCGCGCGGCGAAAAACAGATGCGCATGCTGCCCGCAGCCGCTTCCACTGCGGTCGCCAATGACGAACCAGCCACCAGCCACGACGTCATCGATGTCGAGTGGAAGGAGGAAAAATCATGAGTAGCCCCGCCTTCAGTGACAGTGATTTCAGTGACACCACCGTGCTCATCGTCGACGACGAAAAGCACACTCGCGACGGCTTGCGGCGATACTTCGAAGACGAGTTCGACGTCTACGTCGCCGCCGACATCGCGGGGGCGATGGAGTTAATGAGAGACGAAGCCTTCGATGTCATGGTCACTGATCTGCGCCTCGGCGGCGAGGATGGTATGAAGCTCATTGAAGCCGCGCTGCGCCTGCCCAAGCCCCCGGTGTGCATCATGATGACCGCCTACGGGTCAGTGGACATCGCTGTCGAAGCGATGAAACGCGGTGCCTACGACTACGTCAGTAAGCCGCTCAACATCGACGAGCTCGAATTGATCATTAAGCGCGCGGTGCGCAGTCGTGTCGTTGAAAGCGAAAACGTCGAGCTGAAAAAGCAGGTCGACGACCGCTTCGGCATCGAACAGATCATCGGTCACTCGGCAGTCATGCAGCCGGTGTTCGAAATCATCCGCCAGGTCGCACCGACACGCGCCACCGTCCTGATCGAGGGCGAAAGCGGCACCGGCAAGGAACTCGTCGCCCGCGCCTTACACAATCTGAGCGGCAGACCAAAGCCGAAACTGGTCACGGTGCATTGCGCCGCGCTCAGTGAACAACTGCTCGAGAGCGAATTATTCGGTCACGAACGCGGCGCCTTTACCGGCGCCACCGAACGCCGCAAAGGCCGCTTTGAAGACGCCGCAGGTGGCACCTTGTTCCTCGATGAAATTGGCGAGATCGATTCCAGCACACAGGTCAAACTGTTGCGCGCCATCGGCGAGCGCACCATCCAGCGTGTCGGTGGTAATCAAACGATCAAAGTTGACGTGCGCGTCGTTGCCGCGACTAACAAAGACCTCGAAGCCATGGTCGCCGCCGGTGATTTTCGCGACGACCTGTATTTCCGGCTCAACGTCGTCAAAGTGCAAATGCCACCACTGCGAAGCCGCAAGGAAGACATTGTGCTGATGGTCGACTCTTTTCTGAAAGAGTTCGCAAAAGAAAACGACAAGCCCGTCCGCGAACTAACCCAAGACGCCATGCGCTGCCTGCTCGACTACAATTGGCCCGGCAACGTCCGCGAGCTGCGCACCGCCATCGAACACGGCGTGGTCATGTCCAACGGCCCCAAGATCACCCTGCGCCATCTGCCCAACTTTCTGCGCAACCCGAAGCCCATTGCCACCTCATCGGAACCTCAGGCGATAGCAGCAGCGATCGGCAGCGCAGCGCCTGCAGTTTCAGGTGACGACAGCGAGGCATCTGCTTTCAATATCGAAGCCATGGAGCAGCGCATGATCGCGCTCGCTCTTGACCGTACGCGGAACAACCGAACCGAGGCGGCCAAACTGCTCGGCATCAGCCGACGGACCTTGCAGCGGAAGCTGAAGGAGATGGCGTGATTGGCACGAAGCGGGAGCTTACTCGGTAGGCGTATTTTCCCCCGCTACCGATTCGACCAGTTCGGCAATACGTTTCAAGAAAGTCTCCACGGCGATTTTGCGACGCGGAAGCGGCCCATCTTTCGGATTTTTAGCATCTTCGATCTCTGTATCAGGCAATGGAAAATCTGCTAGATAAACCAACACTTTGCCGTCATCGACAGCGTAGATGAACTCTGAGCCCACGGCCGGAGGCACGAGCCCGCCGTGCTTCACAAACACCAGATACTCCCCTCCTTCATCCATGGGAGAAAACACCTTCTGCCTTGCCAAAGAGAGTAGCACTTTTTCTGGCTTCAACTCATTCTCGACCGATGAATCGCCATGCACCGGAAGCCATAGGATTGGCTCTTTAACTGCAGACGTTCTCACGCTGCCAAGAACTTTACAGAGAGCGATGTCAGCCGCATCATTGCCAGCATCTTCAAAAGGTCGCTCGATCTTCTCAACCTTGACGTGGATCATCCACGCGGACTCGGCAACCAATTCGCCGAGAAACATCGGCAGAGTTGACAGTGCCTGACTCTGAGTCGGGCAAATCACCCAAATCAAAGAAGCAATCGTAAAGGCGGCGAACTTCATACTTTCGATTGTGCGAGGATCCTACTGAGATATCAATGCTCCTTAAAAAAGGCGACGATCAATTCTGGAGCTTGGTCATAAAACTTATGGCCGCCGGCATGAATGACTGACACAAATGGTGTCCCAGTCTTGGATTCGTAAATCAGGCAGCCGGGATGCTCGTGCCACGGTTTTCCTTCAGCTTCGCAGCCGTTGAGTTCGCGAACCGAGTCCATGGCGGCAACTTGCCACTCGTATTTTACCAACGGGTCAGTTTCGCCGGCGATGTGCATGGCGGGCTTGGCCTTGAGCCACGCGCGCTTACCCGCAGATCTCGCCGACGCGGCAGACGAGGGAGCGACTGCCGCAAACACCTCGCTGCGCGTGGCCCAAAGCAAATAAGTGAAACCGCCGCCGTTGGAGTGCCCGGTGGAGTAGATGTGTTTTTCGTCAACCCGGTAGTCAGTTTTCAGCTGCGCCAGGACTGCGTCGAAGAATTTCAGGTCGCGGTCGCCTTGGTCGTCGGGCCGACTTTGCCAGCCAGTCTTTTTGCCTTCGGGGTCGGTAAGGCGCCCGGGTGTCGGCAGGCCCTGCATGTAAACGACGATCGCTTCGGGCCAGTGTTGGTGAATAGCAAAGCTGCGGGCAGCATTTTTCATGGTGCCGCCGTGGCCGTGAAAGGCGAACACAACGGGTGCGGGTTTTCCTTTCGCCGAAAGCGGGGCGTGAAACAAAAATTCACGCTCAACGCCGCCGACGCTGATTTTCGATGCTTGCAGATCTCCTTGAGCGGCGGAAACGACACCGACAGGCTGACCGGCGTAGACGGCAACAATCACAACGATGCCGATGATTCGGGCGGTAAAATTCCTGTCCATAGCTAAAGGAGTAGACCCCGGCGAAGCGGCAATGGTTTCAAAATAACGTGAGGGGCTAAATCGACGTATAATTAACCATTGCTAAGCTTTCGCAGCACCGCCACGTTTTGAGAAGTAATTCAATGGCTGAGGCGACCACGAAGATGACGGCTGATGATTCTTCAGCAAACACCCCGCGAACGCGTTCCGAGGCAACATCGACGCCAAGCTGGGCATGGTGGCTTGGGCTCATTCTGGTCGCGGGCTTGTTGAGTTTTCACCTGTTCATCGATTTTCGCGGTTTGTCCGAGGCAAAGGGGATGGAGCAGGCGCAGGTGGCCCGGGAGTTGGCGCAGGGCCATGGTTTTCGCACTCTTGTCATCAATCCGCTGACATTGTTGAGGGCCGACGAGCGGGGCGATGCACTATCGATGGCGGAGATGCCGGCGAGTGGCATGGGCCCGCTGAATCCTCTCCTCAACGCGGGGCTGATCAAACTCGCCGGCTGGGATCGTCCGGCAAGTGCCGCGGCGCGGGTGTATTTCCTCGATCGATTGATCGCAGCGCTGGCCTCGTTATTTTTTGTCGGTGCGGTGGCGGTGACGTTTTTTCTGATGCGTCGACTATTCGATAGCACGATCGCCACGACGACGGTCTTACTGCTGCTGCTCAGCGACTTGCTGTGGCAGTATTCGTTGTCCGGGCTGCCACACATGTTGGCCCTGTTTTTGACCATGCTGGCGTTGACGGCTCTGGCCCGGGCGATCGAGGTGTCGCTGGCCGGTAGCACTAACAAGCCGACGAAGGCTTTGGCGATTTGCGGACTTTGCTGCGGCTTGCTGATCTTGGCGCTGCCGCTGGCGATTTCGCTGGTACTCGGGTTCGGCGTTTTTGTGGCATTTCGTTTTCGCAGCAGCGCTGCACCGCTCGGGGTTTTCGCGGTGGTGGTGGTTCTGACGGCATCGCCTTGGTGGGTGCGAAATGCGATCACACCGGGCAGCGGCGGGGTTCTGGGAATTTCCGAGGCCAGGCTATCGTCCCAGTCGGGTGTCGCCGGCGAAACTCGCTTGCTGCGCGTCTTCGATGCTCACGATCTAGCGCTGGATCGTATCAGTCTGACGAAGAAGTTCGTTCAGCAGTTCAGCGTTCAGCTGGCGGGTCTGTGGAATTTCACCGGCGGATCGGTGGCGGCATTGCTGTTTTTTCTCAGCTTACTGCATCCGTTTCGATCGCCGCTGGTGGCGAGCTTGCGCTGGGCCTTGCTGGCGGCGTGGCTGGCGGCATGCTTTGCCATGGCCCTGGCGGGGCTCGAAGCAGATCGGGTGGTGGATTCTGCGGCCTTGCATGCTTTGTTCCTGCCGTTGTTTTCAGCCTACGGGGTGGCATTTGCTGCGGTGCTGTGGAATCGCACCGCTCTGGCCGACAATCGTTTTTCACTGTGGAAACACGCTCACTTGGTGGCACTGGTGGCGCTCACCTCGGCACCGTTGCTGCTCGAACTCCCCGGTCGCCTGATCTTGGCCGAGCGAGCCGGAGGCAGGCTGGTGCATTGGCCTCCGTTCGACGCTTTTACGGTGGGAAAAATCGCTGAGTGGAGCCAGCCCGATTCCTTGATCGTTTCGGATCTGCCGGAGGCAGTGGCGTGGTACAGTGATCGAATAGCCCTGCGGCTGCCGATGTCGCCGCACGTCTGTGGCAAACTTTTTGACCGAGCTCAAGCGGACGGCGCTGAGCCGTTTGGGATGTATTTCTCTGCTTCTGCGGTCGATCGGCCGTTGATGAGTGGCATTTTGCACGGTGACTATCAGGCATGGTCCGCGATGTTGCTAAAAACCGAACCCGACGTCGTGACGGCTGATTTTTTGAAAAACCATCACCTGAATCAGTGGCTAAATCTGTCGCCTTCGTCGAATCAGCGGGCTTGGTTGGTGACCGATCGGGCCTACTGGCAGCAAAAAGTCGACCGTTGAGGACTAATTTTGATGCGTAAACCTTTGCTCTGGCGTTATCTGCGCTTGAACTAAGGGGCAAGCGCATCAAAGATTGGCACCTACTCACCGCTTCAGCCAGCGACCCGGTCACTGCGCAGCGGAATATTTCTTTTTCATGCCCTCAGATAAATCTCAATCCAAACCTCGGAAAGCAGCCGCTGCTGGAAAGGCGGGCGACGCGCCGAGTGAACCGCCCAGCTTTGAGGACGCGCTTAAGTCCCTCGAAACCCTGGTTGCCGAAATGGAGGGCGATGATCAGCCTCTCGAAAAGATGATCGTCGGCTACGAAGAGGGCGTGCGACTGCGCAGCATCTGCGAGCGACGACTCGAGGAAGCACAAGCGAAGGTCGAGATGATTCGCGACCGCGGCGATAACGCCGTTGAATTGGAAAATTTTAATTCCGTATCTGCCGAAGCGGCGGAAGCGGCCAGCGGACCACGCCAATCGGGTGGAGGTCTGAAAGACTCAACTGGGGAAAGCGATGGCGAACTCTTCTAACAAAGATCTGTCCGACATCCCGGACGCGGAACTACCCAAAGTCGATTCACCGGCCGCCCTCAAGGCGCTCGATGAGGATCAACTGCCGTTGCTCGCCGAAAATGTGCGCCGTACCCTGATCGGCGCGCTGTCCAAGACCGGCGGCCATCTGGGACCGAATCTCGGCGTGGTCGAACTGAGTATTGCCATGCACCGGGTGTTCAATACACCGGACGACAAATTTCTCTTCGACGTCAGTCATCAAGGATACGTACACAAGATGCTGACTGGTCGCTGGGACGAAATCGATACCATCCGCCAACCGGGCGGGCTCAACGGCTTCCTTTTGCGAACCGAGAGCGAGCACGATTGCTATGGCGCGGGACACGCGGGCACGGCGTTATCTGCGGCGCTCGGCATGGCTGCAGCACGCGACTTGAAGGGCACCGACGATCACGTCGTCGCCGTCGCGGGTGACGCGGCGTTTACCTGCGGTCCGAGTTTTGAGGCGCTCAATAATATCGCTGCGACGACCAAGAAATTCATCGTCGTGCTCAATGATAACGAGTGGTCGATCGACCGCAATGTCGGCGCCATTGCGAAGTATTTTCACGCTCTGCAGACCAGCAGTACCTATTCGCATTTGCACGACAAGGCCGCCGACTTCGTCGAAAAACTTGCTGGCCGACCACTTCGGGATCTCGCCGGCAAGGTCGAACGCGGAGCCAAAAACCTGCTTTTTCCCAATGTGCTGTTCGAGAAATTCGGACTGCGCTACTACGGACCGATCGATGGACATGACGTCAATCTTCTGGTCAAGACCTTCGAACACCTGAAGAACGAAGACGATCCGGTCGTGCTACACATCATTACCGAGAAAGGTCGTGGTTACGAACCCGCGCTCGGCAATCCGATGAAGTTCCACGGTCTTGGACCTTACAAGACCGAAACCGGAGAGACACCAGCCTCGTCGACACCGACCTACTCGCAGGTATTTGCCGATACGATCACTGCATTTGCAAAGAAAGATGAGCAGGTGACCGCCATTACCGCCGCGATGCCAAGCGGAACCGGTCTGGTAAAATTTCAACAGGAGGTGCCGGAGCGCTACTTCGACGTCGGCATCGCCGAAGAACACGCCGCCCTGTTCGCCTGCGGCCTCGCAACTCAGGGCCTGAAACCCTACCTCGCCATCTACTCGACATTTTTCCAGCGCGCCTACGACATGGCCGTGCACGACGTCGGTATTCAAAATTTGCCGGTTCGCCTATGCATGGACCGCGCCGGCCTCAGCGGTGACGACGGCCCCACTCATCACGGCCTCTTTGACATCGGTTACATGCGCCATATTCCTAACTGGGTCATCATGCAGCCCAAGGACGAGGAGGAGTTTGCCGACATGCTTTGGACGATGAACGAACACAACGACGGTCCGACCGCGATTCGCTACCCTCGCGGAGCTGGCACCGGCGCGACACCGAAGGCCGAACCAGTGTTGCTCGAGATCGGCGTCGCCGAGGTCGTCCAGGATGGCACTGACGTCGCCTTATTCGGACTCGGTAATATGTTTGAAATGGCCGAACAGGCTCGCGTCGAACTGGAGGCGCTTGGCTATTCCGTCGCTCTGATTAATCCGCGTTGGATTAAACCGCTGGATGTCGCGGCGATCGAACGCTTTGCCAACGAGTGCTCGGTTATTTGCACCTTGGAAGATCACGTCCTCCTAAACGGCTTCGGCTGCGCAGTGATGGAACACCTCCACTCAAAAGGCATTCACACCCCCGTTGAGCGCATCGGCTGGCCCGACCAGTTCATCGAACACGGCAAAGTCGACGACTTGCGAGCCAGTCACGGCCTGTCCGTCAGCGACTGCGTCAAAAAGGTCCGCCAGCATCTCCCAGCACCATCGACCAGTCCTGCCGGGAGCGCTGTCTAATCGCCGATTTGCGATTCTTCGCCTCTCGTAAGGTCGACAACGACGTGCGACGTCCGACAGCGGTGACCGCCTACCTCATTTCGAGCTAAGCAACGGGCAGTCTAATGCGAAAAGGCCTACTCTAAAGCTCTGGTTGAGATCTGGTTAACGCCCCACGAGTCTCTTCATGGCAAGCGTGCCATACCGCCAAGGCTCGATACAGCGACGGCTTATCGAAAACGATGACGCCAATTGAAATCAATTATAACTATTGCATAATTAATTGCCTGGCAGTTAATAGTTGCCTGATGGGGTTTTTCGGGTCAGACTATGACATGGCCAGGCTTCGGATACTCTTGGATGGCGGTGGGTGTTACCACTGCATCTCGCGAATTGTGGATCGCAACTTTCGCCTGGGGTTAGTGGAGAAGGAGTTCTTTGTGGCGACGATGCGTAGATTGGAAAGCTTTCTCGATGTCCGGGTGCTGACCTACTGCGTGATGTCGAATCACTTTCATTTGCTGATTGAAACTCCCGAGAGGGATAAGGGGGTGAAATTGACGGTAGATTCGCTGCGGAGGCGGTTACCGCTGCTCTATCGAGGAAAAGCCTTGGCGGCGGCGATCGATGAGCTCGACCGAGCAGAAAAACACGCAATTGGGGCTACCGGGTCGTCGCTGTGGATCGATCAGGTTGTCGCTCGCTATCAAGCTCGCCTGGGGGATGTGTCGATATTTGTGAAGGAGTTAAAATGGCGTTTCTCGATGTGGTACAATGAAAAAAATGAGCGGGTCGGAACCTTATGGGAGGACCGCTTTCGTTCGGTGTTGGTAGAGGGCGATGAGCATGCACTTATGACAATTGCTGCCTACATCGAGTTGAATCCGGTTCGCGCAGGCCTGGTGAGCGATCCGAAAGATTACCGCTGGTGTGGCTACGGCGAGGCAGTGGCGGGGAATAATCTGGCCAGGAAGCGACTAGCTCAGATGCATAGGCAAATACGCTCTTGGCGAGGCGACGGTCGAACGCCGCTGACATGGCGTGAAATCGGGCCAGCCTACCGCGTGTATCTCTTTGGCCAAGGCGAGCGACGGCTTGGTGATGGGAGGACTGGCCGGGGTGCCAAAGCCGGGCTCGATGGCGCCGCAGTCACCGAAGTCATCGACGCATTGGATGGGCAACTACCACTGCACGAAAAGCTTTGCAGCAGGGTGCGGTATTTTAGTGATGGCGCGGTGTTGGGTACGGCGGATTTTGTCAATCGGGTGTTTGAGGAGCGACGCGACCACTTTGGTCCCAAGCGCCTTTCTGGTGCTCGAAAAATGCGCGGCGCTAACTGGGGAGATCTTACGACTTTGCGAGATCTCAACGAGTGAGGGCAAGGCCTGACTGATATCAACCGTTTACGCAGAGTGAACGGCGGTGGCATCGATGCCACGGAGCTCGAACACCTTGAGCACAGCACTCTCGATTAGATTACTGGGGCATGAGGCGCCAGCGGTAATACCGATGACGACGGGTCCATCGCCAAGCAGCACGTTCGAGTACGAAGTTACTTCCTCGCGCTTTTCGAGATCGTAGTGAACGATTTCTTCGAGCGAACGCAGACATTCGGCGTTATGGATGAAAAACGAAGGCAGTTGCTTTTCACCGATCTCGACGAGGTGAGTCGTGTTCGAGCTGTTGTAGCCACCAACAACGATGAGCATGTCCATTTTTTCGCGCAGCATTTCGAACAGTGCATCCTGACGCTCCTGGGTGGCACCGCAGATGGTATCGAATACCTGAAATGCCGAATCGTCGCCGCCGTCGCGCTCGGCCACGGCGTCGCGAACTCGCTTCTGAATTTCCTCGGTCTCGGACTTCAGCATAGTGGTCTGATTCGCGACGCCCACAAATTTTAAGTGAATGTCAGGGTCGAATCCGGGTGAAGTCGCTCCGTCGAAGCGTTCCAGAAACTCGTCGCGATCTCCACCGCACTTGATGTAGTCACAGACGTAATCAGCATCTCCGAGAGTGAGGATGATCAGGTAGTGCCCATCACCGGAATCACCCAGCGCCCGCGATGCGGTGGCGCGAGTCTCCTCGTGAACGGCTTTACCATGGATGATCGAAGTGACGGCTTCCTTGGCGTAGGTGCGAACCCGGCGCCAGACTTTCATAACGTCGCCGCAGGTAGTGTCGACTACGAGGCAGTTGCGTTCCTCCAGTTTCTCCATGAACGCCGTCGGCGCTCCAAACGCGGGCACGATGACGACGTCGTCTTCGGCGAGTTCGTCGTATTGCTCGTTCATCGCCTTCCAAGGCAATGAGACAATCCCCATGTCGGCGAGTTGGCGGTTTACCTCCGGGTTGTGGATGATTTCTCCGATGAGGAAAATGCGGTTATCGGGAAACACGCGGCGCGACGCATAGGCGAGATCGATGGCGCGCTCAACGCCGTAACAAAAGCCAAACTGTTTCGCCAGGCGAACGGTGGTGTTGCCGATCGCCAGCACACCGCCACGGGCGCGGATTTTCTCCACTACCGAACTGCGATAATGCTCCTCGACTTCGGCCTGGACACGCTCCATGACCTCAGGCGTGCGCACGTTTACTCGGCGACGCTTTTTTGCGACGTGAGGTTTGGCGGTATCAGTGTCAGCCATTTGGCGAATTCTGGAATTGATTTTAGAGGCTCCTAGTTTTCAAACAGAGGACCAATCGGCGGCGGGAAGGCAGCACTTGAGGTCATCACCGACGGATGCGGATCGGGATCGGCATAGTCGGTCGGGCGGCGTTGATTTTTTCCCAGCGTAGCGTCTTCGGGTTGAGTGTAGGAAATGTTGACTGGCGTGCCTTCTTTAACCAGAGCAAAAAATTTCGGCGCAACATTCGTGTGCAAGCGCAGGCACCCATGCGAACGCGGCACCGGCCAAACCGAACCTGCGTGAAATCCGTAGGCGGATTTAAACTCAACCCAGTAGGGCATCGGGTAGCCCACGTAGCGCGACCCGCGCGGTGTGTCCGAACTTTTACCCGGGCGAATATCCGAACCGTTAACGAAAAAGCCATAAGTGTTCGATCGCTTTTTCTCGATTTTTAGGTAGGCAGTGAAATTGCCGCGCGGCGTTTCCTTGCCTGGCTTGCCAATCGCGACCGGTGTCACGAGCAGAGCACGATCGCCTTCCATGACGTAAACCATCATATTATTGAGGCTGACCTTGACGCGAACATTGCTGGGATTATTGGGTCGATAAGCGGGCGCATTGTATTCACCGAGATCCGTTGTCAGGCTGGAGCACTGGGTGAAAAGCGTGGCACCGGCAAGGATAACGGCGAGGGAGAGCACGCGACGCAAAGGGGCAATCATAACTATCTAGGATTCGAGCGGGAAGAAGCGACAACGGATCACTGCAGGAGAATTCCGCCCGCTACGAATACCACCAAACGACGGCGAAACGAACGATTTTCGCCCTTTCGCCATCGTTCCGATCGCTAGCGTGCTATCGGAATCCGCCTGCCGGCTGTCCCAACCCGCTATTTAAGATAACAAAACTATTGACTAATGCTGAAAATTATGGTTACTTTAGTACGGTTACTTTTTGGTAACTGTTTGTTTGTGTTTCAATGTTTCAAGATGCGCTCAGTCCTTCGGGATTGAGCGTTTTCTTTTCTCGATTTGGCCAATTCCAGAAAGGGCAGGCTGCTCTTTTAAGAGGCCGAGAAATGTGAGACGCTGGCCGTTCCTTCTCACCCTTCAGCCGAACATCGCTGGCCACTCGGTGTTCGAACACGGATCTCAGTGATCCTGCCCTGTTCGCCGTTCCATGCCGCTTCCTCACAAACTTCGAACCTTCGGTCGCTTGTGTTTAAGGAATGCGGGCACGCTGATAGTGCTGACCTTGATGGCGCTCGCGTTGGTCAGTCTACTTAACTTTCTCGGTGATGCCAAACCGGTCTCCGAGCTGCGGGACGCCGTTCAGGAACGAGCGGATGCCGGCAAGCTGCCAACCGAAAACCAAGTGCGCGGCACCGGTCACTACTGGGCCTCGCTGGGTAACGCCGTTTTGCTCTCGGTGTTGATTCTTACCTCCTGGTGGTGGTCGCGACCGATCGGTGATTCGCGATTGGGCCTACCTTCGTCAGAGAAAACTCAGAGTGGCCGCGACCGTGACAGTGTGCGCAGGGATGGCAGGCAAAGGCTCGGCTTCTTCATCGCCCTGCTCGTCATCCTCAGCGCCGCAGGAGGTTTGCGCTGGAATTTAGTCAACGGAAGCATGTGGTGGGATGAGGCCTGGGCGATGCAGAACGTTTATCACGGCGAATTCGACGACTACGATCATGGGGATGCCGTGCTTCTGGAATTTACCGATCACGCCAGCAACTGGGAGCGTGCGCTGTGGCGCTACTGGAGCCCACTCAATCACCCGATCGCATCGTTCTCATCTCAGGCCGCGCACATCATCGGTCACTCGATAGGCAGTGATTCACCGCATGGGTTTAAGGAATGGCTTCTGCGCTTGCCTGCGTTCGCTGTTGGACTGTTGGCGATTTTACTTGTCGCGTTGACGATCGCTCGCTGGGGATTTCCGGCTGCAGCCCTGGTCGCGGCGATCGTGCTGGCAGCTCATCCGTGGGCAATTCGGCATACCTCGGAGATTCGCTCCTACCCGTTCCTGCTCGCCGGAGCCGCAACCGCGCTGTATAGCATCACCGTCATCCTGCAATCGAAAGCCGGCCAATGGCGCGGCTGGATCGGCTTTGCTTTCGCGCAGTTGCTACTCGTCTGGTCTCACGTTTTTGCCGCATCTGTGGCGCTGCTTTTCACGACCTTCCTGCTCATCGCCATCTCCGTTGCATGGCCGGAACGTACCGATCGGCTTCGCGCAATCACTCGGCTTATCGTCGTCAACCTGCTTGCTGCGGCCGCGTTTTTTCAACTGTTCGGTCCGAACATCGTGCAGGCGGTCTCGTGGGCGGAGAGATTTGCGGAAGGTGACGGCAACCAACTCAACTTTGCAGCGCTGGGTCGTCTACTCACCCTGTCGACAAGCGGTATGCTCTGGGACATCGGCAACACAGTCGAGGCCAGTCAATTGGCGTCACTGAAAATGGCACTCGCCGCTCATCCGATCCTGATCATTCTGGCCGGGCTGGCGCTGCTCTTAGCGATCGTTACCGGTGCTCTGCGTCTGTGGCGATCGTTCCCCATCGGCGCCTGGCTGTTGCTTTCCTTGATAGGCGGAGCGGTGTTGACTCTAGTTCTGATCTCGGTCGGAAACTCTTACTTCTATCCACGCTTTTTGATCTATCTGCTGATACCGATAGCAACTTTGTTCGCGATCGGGGCCACCCGCGCCATACCGATCGGTGGTGGCAAAAAGATCCCGCGAGCGGGCGTCGCGGCCATTGCCCTTTTTCTTTACCTACTGGCGGTGGCACCGCAGATCAGCGTGCTCAATAGCACCAGCGTCGAGCCTCTTCGCGAAGTGGCTCAAGGGATCCGCGATTTCGAAAAGCTTCACCGTCTCGACGCGAACGACGTCCACGTTGCCGGCATCGGCCACGGCAGCGATCGAGTGCGACTTTATTTCCCGCAGCTTGCCTCAGTGCGGGAAATCGGCGCGCTCGATACATTGATCGCCACGGCTACAGCTAAAGAAAACGAGTTATTGGTCTTCGCTGGCCATCGCTATTTTAACGAAGCCAGCCACGCCGATTTAATGGCGGTGGTTCAAGACGAAGACCGCTTCGAACAGCTTCAGGTCTACCCCGGAATCAGTCCGGATTTTTTCTATCGGCTGTACCGTTTCCGCCCCTCGAAGGAGCGTTCGCCGGCAGTCGAGACGCAATGACGCCGCGAATTTGGCCTTTCAGCGAGGCCTCTCGATCCTTACGTTGAGGATATGAAGAAAAGCACTTCCTCGATTTCACGCCGCAAGGTGTTCAAGGGCATGGCCGGTTTCGGCGCAGCGCTCGCCTGGCCAAATTCTAAAGTCCTCGGCGCCAACGAAGACATCCGTTGCGCCGTCGTCGGCGCCAACGGCCGTGGCAAGTCTCACATCAGCGGACTGAGCGCCATCAAAGGCGTGCGCGTCTCGGCCATCTGCGATGTCGACCCCGCCGTCCTCGACGCCCGCGTCACCTCGCAAACCGAAGCAGCCGGTCATGAGGTGAAAGGGTTCGCCGACGTGCGCGAACTTATCGACAATAAGGAATACGACGTCATCACCACCGCCACGCCGAATCACTGGCATTCGCTGATCGCCGTATGGGCAAGTCAGGCTGGCAAAGATTCCTACATTGAGAAACCCATTTCTCACACCGTTTGGGAAGGCCGACAAGTGGTCAACGCCGCCCGTCAGAACAAAGTCATTTGCGCCGGCGGCACCCAGAGCCGCTCGATGGAGACGATCCAACAAGCGGTCGAATACGTCCATGCCGGCAAACTCGGCAAGATCGAATACGTTAAAGGACTCTGCTACAAGCCGCGCCAGTCGATCGGCAAAGGCGGCGGCGGCGAAATTCCCGCCGGCCTCGACTACGACTTGTGGTGCGGTCCCGCCGAGCTCGAAGATCCGCTTCGTCGTAAGCAATTTCACTACGACTGGCACTGGTTTTACGAATACGGCAACGGCGACATGGGCAACCAGGGCATTCACCAGATGGATGTCGCTCGTTGGTTCCTCGGTGAAAAAGGCCTGTCCAACTCAGTGATGAGCATCGGTGGTCGCCTCGGCTACGTCGATGACGGCACCACGCCGAACACGCAGATCGTCTATCACAACTACGATTCGGCACCGCTGATTTTTGAGACCCGCGGCCTGCCGAAAAACAAAGCAGCTCAGACCGAAGGCTGGGGCAAAATGATGGACTCGCCCGAAGAATTTCCTGGCGAAGGCGGCATTGCTGTCGTGGTCCAGTGTGCTGACGGACGCGTTTACTGCAACTCTGGCGGCAAAGTGAAAATCGTCGATAACGACGGTATGGAGGTGCACAAAGTCGAGGGCGAAAATGGCCTGAATCTGCACTTCGACAATTTCATCAAAGCGGTGCGTAGCCGCAAACACACCGATCTCAATGCCGATTGTGAGGAGACTCACTACTCAAGTGCGTTGTGCCACACCGGACTGATCTCGCATCAGCTCGGCCTGCCGGTTCACGACGACGAAGTGCGCGAAAAAATCGCTGGAGATAAATTCCTGACCGCACGCTACGCCGACATGGCGGCGCACCTCGACAACAATGGCGTCAATCTGGGTGAGCAAACCATCACGCTCGGGGCGGCGCTAAAGTTCAATCCTGAGACCGAGAAGTTCGAAGGCAACGATGATCTCGACGGCAAAGCCAACGCGCTCGCCAAACGAGTTTATCGCAAGCCTTACGAAGTTCCCGATCTCGGATAAGCCGGACGGCTGCTAATCAATAGATCACGTAAAGGCCGACCGGGACTCAGTTCTCGGTCGGCTTTTCTGCGTCTGCATCTTCAACTGCAGGCGAGGAAGGCGCAGGAGCCTCCTCGGAAGCGTCAGCTGCTGGCGCTTCCGACTCAGGTTCACTTGGAACTTCGGGTGCGGCTTCCGTTTCAGCTTCGGCCACCGGAGCTTCCGGAGCTGGCGCGGCTGCCTCTGCTGATTCGATTTTGCCCACCTCAGGCGGCGACTCTGCTTTCTTTGCCTTCGAGTCTGCTTCCGTCTTTGGCGAGGCAGATTTTTTCTTCGCCGGGCGCTCACGATTCGGTTCGGCGTGGCCAAGCACCAACTCGCCGGTCGCGTACTCGATCAAGTAACCTTCCTTAGTAAGCCAACGAATATCGCGCAGGTAGGACATTTCTTCATCGGTCGGCTTGTGACCGGCCATTTCCTCTTCATTGCGCGGCGCGATGAACCCGTCGATCACTGACTCGAGAAGTTTCGGCACCTTGACGTTGGGATAAACGCGCACGTGCTCGACAATCTGGCGAATCCGATCGGTCATGCCGCTCTCACCGCTGATCGAGCGTGGCCGCGCACTACTCACGTAAAGTGCCTTCTTGTCGCGCTTGAAAAATTTCAGCCCGACCTTTTCAAAACGACGGCACAGCGTCTGAATCAGCGGCAGCGGAAAACCGCGACGCATAAACTCGGACTCGCGCTTGAGTTTTTCCAGCAACGGCGCTGACAGATTTTGCCCGGGCACGTCACCCGGGACGACGCCGCCGCCAACTTCGCGGAGTATGCGCTTTGCAAAATTCTCGCGGAAATGCTGCTCGAGTTCGCGCTCGCTTGAGATCACGACTTCGGGTTTCACGTCGGCTTCGGGAGTAGGCTGGTCGTCGCTAGTCTCCGCATCTGATTCTTCTGAGACACCCTCAACCGCGCCCTCGCTCGATTCAGTTTCGTTCTCGACCGTCGGCTCGGCGTCGGCCTCGGTCGGCGTATCAGCTTCGCTGACAGCGGCATCTTCCGATTCCGACGCAGCTTCCACTTCGCCGGCCAGCGCATCAGGCGCTGCAGCGGTATCCGCTGCGGCGTCGGTGGTCGCCGCATCGACAGCGGCGTCAGCATCTACGTCAGCGGGTGGAGCCGTCTCACTTTCGGTCGCCGCAGTAGCATCGCCGTCTTCCTTTTTCGCTTCCGGTGGTTTGATCCGATAGTGCTTCGCGGTCGACACAGACGACTTCCACGCCTCGACCGTCTCTTCGTCGCGCTTCATCTCAATCCGCGACTTAAAGCGCTCGAATCCCATATTCGAGAAACGTTCGCGATAGAGCTTGTTCAGATTCGTCTGGTACTCGTGATGATTTGGCGGCCCGAGCATCGTTCCGCTCATGCCACATACCGCGATCACCGTAAAATTGCCTTTGGGCGCTTCGACTTCGACCACTTCAACTTGGTAAAATTCCTCCATCAACGGCCCCGACAAGACGTGCCGAACGGCTTCCTCGCGAGTCAACCACAGTGAGCCATCGAGCTTGCAACGCACCAGCATCGGCCGTTCCTGCTCCGCCTTTTGCTGTGGCGGTGTCTCCTGTTGCTGTTCCTGCGCCGCTTCAGGATTGGCTGCGTCAGCACCTTTTTGCGGCGCCTTTTTCTTCTTCGGCGGGGCCGGCACTTGATTCTGAAACGCCACCTGATACCTGTCGCGCGACGCCATCACCATACGCGCAACATCGACCATGCTGTAGGCGCGGCCCGTGGTGCGAATGTGTTTGGCCAAAGCTTCAACGGTTTCCTGGCTCGGCTCAACCGCGACCGTGAACTGGGGTGCTGGATCACGGGGCGGCCCATTCGAGCGTCGATCATCGCGACCGCCACCACGTTTGTCTTCCCAGGGCTTACCGCCTTTACCTCCGGGACCACCACGACCTCCTTGTCCACCACCGCCTCCTGAACCTCCACGACCACCCTGCCCACCGCGACCTTTATCGCGATCATTAAACCCACCACGATTTCCGCCGCCGGCGCCGCCACCACCAAATCCGCCACGCCCTTTGCCTTTACCGCCACCCCGTTGGTCCCCGCCACGGTCTTCGTAGTCGCGATACTTCTTCTCGACAAAATTCTGCGGCGACTCGAGGTCGTTGACCCAACCTTGCATCAGGTCGCGTGCCGATAAGTCCAATGGATCGGAGTCACTCATAGTAAAAGGCAGGTCGGAAAAAGCATTCAGCCAGTAGAGAAAGCCGTCGTATCCGAAGAGTTCGAAACGTCGGCATCGCTGAATTGGGTCCGCAATATAGTCCCGCTCGGCAGTCCTGCATCTGCCGTTTTTAGATCCGCGATTTTCCATTGCTGGCAGCGGACGTCCCGGCTAGGCTTGCCGCGCATGTCCCAGCAGCCTAATCAGTCCCCTGAAGCCTCGCCAATTTCCCCTTCGTCGACCTGCAAAGTCGGCATTTCCGGCACCGGATTTATCGCCCGCGGAACCGCAGCGGCCTTGGTCGCTCAAGGCTTCGAAGTTTCCGCCGTGTTGACTCGACGCCCGCCCGGCGAAGTCGCCGATTTCCCCATCTCCGGCGTGCTGACCAACGACCTCGAGGCCTTTGTCCGCGATTGCGAACTGGTCGTCGAGTGCAGCGGTGATGCCGTCCACGCCACTGACGTCGTCGATGCTGCCGTGCAGAATCAGCGCCCCGTGGTCACCATGAATTGCGAATTCCAAGTGACCTCCGGCTCCGCGTTCGTCGAGCGCGGCCTGATCACAGAAGCCGAAGGCGATCAGCCCGGCTGCCTCGCCATGCTACGTCGCGAGATCATGTCGATGGGCTTCGAGCCACTGGTCTACGGCAACGTCAAAGGCTTCCTCAACCGCACTCCTGAACCGGACGAGATGAAATACTGGTCCAGCCGGCAGGGCATCAGTACGGCTCAAACAACCTCGTTCACCGACGGCACCAAGCTGCAAATCGAACAGACTCTCGTCGCCAACGCCTTCGACGCCCGCATTACGCAGACCGGATTGCTCGGCCCGGAAAATGGCGACCTGATGGCCGGTGGACGCATTCTTGCCGCCGAAGCACAGAAGCTCGGTGGAGCGATCGCCGACTACGTACTCTGCCCCGGCATCCCCGGCGTGTTTATCACCGCCACCCACGAAGATTTTCAGAAGCCGTTCCTCAGTTATCTCAAGCTTGGCGACGGACCTTTCTACACACTTATCAAAGGCTACCACCTCTGCCATCTGGAGATTCCCCGCACCGTGCGCGGCGTCGTCGACTCCAACGACATCCTGATGAACAACAGCGCCAAGCCGCGCATCAGCGTCAACACCATCGCCAAACGCGACCTGCCTGAAGGCCATCTCATCGAGCAGGGAATTGGCAGCTTCGACGTTCGCGGTGAAGCCCTCGAAATCGCCGGCGCTCCCGAGCACGTGCCCATCGGTCTGATGAAAAATGCCCGCCTCGCCCGCGCCGTCGAAGCCGGCGAACCGCTGACCTTTGCCGACGTCGAACTTCCCGACTCCCTCGC
This sequence comes from Verrucomicrobiales bacterium, assembly GCA_037969585.1. Lineage (GTDB taxonomy): Bacteria > Verrucomicrobiota > Verrucomicrobiia > Verrucomicrobiales > DEV007 > JBBKXR01. Next base: position 32,299 of record JBBKXR010000370.1, read on the forward strand.
CGGTCGCCTCTGGCACGACATCGTCAGCAAGTCGCTCGCGTAGCGAGAGTGGAGCAGAATTGCATTCTGGTTTCAGTCGACAACAACGTGATACCGACGTCTCGCCGGCCCCCAGTGGACGAGCTGCTTCAGTGAATGAGCTATCTAGTCGACCGCCGCCGCCGACTTCGCCTCAGCGTGCGCCTTCAACGCCGCCATAAACTCAGCCTTCACATCCGGCGGCGCCGCATGCCCCATCAAGGGCCGTAACACTAGCCCCTTCTTTCCCCTCAGCTGGTTATAGGCCACATAACACCCGGTCGGCGGACAGGTCCGATCGACGTAGCCAATGCTGATGATCGCCTCGCAATGACAGCGCCGGGCGAAATTGACCGCATCAAAATATCGCGACACCTCAGCCACCACCGGATCCGGTTTTCCATCCTCAAGGATCGGCACAAATTTCGGCCAGCCGCTGATGCGCCGTCGCAGCATGCCCATGTGATCACACATCGCCGGCACTCCCGCACCGATGAACGTCACCCGGTCATCTAAACCTCCGGCCACCAGAGCTTGCGCCCCACCCTGGCTGTGCCCGACCACCGCCATGACGCGTCCGTCCCACTCCGGCCGGGACGTGAGATAGTCGATCGCCCGCACCAGACGCAGGAACATATTTTTGAAATACACCCCATCGCGATTGCGCTGCCCATCGAGCCAATAGGCATCCAAATCCTCCTCCGCCAATTTCTTGTAAAACGCCTCCGGCTGCCCATTCGGCAGACCGTGTGCGTTGATATCCATCGACAGAAACCCCTCGTGCGCGCCGGCCAAAGCCGCTGGCTTCGAGCTGCCGCGCACCCCCGCCCCATGCACCCAGAGCACCGCCGGCAAAGATTTCATCGCGGCCCCCTTCGGCCACGCCACATAGCCTGACACCGGCACGCCATCGATCGAATCCACCTGCACATCCGAGGCCAGAATTTGCGGATCACCGCTCTCTACGTCCGTCGCCACCCACTCCAGAGGAACCTCCGCCAAACGCTCTTTCTGCTCATCCCAAAAGTCTCCAAAATCCACCACCAACTCCCTGCTGGGCGACAGATCATCGACTGCGATCCCCGCCGCGGCGACCGCCTTCAGCACCTTGCCGTCGTTCTTTTTGAAAGACACATCGAGCCTCAAAAAACCCGGCCGATCCATGCTTCCCTCGATGACTTGCCCGCCCTTCGCCCCCGTCAACGCAAGGCTGTGCTTTTCCAATTCGCGATAGCCATCAACACTGAGTACGTAGTCAATACTCCCCCAGTCCACCGTCGCGCCCTGATCATCGATCACTGAAATGCGAAACCCGACCTTTTCCTCCAAGGCGTAGAGGGCGTCCTCACGCTCGGTCGCCACCTCGATCCGCCAGGTCTTCGGCGGCTCGTCCTTTGCGGACACCACCGGCCCAATGACCCCACTCAGCCAAAGAGTGACGAAAAAAAATCCGACCGCCGCGGCGGTTTCGGTACGCTTCAGGATTGCATCAGCCTTCACAGTCGCGCATCGTGGACCAAGGCCCGTGCCGATACAATTCCGAAATCACATCCCGAAAAAATGATTACCCGCCTGCTAACTCTCACCATCGCCCTTGCCGGCCTCGCGTTCGTTTCGAACACCGAAGCCGCCGAGCCGCTCAAAGTCCTCATCGTCGACGGCCAGAATAACCACAACTGGCAGGACACCTCGCCCTTTCTGGAAAAACAACTCGAAGCCACCGGTCGCTTCGCCGTCGACATTTCCACCAGCCCCAACGAAAACGCACCCGCTGCCGAGTGGGATGCCTGGCGCCCGAAATTCGCCGATTATGACGTCGTCATGAGCAACTTCAACAATCGCAAAAAGAAAGACGGCAGCCTGTCCGAGTGGCCCGCTGAAGTTCAGAAATCCTTCGAAGCCTACATCAAATCCGGCAATGGCCTGGTCAATGTTCACGCCGCCAACAACGCCCACAAAGGTTGGACCGAATTTGAAAAAATGACCGGCCTGCTCTGGCGCAGCCCGCAAGAAGGCCGCCGCGTCGCCTTCGACAAATACGGCGACCTGCAACGCATGCCAGTCGGCGAAGGCCCCGGCGCCGGCCACGGCCCCCGCTACCCTTACAAAGTCAAAATTCGCGACCACGAACACCCGATCACCAAAGGCATGCCCGACGAGTTCATGCACCCCGAAGACGAGCTCTATCACGGTCAGCGTGGCCCCGCCGAAAACATGACCATCCTCGCCACCGCCTTCGCTTCCGAAGAGAACAAAGGCACTGGCGCCCACGAGCCCATGCTCTGGTGGATCCCCTACGGAGAAGGTCGCGTCGTCACGTGCGTGCTTGGCCACGTCGGCGGCAACGACAAACTCGCTGACTCGCCCGCGATGCGCGAC
>JBBKXR010000371.1:0-22593 GCA_037969585.1 Verrucomicrobiales bacterium
TCTTATGAGTGAGTCAGCATCCCAATCCTCTCCCTCTTCTGCCAATCCTTCGCGCGCTAAAAAGCGTCCCGAGTGGCAGGAAGCTGTTCGCCGTCATTCCGGGCCGGACATCAAGCGTAGTATCTGGCAGATCGTCAATACCTTGGTGCCGATGGCGGCACTCTGGGTGGCGATGAGCTTCACGGTGCAGAGCAACTACTGGCTGACCTTGTTACTCGCCATTCCTACCGGGCTTTTGGTAGTGCGTTCGTTCATCATTTTTCACGATTGTGGCCACGGCAGCTTCTTTAAAAGCAAGCGCACCAATCATGTCGTCGGCACGCTGCTCGGCGTCCTGACATTTACACCTTACAATGACTGGAGCAGGGAACACGCCCTGCACCACTCGAAATCGGGCGACCTCGATCATCGCGGATTCGGCGATATCTGGACGCTGACTGTGGCGGAATACAACGCCCTGACGCCGTTCGCTAAGCTCAAATATCGCATGTATCGCCACCCGATTACGATTTTCATCATCGGCCCCGTTTTTTACTTCGTCATCCAGCAGCGTTTTACCCGCTCCTACACCGGTGCTTCAGGACGCGCCTCGGTCTACGTGACCAATGTTTTGCTCGCGCTCTACATCATCGGCCTCTCGTATGCGCTCGGTGGTTTCAAAAATTTCATCATGATCCAAGCTCCTGTGACGGTGTTCTCATCGATTGTCGGTGTCTGGATGTTCTATGTGCAGCACCAGTTTGAAGACGTTTACTGGGAGCGTCACGAGAAGTGGGATTACGTCCGCGCAAGTCTCGAAGGCAGCTCGTTCTACAAGCTTCCCCGAGTTTTCCAGTGGTTCTCCGGCAACATTGGCTTTCACCACATTCATCACCTCAGCGCCCGCATCCCCAATTACAAGCTTGAGGAGTGTTACAACTCCGAGCCGATTTTCCAGGAGATCGAACCGCTCACTTTCGTAAAGTCACTGCGCTTGATCAACTTCCGTCTCTGGGACGAAGAGCAACGCCAGATGGTCGACTTTAAGAACAATGTGGTTTCGTGAACGGTCCTTTGCATCACTGACGTTTCCCAGGATTACTGCGAGGAGAATTTCGTCAGTAAGCCGCGTTCCCGCGCGATTCGCATGACTCGCACGAACAGCACCCCGGCCAGTGCGAGGTAGAGCAGATTCAGGCCCGTCGCAGCGAGTAGTTGACTGGTGGCGATGGTGTTGCCATTGAGCGACTCCCGCATGCCCTCGAAGATGTATGAGGGTGGCAAAGCGTGGGCGACGACCTGCAGCGCCGGGGGCAGATAGGCAACCGGGTAAAAAACCGCGGCAAAGGGCTGAATCAAAAACGGCACCGCCCAGGCGAGACTTTCCGCGGCCGGGCCGTAGCGCAGAATCAGCGCCGTTGAAATCATGCCCAGTGTCCAACCGAAGATGAGCAGGTTGAGGACGAACGGCATCAACTGCCAGTGCATTTCGAAAATGTTGAATGCGTAGAGCAGCGCGGACAAGATCGACAAAAGCGTCACCGTAAATCCAGCGCGCACAAAACCGATCACGTAGGTCGACGCAAGATACTCGGACAAGCGAACCGGAGCGGCAAACAGGTTGAGCAGATTTCGCGACCAGACATCCTCGAGAAAATAGATCGATACGCCTTGTTGAGCGCGAAACAGAACGTCCCATAAAATCACCGCGCCGATTAGAGCTGTCGCCGGATACGGCATTCCGCCGCCGGCGGTCTCAGCGATGTAGCGACTGAGAAATCCCCACACCAAGAGACCGACCATCGGCCAGAAGATCAGCTCGACGATCCGAATCGGCGTGCGATTAAACAGATACAGGTAGCGCGTCACCAGAGCGCGAACGATGCGGAAGTTCATGATGAAATCTCCTCTTCGCTTTCGCTGTTTTCGGACCCGGCGGACGATACCGCTGCCGGTTTCTGCGGCTTCAGTTCGCCACCGCGCGCGACGCGGATAAAAACTTTCTCCAACGATGTTTCGTCAAAATCACTGAGCACCGTTTGCGGAGTGCCTTCGGCGAGCACCTTACCCTTGTCGAGAAAGGCGATGCGATCACAGACTTCTTCAACGTCACGCATGTTGTGCGACGTGTAGAGAATCGCCGTACCGTGCTCGCGTTGCACGTGCCTTACCACATTGCGCACTTTGTCGGCGATGTCCGGATCGAGACTCGCGGTCGGCTCATCGAGCAGCAGCAGGTCGGGTGTGTTGAGCAACGATTTGCAAAGGCTCAACCGCGTTGACTCACCGGCGGAGAGGTGTCCCGCGACGCGTTGCTTGAGATTAGAAATTTCCAATAAATCCAGCACCTCATCGATGCGCCGCTTTGGATTTTCGACACCGTAGAGCTGAGCGAAGACCATCAGGTTTTGAGCAACCGTCAGATTCCCCGGCAACTGCGTGTAGGTCGAACAAAAATTGACTCGCTTCAGGATCTCGATGCGATGATCAGCCAGGCTGTCGCCGAATACCTCCACTGATCCTGAAGTCGGCGTCAGCAGGCCGAGGATCATGTTGATCGCCGTCGTCTTGCCAGCTCCGTTGACGCCAAGCAGCCCGAAGATTTCGCCGCGAGCGATCGAGAAGCTGAGACCATCAACCGCTGTGAAATCTGCGAAGCGTTTGGTCAGATTGCGGACTTCGAGAACGATTTCGGACATTGCGAAAGAGACGGAACGGAGGCGGGCAGGCTGGACATGGGACGTTGTTCGTGATGCATTCGTGTGTCAACGAAATGAACATGCGTCTACCCGTCTTACTCGCAGGATTGCTGGTCGCAATTCAGCCCACTTCCGCCTCAGCCTGGGGTGGAGCTCATCCCGTCATGACTTCAGCTGCCTGGGAAGTCCAGGATGAAGCCTTCAAGGAACTGTGGAAAGAACAGCACCACAATGCTCGAGTTGACCGCGACGAGACGCTCGCTTGGTATCTGGTTAATCACTTCTGCAAACACCCAGACTGGGTGGACGGCCCGACTCGCGACGAAACCGACATTCCCGAGCGATTGCGCATCACGAAGTATCTCTATGCTGAGCGAGAGGGGAAATATTTCCCGCCAATTGCCTACACGGATCCTGACAAAGACACCAAAGGGCCGCGCCCCAGGACCTATCATTACTTCACCCTTCAAACCGACGAACTGAATCGGACCTTCGCGCTTAAGGGGGCTCGTTGGTATTTCGAAAAGATCAGTAATGCCCTACGCGAAGGTCGAAATGCTGACGCTGCCGAATACGTCGGCGCTTTCGCCCACGCCATGCAGGATCGAGTTTCACCTTACCATGTATGGGACGGCTACAGCGAGGATCGCGAAGCCTTCGAGGACGAGTATCGCAACGGCATCATGCAGAAAGATGATACCAGTTTTCGTGGCAACACCGCCGGCGCCTCCATGTTCTGGGCACTCGGCGGCGAAGGCCTGAGCGCCGATCTCGCCGACTACCTGCCAAAATCACTGGGCGATACTCCCGAAGCAGCCGCTAAGGCCTTTACCGACCGCCTGTTCGCTTCGCGCGAGTTCGCGTTGAAAGTCTATATCGATCCCGACGCCTATCTGGGCGCTCACTGGAACGATGACTGGCCGGAGAAGAAAGTCAGCCCCGAGACCAATCGTCACCTCGAAACCATCTGCCACGAAAACGCCAAACTGCTCGCTGATGTGTTGGATACCGTTTGGCGGTTAAGTCAGAAGGAATAGGCAGGAACGACCCGACACAAAGACCGCCCCGTCAATGTCGAAACGGAGGGCAGTCGACGAATATTGCTTGGACGTAAGGGCTTGGATAATTTCGTTTTTGAGGGCACTGGCGACGCTTGGGATTCGCGCTACAACCACTTGACACTTTGGGCGAACTACAAGAAAACTGGCCTCGCCTTTTCGCCTCGAACTGGCGATGCGGGCCAGTCAATCCCACAGACTGACCGGACGCACTAACGCAGAAGGCCATCGAACTTCACTCCGGTATTCCAACTATGAAACCACATGGTATTTTCTCGGTTCTTTCAACGCTTACGATCGGTATCGCGGGGGTGTCTGCACTGACCACCTCCAGTTACGCGCAGGATGCCAAGGCTGGGCCGATTGCTGCTGCTGCTGCTCCGTCAGGTGGCAAAAATGCTCTGACTCTCCGCACTGGCTACCGTGTCGATGAATCCGGCTGGACCATCGCCGGGCCGAACGACGATCCGAATGTGATCTCGGATCTCGATTGGGTGAACCTGGAAATTTTCGAATTCCAATTGGAGAACGATTTCTATCTCACCGACTCGCTGTTCCTCAATTTGCTCGGCGGTTACGGCTACATGTATGACGGAGCCAATCGCGATTCGGACTACACCTTCGACGGTCGACGCGGCGAATTTTCCCGCAGCTCGGCAGATACCGATGGCTATGTCTACGATCTGTCGGCGGCGCTCGGCTACGACATTGACGTGGTCAACGGAGTGAAGGTTTCGCCGATGGTCGGCTACAGCTATCACAACCAGCATCACGAAGATACCAAAGGCGTGCAGAATATCTATAACCCGCGGCTTGAGGCGCAACTGTATGGCGAAGACCCTACTGGGCTTCCCTCCAGTGATGATCTGGGGACTTTTTCGGGACTGGCCAGTGATTACACGGCGGAATGGTATGGACCGTTTGTTGGCGGCCGTCTCGAAATCCCCGTCGCCGACCGATTTCGGGTAAGGGCGTCAGGCAAATACCAATGGGCCGACTATCGTGCGGACGCGTATTGGAACTTGCGCGACTTGGCTTTTGAAAATTCTGCCGACGCTGAAGGTTATCAGGTCGGCTTGACATTGATCTACGAATACAGCCAGTCGGTGGATTTCTGGCTGGCGGGCAACTACGCTTCGTTTGAGTCCGATGCCGGAATTCAGACTGATCCGAGTGGACCGATCAAGCTCAACGAGGCGACCTGGGAATCTTGGGGCGTCAGCGTTGGCGTGAGTTTGAAATACTGAGCGCTGTTTGGAAAAGCGTTGGCATCAAGTCAATCACCACCGGTCCGCAGCGTTTCTTCGAGATCGTAGATCGCGTTGATCAACGTTTCTTCGACGGACGGTGCCCAGGGTCCCGGGTGGATGACGGAGCGGAAGTAACGCATCGCACCGCCGCCTTCGTAACCACCTTCTTCCCTGACTCGCTTGCTGGGAATGTAGGCGATGACTTCGTTTGAATAACCCGCCACCCACACCGGGGCGGAGGAAACTTCAGCCAGTTCGCGTTTCAGTCGCAATGCGTAATCGATGACGACTTCGCCGCCGATGGCGCACAGCGTCAGAGTATCCGCGAAACGAATCACCTGAACCGGCACCGGATACGATTTCGGCAGCTCGCCTTTCGCGTCGAGGATCGCCAGTAGCATCTCTGCATGGCGAGCGTCGTAGCCGTCGGTTGATTTCGTTTTCTCGACGATTTCTTCGCGGGTCGGTGGCGTGTCGTACGCCACTTCGGGCCATGCGATCGCCGACTTTAGCGGACCGGACAAAGGCTGCGCGGGAGTTTCCAGAGCCGCTTCGATGGCGGTCGCCATGCTGTGTCCATGCCGCTCAAGAAATACCTCAAGACGACGCGGGTACGGGTTCTGGTCGCCCGAGCAACCATTGAGGAACGCCGCCATTACGCCGGGATTGTCTTTTTCGAAATAGGCCTGCGCGTATCCGGGCCAGTCGCCATGGATTTTCATGTCACCCATGGTCGTGGCGTGGCAGGCGTAGCCGAACATCACCGCTTTCAGAGTGCCCTCGCTATCCCGGACCTGCAGCACAGGCACCGACTGATCAACGGGACCGTCAGGGTAAGGCGAGTTTGCGAAACCCTCACCGACCGGCGTGCGTCGATTCATCGAAAAGCCGCAGCGAGCGTGCGAGTACGACAACTGGGCAGGGGCGAGTTTAGCGAAGGCGTCATCGATGAGCGCTTTCAGTTTTCTATCAAGAACGGCCTTGTTGGCGATCACTTCCTGGGCTCGTTGTTCGGCTTCTGCTTCGGGGATACCACCGTAACCGACTCGCTCGGTTCCGCCGCCGGGAGGTTGAAAAGTGCGAATCGCGGGACCCGAGTGAGTGTGGGAGGCGTTAATGAGAAGCCCTTGCTCAAGAACTTTATGATTGGCCTTGGCGTGCTGTTCCAGTGACGTTCGCATTTCCTTGGTCACGCCGATCAAGTCGAGAGTGACGATCGCCAGTCGGTATCCGTCGGCGTCTTCGATGGCGATGCACTTGGCGAAAATGGGTTGGCGAACACCGTCGAAGGGCGCTTTGCGGCCAGCGTAGCCGGCCATCCACACGGGATTTTCCGGTGTGACATCAACTCTGGCGTGACCTGCCTTCCACGGGTAAGACTCAGCTTTGGCATCGGTCTGGGCGTGGATGGTAGCGGTAGCAAAAAGGAACGCTCCGCAAACGAGGCCAAGAAGCAGGTGACGAAGTTGGGATTTCATATTATCCAATGTAGCGTCGCCCGATGAAAGTCGGCTAGCACGTCCTTCCGTACCCCAAGCCGATGAGCCACTCAGCAAAGCCCGATTCGCAAACCGTTCGTCGTGCTCTGTTCGCAGTAGCACTCATGGTGACGGTTGCGATCGCGCCTGCGATCGTCGTGGCGGCGGATAATACTGGGGGCTCTGGACTACGGCTGGCGAGCTTTGTCGTTGATGTGACTCCACCGCTGGGATCGCCGCTTTGTTACGGCTACGTAAAACCGGCGTCCGAAATTGTCGATCCGTTAACGGCGCGGGGTGTCATCCTATTTGGGTCAGGGAAGCCAATCGTGCTTTGCGTGGCGGATTTTGTCGGTATCGGAAATGCCAGTCACGATCGCTGGAGAACGGCACTGGCCGATGCGGCGGGAACGTCGGTAGAGCGAGTGGCGATGCATACGATTCACAATCACGATGCGCCGGGTTACGACGCATCCACTGATGACTTACTCGCCGAACAAGGCTTGGGGGGAAAGGTTCATGATCCTGAAAATCATGATCAGACGATCGCAAAAGTTGCGGCGGCGATCGGTGAAGCCTGCAAGACGCCGGTCGCGATCAGCAAGGTGGGTTTTGGCAAAGGCATCGTTGAGAAATTTGCATCGAGCCGACGACTGATCGACGCCGACGGTAAGTTGGAATTGAGCCGAATGAGTTCGGGTGGCAGAAATCCCGAGGCGGCGGCGGCACGCGAGGGGGTGATCGATCCCGAGGTCAGCTTGCTGACGTTTTGGGATGACGACGAAGCGGTCGCTGCGTTGACGTTTTATGCTTCGCATCCGCAGAGCTACTACGGTCGGGGTGGTATCAGCGCCGATACGGTGGGCTGGGCGCGTCGACTGGTTGAAGAGAAAACCGGGGTTCGGCACCTTTGTTTCGACGGTGCCGGCGGTGATGTCGCGGCGGGCAAATACAATGACGGCAAGGAAAAGCGTCGTGAGGAATTGGCGCTGCGTCTGGCGGCAGGCATCGAAGCAGCGTGGGCGGCACAGGTGGTGCGCCCGCTGAAGACTAACGCAGTAGAGTGGGCCGCTGAGGAAGTCGATTTCCCGTGGCGGGGCCAATACACCGAGGATCAACTTCATGCGGAATTGACCAATACTGATTTGTCGCTGCTGAATCGGACGCGCGCGGCACGCGATTTGGTTTTTCTGCGCCGCTGGAAAGAAGGCCATCGTTTTCCTGTGCAACGTCTGCGTGTCGGTGATGGCGATGTGCTTTTTTTCCCGGGCGAGTTGTTTGTCGAGTATCAGCTGGCAGCAAAGAGAATGCGTCCTGAAGGATTTGTGGCGGTGGCTGCGTACGGGAATACGGGAATGGGATATATTGGCACGGCGGTAGCCTACGAGCAGGGAGGCTACGAGGTCAGTCGAGTGGCGAGGACCGGTCCGGCGATCGAGGAATCGTTGTTGAAAGTGACGACGGAATTGTTGCAGCGTGAATGACCCTCAAAAGTGATGTTGGATACTTTTTCTCAGCCGCGCCATGTCGCGGAAGGATCGGTTTTATCGGTGATCGCACCGTCGGGACCGTTCGATCGCGAGCGCTTTGAGGCCGGGGTAGAATGGCTCGAAAAGCGCTATGAGGTGCGCTACGACGAGGGCATTTTTTCCAGGGAAGGATATCTGGCAGGCAGTGATGAACGCCGTCTCGATGAATTGGTGGCGGCTCTGGTCGCGCCGGATGTCGATGCGATCCTGTGCGCCCGCGGCGGTTATGGAGCGACCCGATTGCTGCCGTCACTCGATCCGATCATGGTTTCCAACGCCAACAAGCTGCTGGTAGGTTTCAGTGATGTCACGGCGCTTCACGCACTGTGGTCGCGAGCCAAAGTTCGCTCGATCCACGCACCGATGGTGAGTGCCCTGGCGACGGCGAGTGATGGTTTACGCGAGAGCTGGTGCGATGCGCTCGAAGGACGCAAGGCCGGTCGGCACTGGGATCTTGCCACTGAGGTGTTCGGTTACGGTGAAGGGGCATTTTTCGGCGGTAATTTGGCGGTGCTGGCGGCTTTGTTAGGGACTCAGTATGTGCCAGACGTGACGGGGAAAATCCTCTTTCTCGAAGATGTTGGTGAGCGGCCGTATCGAATCGATCGGATGCTGACCAGCCTTCTGCAAGCGGGATGGTTCGATGTTTGTGCAGGAGTGGTGTTAGGGGCTTTTACCGAAGGTGAGCCGGGGACAGACGGCGTATCGGTCGAGGATGTGCTGAGGGAGCGTCTGGGCGGCTTGGCTGTGCCTGTGGTCAGCGGGTTTCCGGCAGGACACATCGATAATAATGCGCCGCTGGTGTTTGGTGCGGCGGCGCGGATCGCGGGTGGCGAATTTTCTCTGGTGGGTTGATTCCCGGGGCGATTGTCGCCATAGTCGGGCTATGACCACTTCATATCGTTCGGAATCAAGCCGCTCAAAAAACCTCCGCCATGTCTCGACGGCGATGTTGCTTGGCGGCTTTGCGCTCGGCTTCAGCCTTAGTGGCTGTTCGACCGCTACACGTGCCGACTCTAGCGCGGTAGGCAGCGGCAACGCCAATTATCCAATCAGCGACACGGGGCTCAACGAGCAGTACGAGATGCAGAACAAAATGGTCCGCGAGCTCGGGCTGTGAAGTGGCAGGACGGCAAACGGCTTAGTTGCCGCCGCTGTTGTTAGTCGTTGCGGTCGCATCGGCACCATCGGCACCATTGGCGTTGGCGCCAGCGTTCGTCGTAGCGTCGGCATTTGCATCGTCGGTGGTAGCGGCAGGATCTTCGACGGTAAATTCCGCAAAGCCGCGTCGCTCGAGCATGGTGACGATATCGGCAAGTGCTTCGGCGATGGTCTGGCGGTCGCGACTGGCGGCATCGCTGCGATCGGTTTGGTAGAGGGCTTTGACTTCGCTGGTGCCCGCGTATCCGATGTTACCTTCGCGAGAATCAAAGGGTAATTCGCTCTCGTCATCGGCAGAAATGGCGTAGCCATGCAATTCGCCGGCGACGGTGACGGAGATGTTGTCGCTGTCAACCTCCTGGGTGAGATCGCCGACCAGGAGAAAGGTAGTTTGCGAGGTGCCGTCTGCGGCTGCGGCGGAAATGACGGCGCGGGTCAGGTCGGCTTTATTGGCATAGAACAGACTGCCGAATTCTTCGATCGTAATGTAGTTGTTCTGCAATTCATCGCGAAAGGTCAGCAGCCAGGTTGCGGGACCTCCCGAGGCGTCAGCAATGACGTAACCTTCGTCGTAAAAGCCGTAGTTGATAGAAGCGCCGGTCTTTTCAAACTCGAGTCGGTAAACGACGACCTGAGCGTCGGCATTTGTCGCCAACAGCGAACTGAAGACGGCGAATGCGGCTAAGGCAAAGAGCAGGCTGCGAAATTTCATGGCACAAGTGACGATAGGCGAGTGTAGAGCGGGGAAAATCGCCCGTCGAGCGACATTTCTCAGCCCTGCGATGAAACTCCGTGCGGGCCGAATGTACTCGTGGCTATGTGGCGTGGGCGATCTTTGCTTGTCGGCTCGTCCACGGCCCATTGGCTGGAAGCCAATGCCACTTTCGCCGACTACGCTTTATTGAGCGGCTCGATATCGACCCAGCGGCGCTCTGCCCACGACTGCAGGCCGGCCTCGGCGAGCTGAACGCCTTTAGCGCCCTCCATCAGATCCCAGCGGAACGGTTCGTCGACGGCAACGTGGCGGATGAATTTTTCCCACTGGATCTTGAACGCATTATCAAACTCTGTGGTATCGGGTACTTCCTGCCAGTGATCGTAAAAGTTCAGTGGCTGATCGATGTCGGGATTCCAAGTTGGTTTCGGCGTTGCGCCGAGCGGCTGCACCCAGCATTTGCGAAGGCCGACGACGGCAGAGCCATGAGTGCCATCAATCTCCATGGTGAACAGGTCATCGCGCCTGACGCGAACGTCCCAACTGGAATTGAACTGAGCGACGATGGGCCCGTCTTTGCCATCGATGTCGAAGGTCGCGTAGCCGGCGTCATCCGCGGTGCAGGCGTAGGCATTTCCCTGCTCGTCGATACGCTCGGGCAAATGGGTGGCCCCGTGGCAGCTGACGGCTTTGACATCGCCGAACAAATTGTCGAGCACGTAGCGCCAATGACAGAGCATGTCGACGATGATGCCGCCTCCATCTTCTTTGCGATAGTTCCACGAGGGGCGCTGAGCTGGTTGGTTTTCGTCGTGTCCGGTGAACACCCAGTAGCCGAACTCGCCACGTACGGAGAGGATGCGACCGAAGAATCCCTGATCGATCAGGGTCTGAACTTTGCGCATGCCGGGTAGCCAGAGTTTGTCCTGAACGACTCCGTTTTTGACGCCGGCGTCACGGCACAATTGGGCGAGGCGAATGGCCTCATCGGTTTCGACTGCAGTGGGCTTTTCGCAGTAGACCGCCTTGCCGGCTGCGACGGCCATTTCGACGAATCGAGCACGATGCAGGGTGGCTGACGCGTCGAAAAAGATGTGATTGTTCTCGTCGGCGAGAGCACCGTCGAGATCGGTAGTGTAAGGATACCTATCACCGAGCTCTTGCGAGACGGCGCGCAGTTTGTCTTCGTTACGTCCGGTAAGAATCGGATGAACCTGGATTTCTTCGTTGGCCGAAAGCTGAATGCCGCCTTGCTCGACGATTGCGTGGATCGAGCGAATCAGGTGCTGATTTTTGCCCATGCGCCCAGTGACGCCGTTGAGGATGATGCCGATGTCGTGTGTTTTCATTGGGGTAAGGAGAGAGAATAGAGGACAGAGAATAGTGAATTTTGGGAGTTCGCGCTATACGTTGTGGTTGGGTTGAATAGCTCGGGAGTTGGCGTTTAGAACAAGCCTTTAACTTGCCTCCAGATAGGCTTTCACGATCTCGCCTAGATACTCATCCTGATCCGCTGCCCACCAGCGTTCGGAGAATACTTCGACTTCGTTGAAACCGCTGAAACCGGCTGCCTCGACCATGGAGCGGATGCCGGGGACGTCGATACAGCCTTCACCCATGAGGCCGCGGTCGGTGAGCAGGTGCTTACTTGGCGTCATCCAATCGCAGATATGGAAGGCGAAAAGGCGAGCTTTTTCGCCGGTCAGGCTGATCTGGGCTTCGAGTTGGTCATCCCACCAGATGTGATAAACGTCGACGGCGATGCCGACAGAAGGGGAGTCGAGCACGTCACAGGCGGCGTTGGCTTGCGCGAGGGTGCTGATCGCCGAGCGGTCGTCTGCATACATCGGGTGCAGAGGTTCGATGGCGAGCTTTACCCCGCACGACTGGGCGTGGGGGAGCACGGCGGCGATGCCGTCGACGATCTGTTCTCGAGACGTTATCAAGGATTGGCCGGGAACGGCTCCACAAACCAGAACGACGAGCGGCGCGCCCAGCGCGGCGGCTTCGTCGATGGCTCGCAAATTATCATCGATCGCCTGCTGCAATCCGGTCGGCGTGTCAGCTGGGAAGAAGCCGCCTCGGCAGAGCGAGACGACCTCAAGATTTCTCGAGCGCAATTGGTCGCCGACCGCTGCCGGGTCGCGGCCTTCGATCGCGTCGCGCCACACGGTGATGCCTCCAACGCCGGCCTGCGCATATTTGTCCATGGCGACTTCGATCGACCACGGTTTGGTGGTCGCGGTGTGGATGCAGAGTTTTGACAGATCGGTAAGTGGTGCGGCGGGCATGGAGTGACGGAGCGAGTTGCTCTCCAATTCTAATCACGAATGACGATGGAGCGGTAGAATGCCTTGTGAGCTTTAGCATTTTTTCGACTTTGTAATTATGCTATATTTCGTATCGATGGCCGAGTTCCAACCATTGCTCCTCGAGAATTTAAGTCTGCGACTTCCACAGCTGGCCATACGGCGTATTTGTGTGAATAGGCATCTTCCGGAAGCCAATTGGGTGAGTGCTCACCAGCATGACTTTGAGCAGTTAATCGTATATCTTAACGGATCAGGAGCGCAGCAGGTTGGCGATCAGCGCTTCGCGGTCGTCTCGGGAACGGTGATTGCGATTCCCCGAAAAGTGGAGCACGCCTTCGTTCGCGAACATGACCGCAGTCGCTCGCCGATGTGCCTGGTCATTGATCTTGAAATAGCCTCCTGGAATGTTGCTGCGTCACTTCAGGCAGTCACACGCCTGAACGCCAGCCAGATGGCCGAACTGCGTCGCGCGCTGTTGAATCTCGCTGAAGAGGCCGATTTGGGTGAGCCAAATCCGCTGCGACAGGGCGCTGCTATTTTAGAAATCACCGGGGTGGTGCTCGAGGCCGCGGCAGCTGTTCGGCCTGAACAGCGATCAGCCAAGCATCGCTATCTACAATCGATCGAGGAATCGCTGGCGAAAACGCCGATCGAAAACTGGAAGCCGGCCGCCGTCGCTAAACGGATGGATATTGATCACGACGTACTCAATCGGGCGCTGAAGCGGGAATGCGGCATGACGCTCGGTCAACTGATCGCTGCCCGCCGACTCGATCGAGCGAAACAGCTTCTCGATGATTCCGAACACGAAATCCAGAGTGTAGCTGCCGCAATTGGGATCGATGATCGCAATTATTTTTCTCGCTGGTTTCGGTGTCAGACGGGCTTATCTCCGTCTGAGTGGCGCTTGCAGAAAGTCGCTTAATTTTCGGTTTACAGAAAAGTTGCGCTGCGCGATGACGCGTAGGAATTGCGTTGCGCTAAGGGGCTGATTCGGCTTTTTTCAAAGTCATGATTTCAAGGTCTACACGGTTCCTAGGCAGTTCACTCTTTGTGTTTGGCCTGTGCTTCTCCAACCAAGCTTCCGCTCAGGGTGACAAGGTCGACTTCGAGAAAGACATCTGGCCGTTTATTGAAAAATCGTGTGTCGAATGTCACAAGGCTCCCTTCGAGGAGAATGGCAAGACCAGAAAGCCGAAAGCCGGACTTCGGTTCGATGGAGCGTGGGCGTTCATGGCGGGCAGCGAAAACGGCGCAGTGATCGAGGCGGGCAAAGCCGAGGAAAGCGAGATTTGGATTCGCACGGGTTTACCGGCGGACGACGATGACTTTATGCCGCCGACCGACAAGGCCGAGCCGCTGACCGATGCGCAGAAGGCGCTATTGGCGAAGTGGATAAACGAAGGCGCCGATTTCGGCGGGTGGGTTGGCAATGTCGAAGGCAAACCGAAAAACGTCTCTAACTCGGGTGATGAGATTCCCGAAGCTGAAACGCAATCGATATACAATAAACTCAATGAGGGACTCGAGCCGCTGGCCGAAGATTCCTGGGCGGCGATCACCGAAGCCGGTGGTCGGGTGATGCCGCTCGCCGATACCAGTTCGCTGATCTCGGTTGATTTTCGTTTGGTCGGAGCGGACGCCGACGATGCGGATGCCGCAACGGTAAAAGCCATCGCTGATCACATAGCGCACCTGGATTTTTCCAAAACGGCCGTCACCGATGCAGCCCTGGCGACGGTGCCTGAAATGCCGCGTCTGGTGAGACTCGATCTTCACAAAACGGCGGTCACCGATGCCGGGTTGGCCAATCTGAAAGGTGCCGAGAATCTCCGCTACCTGAACCTTTACGCTACCGAAGTCAGCGACGCCGGTTTGAAAAGTCTCGAAGGCCTGAAGAACTTGCGCAGTATTTATCTGTGGCAGTCGAAGGCGACCGACAAGGGGGTCAAGCAATTGCAAAAGGCGCTGCCCGAAGCGAAAATCATTTTCAAGTAACTGAAACTTTTTCTCCTACCGGCCACGCTAACTTTTTACGTGAAGATCTGGCTCCCGGTTTGGCTTTTGCTTTGGTCGGTTGTAGCGGCTTTCGGTCAGTCCCAGTCGGGCGATCTCACGGTTCTCGATCCGGCCACGGCAGGTGAACAGTTCGAGGCTTACCTGAAGCGCGAGTTTTATCAGCTCTGTGATCAGCGTAGTGATGCCATAAATGCACTGGAGAGTGTCGACGACTGCCGCAATTGGCAACAATCACGCATCGATTTTTTTCTGAATAGAATCGATCTCTTTCCCGAACGAACTCCACTGAATGCTCGAACGGTCGGCAAGTTGGATGGCGATGGCTATCGCGTCGAAAAGGTTCTGTTCGAGAGTCGGCCCAACCACCATGTCACAGGGGCGCTTTACTTACCGCTCGGCGAGGGACCTTTCCCCGGTGTTTTAGTGCCGTGCGGGCACAGTCACACGGGGAAGGCCGCAGGACACTACCAACGGGTTTCTATTCTGCTCGCGAAGCATGGGATGGCGGCGCTTTGCTACGATCCGATCGGGCAGGGTGAGCGTTACCAAATGCTCGATTACGAAAAGGATCACACTCACTTTGACTGGTTTAGCTCAAAGGTGCCATCACCGCATCCGCGAGTGAAACACCTGTGCACGGAGGAGCATACGACCATGGGCATGGGATGTATTTTGCTCGGTACCAATATCGCCCAGTTTCGCATCTGGGACGGAATGCGAGCGATCGACTATCTGCAGAGCCGCGACGACATCATCGATGACAAGATCGGCTGTACGGGCATTTCGGGAGGCGGGACACTAACGTCTTACTTGATGGCTCTCGATCTTCGAATTGTCGCCGCTGCCCCTGGATGTTTTCCGATGACTTATCGGCGGCTGATCGAAACCAAGGGACCGCAGGATGCTGAGCAATCGATCTTTGGCCAAATTGCGTTCGGTATGGATCAGGCCGACTACTTTAATGTCAGGGCACCGGCGCCACGGCTGATTCTCGGTGCGACTCGCGATGCCACTTTTGATATCACCGGGACTTGGGATCTGTTCCGGGATGCCAAGCGATTTTATACTCGGATGGGCTATCCGCAACGGATTGCCATGGTCGAAGCAGATGTGCTGCATGGCTTCGATTACCCGCTGCGCGAGGCGGCAACGCAGTGGATGCAACGCTGGTTGTTAGGTGTCGACGACGTGGTCCGGGAATTCGACGATCCACCGGGGAGTGTGATCGACGATGAGGAAATGCTGCGAAGACGGGAAGGGGATTGGACGCCGGAAGAGCTGTGGTGCACGCCCGAAGGCCTGACGATGCTGATGCCTGATGAAAAATCGGTGTTCGAGATCAACGTCGAAACAGAGGAAAGCTGGCGAACCGCGCGCCGATCGAAATGGCAAAAACTCACTCCTGAAGGCCGCCGAAGTGAGGTTCGCGAACTCATCGGCAAGCCCGCGGTGGCCGAGAGTGCGGAGTTTGAAGTAGTCGGCAAAATCGATCGGGATGGCTATTCGATCGAGAAGGTTGTGCTTCGACCGGAAGCAGGAATCGAACTCCCAGCGCTTGTCTTTTTACCTGATCAGCCAGCTGACGAGGATGAAATCATCCTGCATCTCAGTGGTGCTGGCATGAAGGCAGAAGCCGAGTCCGGCGGTCAACTTGAAAAATGGGTCACCGAGGATCGCCGCATCGTGATCTCGGCAGAACTGCGTGGCATCGGTGAAACTCGGTCGGGCCTTAAGGTTCAGGATTGGGCGCGCGGACGTTTTGGTGCCGACGTGCGTGAGTTTTTTATCGCCTACCTGATGGGCCGTTCGTTCGTCGGAATGCGAACCGGTGACGTCGAAGCATGGGCGAAATTTGCGGAAAGTTATCACTCAGAAAATCAAACCAAGTACTCGATCCGACTGATCGCTCAGGGCGAATCGGCGATTCCCGCCTTGCATGCGGCAGCGCTTCTCCCCGACGCGTTCAGTCAGATCGAATTGCGCGATATGCTCAAATCGTGGTCAGAGCTTCTGGGCGAAAACTCCGACGGGAAGTCGCTGAGTTCTGTGGTGCACGATGCCTTGCAGCATTACGATCTACCCGACCTCATCGAGATGATCGGGGCTGATCGAGTTCGATTATATGATCCCGAGCAGTAACTCAGAGAAAACGCATAACACCGATCATTTCGGCGGCGGCCTGGGCGGCTTCGCGGCCGCGATTGAGCTTGTCTCCAAGAGCGCGCTGTTCGGCTTGATCGTCGTTGTCGAGTAGCAGCACTTCGTGGATCACGGGCAGCAAGTGACTGCGGGCGCTGTCCTGCAAAGCATCGGTGATGGTCGCAGCGATAAGATCGGCGTGAGCGGTCGAGCCGCGAATAATGACACCAAGCGCGACGACGGCATCGAGCTTGGGCTCACGCGCGACACAAAGGCGCTCGACGACGACGGGAATTTCGAAAGCACCCGGTACCCGGTGCGTTTCAATGATCGCGTTAGGTAGCAGCCGGCTCAGCTCCTGTGTGCAGGCTTCAACCATGGCGTCCGTGTAACGAGGGTTGTAGCGGCTGCCTACGATGGCGATACGCGCGGCGGTATCGTCCGCTTCAGGAGTGTCCGGGGCCTGTTTGTGCGTGCTCACGGGCATTGGCTTGCTGGCAAGTTTTGGCTTTGGGTCGGGAGTATCTTTGGCCATGCCTTAGAGAATGTTTTCGATGAAGCTCTGTCGATCAAATGCCGCAAAATTTTCGGCGCTTTCACCGGTGCCGATGAAGCGAGTAGGGATGTCGAGTTCGTCTTTGATTGTCACGGCGCAACCGCCTTTGCCGGAACCGTCGAGTTTGGTGACCATCAAACCGGTGAGATCGAGTGTTTTTTGAAACTCGCGCGCTTGGTTGAGGGCATTGCTGCCGGTGGTGGCATCGACAACGATAAAGGCCTCGTGAGGGGCGCTGTCATCCTGCTTGGAAATGGTGCGCCGGATTTTGCCGAGCTCCTCCATCAGGTTGTGTCGGGTATGCAGTCGGCCGGCGGTGTCGCAGATCACGAAATCATAATTTTCGCGAATCGCCCGCTGATGTGCTTCGAAGCAAACCGACGAGGGATCCGCCTGATACTGAGTTTTCACCATCGGGATATCGAGGCGCCCGGCCCAGACTTCAAGCTGCTCGATGGCGGCTGCGCGGAATGTATCGGCGGCGGCGAGCAGCACCGAGTGGCCTTTCTGCTTAAGGTGGTGAGCCAGCTTCGCTGTTGAAGTAGTCTTACCGGTGCCGTTGACTCCAGCAACGAGAATCACGCAGGGTTTGCCGTCGGCACGGGGAGTGAGCGGTTTGGGATCGTCGCCGAGGATCTCCGAAATTGCTTCGCGGGTGACTTCGACAATGTCCTGACCCTTGAGCTTGCGACCGCGATCCTGCAACTCGTCGACGATACGTGTCGTCAGATGGATACCAAGGTCAGCACCGATTAGCGTTTCCTCAAGTTCGTCCCAGTCGATGTCGGCGGTGCCGCTGAAGCGTTGCAGGATTTTTTTGAAGAGACTCATGGGGAAGTTATCAGCAATCAGTTTTCAGTGTTCAGATTCGTCCACTGAATAGGCGCGTGCGTGATGATGATCGCGGTGCTTTTTTTCACGCCAGACTCAGTCGCTTTTTGCATCCTTGGAAATGCGATCGAGGACACCGTTAACGAATTTCGCCGAATCTTCGGTGCCGAAGCGTTTGGCGATCTCTACGGCCTCATTGATTGAGACGGGAACCGGAATGTCGTCGCGAAAAAGGATTTCGTAAGTCGCCAACCGCAAAATGTTGCGGTCGACGGCGGCGAGGCGATGGAAAGAGTAGTTGTCGATCGCCGCTGCGAGGGTGCTGTCGATATGTTGACTCTCCTGAGCCAAGCCCTTCAACAAGCCCTCGGCGAAGGCACGCTCTCTGGTGCGCGTCGGACGCAGTTCCCAGAACGGATCACTTTCGCTGTCGCGGCTGCCATCTGCGGTGTCAGTGACCTCCGGTATTTTGTTCAATTCGTGACTGAACAGATACTGGATAGCTACCTCGCGGGCGACGCGTCGTATTCCGGGTTTGGCCATTGCTTTGAGAAAGAACAGAGATCGGGCCGATTAATGGCTCGATCGGTGGATTTATGAGATACGCGGAAATTGCGGAAATGAAAGTCCCGATATTGATTCAATTTCTCTCGGAAGTTGCGCACCACTACGGGCGGGTTGAAGGATACAGCCTCCATGTCACGCGACCGAACACTGCCGATATTTGAAGTCGAAGAGGCTCTGGTCACGGCTCTGACGTCAAAGGAGCATGGCAGGGCAATCATCGAAGCGCCCACGGGATCAGGCAAATCGACGCAGGTGCCGCAAATGCTGATCGATCAGGGGATAGTCGCTGCGGATAAGGAAGTGGTCGTTTTGCAGCCTCGGCGTATTGCCGCGCGAATGCTCGCCCGACGGGTGGCGAGCGAGCGTAACGGGCGGCTCGGTGATGAGGTCGGCTATCAGGTCCGCTTCGAATCGGCCCTCAGCGATCGGACGAGAATTCGCTACATCACCGAAGGTATTCTGCTGCGGCAGTTATTGAGTGATCCAAATTTGAATGGTGTCGGTGCGGTGGTTTTTGATGAATTTCATGAGCGCCATTTTTTTGGCGATGTCACGCTGGCACGCTGTCTGGAGGTGCAGGAAACCCGTCGACCTGACCTGAAGCTGATCGTTATGTCGGCAACGCTGGAGGCAGTCTCGCTGAGTGACTATCTCGGCGAAAAGTCCGTTGTTATTAGCTCTCAGGGCCGCACGTATCCCGTGGAATCGCGCTACGTGCCGCCAAAACAGCGTCAGGATTCCAAAAGACTCGGCGATCAGATCGCCCGGACGCTACAGGATTGGTATCGGCAGAATGGCGTCGAGGGTCATGCTCTAGTGTTTCTTCCGGGATCGTTTGAAATCCGCCAGGCACAGCGAGCATTGGAAAATTCTGCCTGGGTAAAAAAACTGGGACTGCGAATTCTACCCTTGTTTGGCGAACTCGATACCAAGGCTCAGGATGCCGCTGTCGAGCCGAGCGTGACACCCAAAATTGTGTTGTCGACCAATGTCGCCGAGACTTCACTGACGATCGATGGGGTGCGATTGGTCGTCGACAGCGGACTCGAGAGACGGGCGAGCTTCGATGACCGTCGCGGCATCGAAACGCTGACCATTGAGAAAATATCCCGTGCCTCGGCTGATCAGCGAGCGGGTCGCGCAGGCCGTACCGGTCCCGGAGTCTGTCTTCGCCTTTGGAGCGCGGAAGATCACGGCCGTCGTGAACAGGCAACGCTGGCTGAGATTCATCGTATGGACTTGAGTGAGGCGGTGCTCTTTCTCAAAGCCGGAGGAATCATTGATTTGTGGAATTTTCGATGGTTCGAAGCGCCAGATCGTCAGGCGCTGGAACGGGCGATCCAATGGCTGCAGACCCTCGGCGCTCTCGATGCCGATGGTGAATTGCTGACACCTCTCGGCAACGAACTCAGCAAATTGCCGATCAATCCGCGCTATGGACGCGTTTTGCTTGAGGCGGCGCGGCATGGTTGCCTCGAGTTTTTTGCCATCGCAGCGGCGGCCAGCCAGACACGTCCACTGTTTCCACCCAAGAAGCGTGTTTCGACCGATCTCAGTCTGGCCGATTTTATCGACGATGATCATCTCTCCGACTATCAGGCGCTATGCCGAGCGTGGCGGGAAGCGGAAGCGGTGAACTTTGATCACCGCCGGTGCAGTCAGCTCGGTATAAATGCAAACGCAGCGCGTGATATCGCACGGATTGCTAAACAATTTTTACGATCACTTAGCCGGAGTGCGGGCAGCGCCAGGCAGGATGTCGAGCCCAGTGGAGAACTGATCGGACGAATACTGCTTTGCGGATTTCCCGATCGGGTCGCCAAAAGACTCAGTTCGGCAACCCTCGCTTGCGCCGTGGTAGGAGGCCGTCGTGGCATGGTGAGCAAAGGCTGCCGCGCTGCAGAACGCGACGCCAGTCTGTTTCTAGCTGGCGAAATGATCGAGGTCGAAGGCAAAGATGTCAGCGTGCGGCTGAACCTGACCACGCTGATCGAAGAGGCCTGGATGCGGGAATTTTTTCCCGATCAGTTCATCGAAGTCAACGGCGCGGTCTACGATGAAACCACGCGACGGGTCGAAGCGAGGCGCGAACGGCGATTTCGTGATCTAGTCATCGAATCCAAACTCGGTGGAGAGATCGATCCGAATCGGGCTGCGCAACTGCTGGCGCAGGAGGTTTTCGCCGGCAATCTTATCCTCAAACGATGGGATCGAGACGTTGATCAGTGGTTGGCGCGGGTCAACACGCTCGCTGAGTCGATGCCCGAGCTCGGTGTGCCGACTATCGATGACGATGCGCGGCTGCTTTTGTTCGAAGAAATCTGTGCTGGAGCGACCGGCTACAAGCAGATCAAGGATCGGCCGGTCAAAGACGTCCTGCACGCCTGGATTCCACCGCATCAGGTGGTGCTCCTCGACAAATGGGTGCCCGAACGGGTCACCTTGGCCAACGGCAAGTCTGCCAAGGTCACTTACGAGCCGGGAGCCAAGCCGAAGATCTCGATGATGATTCAACATTTGTTTGGCGTCATGGATACGCCGACGCTACCGGGCGGACGCGTGCCACTGGTGGTCGAAATTCTGGGACCCAACTCACGTCCGGTTCAAGTCACCGAGAATCTCGGCGGATTTTGGAAGGGGAGCTATGCCGCGGTTCGAACTCAATTGCGAGGCCGCTATCCCAAGCATGAGTGGCCTGAATATTAGTAGAATCTCAAAAAGCGTCGGGATAGCTTAACAGAAAAGGTCATTCTGTAAGTCGCGCAACACCCGCAGTTCGCCCCATGCCGCTCCCTTCATTCGGCGGGCACCGTTTTTGCGTTGCGGACTCGAGTGTTTCAATTTTTCCTCAAAGACCCGATCGATGAAATCAGCTGTCCCAAGCACTGCTCCGTCGCAGAAATAGCGGACCTTGCAACGCAATGCCTGGGCCAAGGACAATTGGCCGCCACTCGCCAACTCCTTCTCCACCGCCTCCCGGCTCAGGCCCGCTCGTGCAGGGCTGCCCGTCTGCGCATCCGCGTCGAGGGCTTCTCCATGCCCATACAGCAGAATCCGGTAGCGAGGACCTGTCGTGCGCCAACTTAGCTGCCTATTGTTCGCATAGCGGGTATGCTCAAGGATTGCTACCAAGCCCTTGCGTGCTTCTGTCTTACCGGCGACGGATTCCCCATACCCGCTCCAGCGATAGTCCTTCGGGTCATTAACCAGGCCGGCACGAACTGGATTCAGATCGATATAGGCAGCCATCGTCAGTAGAGTTTGTTCGTCGCCCTCCACCAGAACACTGTGAAACTTGTCTTCCCACAAGGTGCCGGTCCGTGAGTTTCGGGGATTATACCACTGGGTGAACCGTTGTTTGAGTTCTTTGACGAAACAGGACAGGTCATAGCGTCGCGCCTGATACCGTTGCAGAATTTCCCGTAGCCAGCCGGCGTCGCCACGCACTGCTGCACTGCATGCGTCATCGACTTCCTGAACGGCATCAAGCAGATTGCGGCCCGAGTAGATGACGGGTAGCAATTCACGCAAATTGGCTTCGTCGAGTTCTGCCAATTTCGCTTTCTCGGGCACTCGAACCAATAGATGGAAATGGTTCCCCATCAGACAAAAAGTCACAACCTGCACTCCAGAGAAGCGTTCGAGCCGTCTCATCGAGGACCGAAAAAACCGCTTTTCGCGTTCACCAAATACAAACTGCCTGTCCACGACCCGTGAGTAAGCGTGGTAAAACGAAATAGTATCCGGGCGAAGTATTCGTGGCTGGCTCATCGTGCGGGTATATCGGCTCACTGAGAATGACATCTCAATAACCGACGTCAATAATAAAAGACATTGGACTTAATTAGCATGACCGTGCTTGATTGACTGGTGGCATGGCGATGCTTAAGGGGATTGTGGGTGGGGAGTTGCGTGGCACGGAGATCGCTTTTAGAGTCCACGCAGTTTAATTAGATGGGACCTCTGTTGTCCGCTCGACTACCATGCCAAAGATCGACCCCAGTTTGCACCGCGAGAAGAAGCCACCCTGGATTCGTGTACGCTTGCCGAATAATCCTGTGTTCTTCAACACTAAGGGATTGATCGATGATCTCAAATTGGTGACGGTTTGTGAGGAGGCGCAGTGCCCAAATCGTTGGGAATGTTGGGGGCAAGGCACTGCTACGTTCATGATTGCCGGCGAAAACTGCACGCGTGCCTGTGGCTTCTGTGCGGTGAAAACGGCCAAGCCGCTGCCGCTTGAAGCTGACGAACCTCAGCGGGTTGCCGAGGCGACCAAGCGGATGAACTTAAATCACAT
>JBBKXR010000372.1:0-18815 GCA_037969585.1 Verrucomicrobiales bacterium
CGCCATCGCCATCGCCATCGCCATCGCCATCGCCATCGCCATCGCCATCGCCATCGCCATCGCCATCGCCATCGCCATCGCAATCGCAATCGCAATCGCCAAAGCCAGGGCCATCGCCATCGCCATCGCCATCGCCATCACCATCACCATCGCCATCACCATCGCCAGTGCCAAAGCCAAAGCCAGAGCCAGAGCCAGAGCTGAAGGCTCGATAGCCGGTAGCCGGTGCGCGCAAGCGACCGGAAAATTTTACCGTTTTGTGTTGAGCTCCGGCAGGAGCGGTAGAACGCTGGCAAATGCCATCGACTCACACATCGCTGCACTACCACGTCGTATTCAGCACTAAAAACCGGGAAGTGTGGTTCGATCCAACATTTCAAAAGAACCTCCACGCTTATCTGGGAGGTACTCTCCGTGGCATGGACGCCCACTCCCACATCAGCGGCGGAGTCGGTGATCACGTCCACCTGCTGTTCGGATTGAAATCGAGCCATTGCCTGGCCGATGTGATGCGCGAGCTGAAGGCCGTGTCGTCGGGCTGGATCAAGGACCAACTGAAGCGGTCAACATTCGCATGGCAGGAAGGCTACGGCGCATTCACCGTTGGCGCGCCCGATTTGGATGTTGTCCGGGAGTATGTTCGGAATCAGGAAGCTCACCATCAGAAACAGTCCTTTCAGGACGAATATGTGGCGATGCTAAAACGTGGATTAGTGGAGTTCGATGACCGATACCTTTGGTGAACGTACGGGAACCAGTGGTGTAGAGCCCATGCGCTACCGCCCCTACCGGGGCTATCATTGACCGACAATGGTATTCCGGTGGCTTGCGCGCACCGGCTACCATCTATCGTTCCTCCGGAACAATTGCAGCTCCAGCGCCGCCCGCGGTTTCCTTACCACGAGCGGACACTCTTTTCCACGCGCGGACTCTCGCCATCAGCAGCCTGGCCGACTACTCCGTTTCCCCTTTCAAGGTCGCCGTCAGGTAGGCCCTTGATGACTCGTATTTCACATCTTCGGCACCGGGGTAATACAGCTCGCATGACACACCGTTGGCTTTGCAGTGCTCCTGAAGTTTGACGCCGAAATTCGCGGTGTGGGTTGGGTCTTTTTCGTCCCGGCCCATAGCGGGTGGACGTGAGTATTCCAGATAAACCGGCGGGTCGTCACTGCTCACCAGAGCATAAGGCGAGTACTCGGCGATCCACGGCAAGACGGTGTCGCGCCTGGCATAAAATACATCGAACTCCGAAAGCTTGTTCGCTGCGTCGGCGGCAAATCCGAAGGCGTGGCCACCGTAACGACTGTTAGGCGTCCAATCGCGCATCTGCTTCGGATCGAGCGTGGTCTGCGCTCCCGATACCGCCGCGCAGAAGAGGCGGGACGATTCGCGGGCGACCGGATCGTCGCTTTTGGGATCGGCGAGATCGGGATGAAAGGCCAGCCACAGTGACGAACAGGCACCGGCCGAACCACCGGATGCACCGATGCGCTCTTTATCGATGTTCCACTCGCCGGCTTTGCTGCGGATAAGTTGCAATGCGCGTGCCGCGTCATGCAGCGGGCCTTTCACCGGAGGCTCGACGCCATCCGCTGTCGCTTCGCCGGTAAAACGATACTCCACCGATGCCACTGAAATTCCGGATTTCAGATACTCGTTGAGGTTGATGCTCAGACCACTCAAACGAGTGCCCGCCCGCCAACCGCCGCCGTGAATGAACAACAGCATCGGGGTTGGTTTGCCGTCGGCGGCTTCGGCCTGCCAGAAATGGATCAACTGTTTCGGGTGCGGACCATAGGCGACGTCGTAGTGAGTTGGGTTGGGTAGTAAAGCGCCACTGGCAGCGAGAATTTTTTTCGCCTCTTCCTCCGAGTATTTGCGCACGAAGATGTTGCGCCAGCGGATCTCACCACCGTGGGTCTGCAACATAATCGGCCCCATGGCCGGCAAGGGCGTTTCGCGGTCCCAGAAATTTTCCATCACCGCGCCCTCAACGACAGCACGACCGTTAAGCCACACCCAGGTGCGCGCGCCGATCTGACGAATGCGCACCTGATTCCACTGGCCGAACGGTTTATCCATCACCGCGATCGGATCGCGGCCGAGCGTTTCAGGGGTGTTGTTAAAAAGCCCACCGGAACCAAGGTGCGGGCGCCGGGTCGGTTTCTTGGGATCGAATACCTGGCTCTTGTCCCAGATCTGCACCTGCGGCGTGCCGCGCAGGTAGATACCCGAGTCAGCACCCGCAACAGTTTTGTATTCCAGCTGAAACTCGATGTCGCCGAGATCTTCGTCCGTGGTGGCATACGGGCCGTGACCATCGTTGACCAGCTCGCCATTTTCGACGCGCCAGTGGTCGGCGAACTCATCGCGCATTTTCTTCAACTCGACTTCGCGCTTTTCGCCGTCCAGCTTGGCGACTGAGTGCGGATTCAGGCCGTGCCAACCGGTCAGATCGGTGCCATTGAACAGCGCCGTGAAGCCTTCGGGTGGCTTGGGTTCAGCGGCTTTCGTAGAATCATGGGATCCAATGGTCAGCAGCAGCACTGCTACCAGAGCGGACGAAGAGAATAGACGCGAAGTAAATGCTTTCATAAATGATGACCGGGCTGGAGACCGGCCACCCATTTTCGCCGCCGAACGCCGTTGCGAAAGCTTGAAAGCTAACGCGATGACGGAGGAAAGGCGGCGAGATCGAGGACCACGTGTTTAATCGTCTCGCGCTTCCACGTGTAAGTAATGTGAACTTTGCCATCCGACGTCTGGATCACCGCTGGATAGGAAAATTCGCCACGCTCGCGCTCGAGCGTCAGCAGCGGCTGCCAGCGTTTTCCATCAGTGGAAATGGCGACATTGAGCATGTTACGGCCCGAAGGAAAAGGGCCGCCCTTAACCGTGTGGTTGTAAACGATCAGTTGGCGACCGTCCGCCAACGAGACCGCGTCCGTGCCCGAGTTAGGGTTCGGCAAATGCGTGGCACTCATCGGCCCCCACGTTAGACCACTGTCTTTCGACCAGCTTTGCGCGATAACGCCTTCCTTGCTGCGACACAGAATCTGCATCCGACCATCGGCATAGCTCAGCAAGCTGGGTTGAATCGCGTTAAAATTTGAGGCGTCGTTAATCGGTCCGATGACGTCCCAGGTTTTGCCAAAGTCACGAGTGATCTCAAAATGAACCCGCCAGCCATTATGTTCGCTGCTGCTTGGACAGATGATGGCGCCATCGGCGAGTTGGACCGGCTTGTTCTTCACCGGTCCGAGCAAATCCGGAAGCTCTGGGTGTTTAAAATCGGCACCAATCTTCCACGGTGCCTGCCACGTCGCCCCGCCGTCATCGCTACGTGTCATCATCCCCCACCAGGCACTGGCACGATTGACCTCGACCGGAACGACTTTGTAAAAAAGTAGCAGTGGCGCCCCCTCTTCACGAGGCTGAAACAAGACAGGATTGCCGGTTCGATGATCCCTGGATTCGCCTTCGGAACCATCGACAACTTCGATCGGGGCCTGCCATGCGCCATCGATCTGGCGCGAAAACCAGATCGAGTTGTCGACGTCCGGTTCGCTGGTGCCGCCGAACCATGTGGCGGCGAGTTGCCCGTCCCTGAGCTCGACAATGGATGACGAATGACACTGCGGCGTTGGCGCGTGCTTCTGATTGAAAACAAATTCCGCGCTTTGAAAACCCGGCGCACCCGGCTGAGTCAGTGGAGGCAATTTGCTCTTCGACGGATGATAATTTTCCGAGAGCCAAATTGGCCCGCCGCGGTAGAGCTCGCCGATAGGATAACGTGCATTCTCGACTACCGCCTTGTCCATGATGGCCTTGGCCTCCGCCACTACCTCCGGATGGTCGGTGGCGACATCCTGCTTCTCGCCTGGATCGGTGGCGAGATCGTACAACTGCACGCGTCCCTTATCCTTGCCGAGTCGAATGCTTTTCCAATCACCCGAGCGCACCGCCTGATCATAGTAGCGGCGGCAGTGTCCGTAGTCCCAGTAGAGAAACTCATGCGGGTGCTCAAGCTCGTCGCCCTGCAACGCAGACGTAACATCAATGCCATCCAAGTCCGGTGGCGTTTGCGCACCGGCGAGACTCGCGAAAGTGGGCAGCATGTCTTGAAAAGCGATCACCTCATCACTGGTCTTTCCGGCAGGAATCACTCCGGGCCAACGGGCGATGAACGGCACGCGTATGCCGCCTTCATACAGATCGCGTTTAAAACCACGCAGCGGGCCGCTGGTGTTCAACGACTCCCACACGGTCGAGTGCCCGCCGTTGTCACTGGCAAATACGACCAAGGTGTTGTCAGCGATCCCGAGTTCGTCGACCAGCGCAGTGATCCGCCCTACGTCGCGATCCAGGCGGTGCACCATGGCGGCGTATTTCTTTGCCTTCTCCGGCCAATCACGATCCGAGTAGGGCTCTGTCGACGGAATCGCCAGACCATCCGGATCTTCATCACGCGAAGAAAAGTGGGGCAAGGTGTAGGCCGCGAAGAAAAAGAACGGCTCCTGCTTTGAATCGCGAATAAATTTTAGCGTCTGTTCCGTGAGTAGGTCGTGGCTGTATGTCTCGTGCGTCAGCGCGTTGTCAGGCAGCTCATGACGACCTTTATCCGAGTCGAGATACTCGGTGAAATAGTAGTGCGCGTGATCCTGATTCAGGTAGCCGAACCAGTGATCAAAGCCCTGGTTCAGCGCCGCACCCGCTGTTCCGGGATCGCCCAGCGACCACTTTCCAACGCCGCCCGTGCGGTAGCCAACATCCTTGAGAACCTCAGCCAAGGTCACATCCTCATCGTCGAGGTAAGTTGGATAATGCGGTACATTGTCGCGGGCGGGTGTGTGCCCGCCATGAAGTCCAGTCATCAGGCAACTGCGGGACGGGGTGCAGACCGAACCGCCGGCATAGGCCTGCGTGAAACGAATCCCCTGGTCGGCCAGGCGATCGATGTTCGGCGTCGCCATCAACTCCTGGCCATAGCAGCCGAGGTCACCGTAGCCGAGATCATCGGCGAGGATGAAGATGATGTTTGGTGGACTCGCCTCGAGGCGCAGTGCCAGGCAAAAATACCAGAGAATCAGGGTCGCAAATTTCATCATCGGCCGTGTTCGGTAGCGGATAGATTCACGCCTGCATTCCACCGGTCCCAATCGGCGCTCAGGGCTGTCACCACGTGCGCATTCAATATCGCCAAATTGTTCTGCTCACCAGGATCACTGGCGAGGTCAAACAGCTCTACCCTTTTTCCTGTGATACACAGTTTCCATGAGCCACTGCGGACCGCACGCTGCTTACCGGCTCGCCAGAACAATTTGCGCTCGGGGAGTTTCTCGCCGCGTAACAGCAAGGGTAACAAACTCACTCCGTCGCCCGCGCCGGCATCGACCGGCGCATTGACCAAGGCAGCCAAGGTCGGAAAAAAATCATTGCTGTGAGCCAGCTCAGCGCTCACTGCGGGCTTTATTTTCCCCGGCCACGAAACGATCAACGGCACGCGATGGCCGCCTTCATACAGATCGACCTTCTGGCCACGAAACGGCCCGTTGCTTGAGATGTTTTTATACTTGGCGCCGTAGGTGAGGTAGCCGCCATTGTCAGAGGTAAACACGACCAGCGTATTTTCCAGGAGCCCCGACGTTTGCAAAGCCGCCATCAAGTCGCCAACGCGGCGGTCGAGTGATTCGACCATTGCTTTGACGTGGGGCGCGACGTTTCCCGGATCCGGAATGATCCCCCACTTGTCCAGGTGATAACTCACTCCCTTACGGCGCTGGGGGGGATCCTCCGGGCCCTGCCACGGAAAGTGAATCGCCAGATGCGGCAGATAAAGAAAAAAGGGCGAATCGCGATGTTGCTCGACGAACTGAATGCTGTGCTCGCTGAGCAGGTCGGTCGTGTAACCCGATTCCTTCGCCGGCGCACTATTCCACCACCAATCCTCATTACCCGACCGATCCACTCGCGTGTGAAAGTCTCCGTCACCGGACAGCAATCCGCGGAACTCATCGAAGCCCTGATTCATCGGCAACAAGGGCGCCTGATAACCGAGATGCCACTTACCGAAACACCCTGTCGCGTAGCCTTTGGCATTCAGCACTTCGGCGATGGTGACCGCCGCCAATGGCAAGCCGTCTTCGGGATTATCCGACGACAATGCACCGTCGAACTGCTTGCCGAATCGGTGCGGATAGCTGCCAGTCAGCAGCGAAGCACGGGTCGGACTGCACATCGCCCCACCGCTATGAAAGTCGGTAAAACGCAAGCCAGCCTCCGCGAGTGCATCGATGTTCGGCGTCTGATTGACCGCACTGCCGTAACAACCCAGATCGCCGTAGCCCAGGTCATCAGCGACGATCAGCACGATGTTCGGCGGACTCGCATCGATGCGCGACGCCGCCCCGAAAAACAGCAGGCAAAGCGGGACAAAATACTTCATTCGATTTCAAGTTTTCGGTGCAACGGCAAAATCTAATCGCAATGCACCTACTCCGGCAAATATCCGGAAATCACCCGCGCCACTTCCTTGCCCATCAACTCGCAACCTTGCGGCGAAAGGTGGATGCCGTCCGAAGGGCGAAGAATATTTTCCGGGCCGGTGGTTTTCATGAACTGATTGAGATCATTGACTTCGATACCTAGCTCCTCAGCCACCTCGCGGGCTTTTTTATTGTAAATGTCGATATCAGTATTCCGACGCACCACGCGCTTGTAGCCTTCCGAGTTGGCCTGGTCTTTTTCATTCACCACCGTGGTCAACGCAAAGATCACCCGGGCATCACTCAATTCATCCAGCCTGGCAAAAATCGTCCGCAGATTTTTGTCGTAAGTTTCCAGAGAGTGGCGCGGCTTGCCGGTTTTGCCGTCGAGAAACATGTCGTGTAGACCGACATTGATGTGAATGACATTCGGTTCACCGCCGGCTTCCGCCAACCAACGCTCAAGGTTTTCGATGACGTAGAACGTGTGCTGGCAGTTGTCCTTCGGTGACCAGACTTTGGCTTTGCCCTCAAGTTCCGATGTCGCTGCAGCCTGGTAGTTCATGCGGATCGAGTCGCCCAGCAGAATCACTTCAGGAAGTTTCGCATCATCAGCCGCCACGACCAATCCAGAACAGACGAACAAACTGGAGAAGAGGGAGAACAAGCAGTGTCGAGATGTCATGGGTCCAGGAATTTTATGGTAACGGTTCAGTAGTGCGCAGGTAACCGATCAAATCTCGCACGTCATTGCGATTTAAAACGTCGAGCATTCCCGGCGGCATCAGCGAAACGTCGGAAGTTTGCCGCGACGCGATCTCGCTGATATCGACCCTCTGAATCTGACCCACCTCCCGGAAGGTAAGCACCTTATCGCCTTCTTCGACCACATTCCCAGTCAGCACCCGACCGTCGCGCAGGGTCAGGGTGACCAATTGATAAGCCTCGCTGACATCCTCACTGGGAAACAACACATTGATCAAAAAATAATCGAGATCGTCACGATTTGAACCGGTCAGGTCCGGGCCGATCACTCCGCCTTCACCGTAAAGTTGATGACACGCCGCACAAACACGCTGAAAAACCAGACGGCCTTCCACGGGATTAGCCTGATCAAGCACCTCATCAGAAAGGCGTGCTTTCCATTTATTGATTAGCTTCTCTTTTGCCTGTGCATCGCCGGGGTTGAGCCCCCAGCTTTCAGCAAACTCCTTGCCCTGAATCGACACCGAAGCGATTTGCCGGGCCAGATAAGCAGGTATCTCGCTCTGCCCGACGGCACCTTTCAGAAACGCCTCCACCAACGCGTCAGCAAAATCCGCCCGCGCAGCCAGCGTCTCCAGAATCGCTGTTTTTGCCGGCATCTTAACGGAGTCCGATTTGAAAAGTTCGATCAATTGCTTCGCCGATCCGGGTGCAGGAAAAACCGCAACGGCACGAATCGCCTCAACACCAATGTCAGGATCGAGCAAGAGCGTCGTGATGTGAGGCGCCAATACTTCAGAGCGCGACGACACGAGTAGACCGAGCATTTCCAATCGTTCATCCGCCGGCAGGGATGCGTCTCGCACCATCGTCACCATTTCTTTCTCGGCAACAGGATCTCCAAATCGATGCGCCAACTGAAACGCGCTGCGTTGAATCGCGGGATTTTCGTGTCCCCTCAAACGAGCGGATAGCTCTGCCCATTCGCCCGGCATCTCGACGCGACCGGGCAACCCCGCGAGCAGCCCTGCCAACACCGCTTCGAGCGCAGTCGTTTCAGCAGCATCGCGAATCGCCACGAGAGCCTGAGGCAATTGATCCGCACTCGCGATCCGCCGCGCGATCGATCTGCTTAGGTAATAATGGCCACCGGCTAATGCCATTTTCATGGCCCGCCCGGGATCACTCGGCACCAGAGGTTCGATAGCGTACCAGCGCATCAAGACCAGATTGCGATCCTCCGGCACAACCTCGAGTGACGCCAGATCCTCCGCCGCTGGCCAGCGTTGATCGATCGGAACCCTTTGCAGCGCAGCAGCCAGCCAAAGCTGAACCAACGGCGACGCATTGCGATCTATGCGAGATTCAAGCCAGGCAATGTCCGCTGCGACCGGCGTTTCGCCGGAGAAGAATTTCTGGCTGATGATCTGGACCTGGATAGCATCCCGGTTCTGTTTTGACGCTGCGTGGTATACCGAATCCATCCAGGCGGGATCAGCTTTCATCGCGGCGAGCGTTTGTACCGCTGTCACGGCATCGCGAACCGATCCGTGACTCGCACGATTCGTCAGCTGCCCGGTCTGCCCGGTTGATAGCCGCTCGCCCACCGCCGCCCGTTCGTGAAGATTGCGCAGTGCGTGCCGTCGCCACCAGACATTTTCGTGAGTCAGTAAGCCGAGCAACTCCCCGGTCGACATTGCACCGACATCGATTTTTTGAACTGGCGGATCCTCTCCATGCGATACGCGGTAGATCCGACCACTGCTGCGATGAATGCCGTCGCGGTCGTGGCATTCGCCAAAATCAGTCCACTCGGCCACCATCATTTCGCCGTATGGCCCCTGCTTTACATCAGTGGCGCGAAACCAATCGCTGTTGCCCTGAAGGATATCCTCGCCATGACTCGCCCGATAGCCGGAGCGCTGCCGGCTCAGGTGATCCATGTTGATTCGATGACCCAGCACATTGCTGAAAAACGCCCGCCCGCGATACTCTGCCGGCCACGAATCCGACTGATAGATCATCAGGCCGCAATGCGAATGACCTCCTCCCTGGTGATCATGACTCCCCTCCTGGCGACGCTCCGTCTCACCACCCTGCCAGTGACGATGATCTGAAGCGGGTACCATCAAGTCGTAAGAATGCGGGTAGATCGCCGTGCCCAGCCCTTCCCACCGAGCGAAACGCGCACCGGGAACGAGATGCCACAGGTGATCAATCACGCTGGTCGTGATGAATGCCTGGCCGTCTTCATTCCAGTCGAGCCCCCAGGGATTGATGGTTCCTTCAGCATAGACTTCGAAGGTTCCGTGCACGGGATGTAAACGCCAGATCGAGCTACTCAGCGCTACCCGGTCTTTGTCCCGCGTTCCCGGTTTACCGACGAGCGACGGCTTTTTTATTCCGTGCCGACCGTACAACCAACCGTCCGGTCCCCAGGTGAGACCGTTAACAAAATTGTGCTCCGCCTCGGTCGTCCAACCGTCGAGAACTACACTGACGTCGCCATCCGGCACGTCGTCCCGATCGGCGTCCGGAATGAAAATCAAGTTAGGTGCATCGCAAACCCACACCCCGCCGAAACCGATCTGAAAACCGCTGACATGATTGCCCTGATCCCAAAACACGGTGCGCTTGTCAAAACGACCATCGTTGTCAGTATCTTCGAAGATGAGAATCCGGTCGCGACCGTTTCGTTTCCATTCGATGTAGGAAAAACTCTCCGCCACCCAGAGCCGCCCCCGGTCATCGAAGTTGATCGCGATCGGTTGCGCGACATCCGGTTCACCTGCGTAGAGCGATACGTGAAATCCATCCGCTACCGTAATTTTCGCCAGCGACTCGGCCGGCGTTGGCGGCTGCGTCGCTGGATCCTGAGTATCGACGATTCCCCCGGGAAGCTGCCCATGCAGCGCCCCCGTCGACAGCAGGACCAGAAAAAGCGCGAGCTGAGCAATTCTCGACATCAATTCAGGGCGTGGAGGTCTGCTGAATTCGGATGTTTCGAAACGCCACGACGCAACCTTTGCCGTGATCTTGAAAAGCGATGCAGCCTTTCTTCCTGTTCATCTCCTTGTCCTTGTCGACCACAGTGGCAAACACCTCGCCGTTGATCTTCTGCACCAGGGTATCGCCCTTGGCGACGATCTCCATGGTATTCCATTCGTGCTCCTTGTAGAGCGATTGCACCTCACTGGCTTCGGCGACCTTTTCGTTGGTTCGCACACCGTCTTCCGTGATCGTCGCCTTCTCGCCTGCAGTGGTCATCAGGTGGCGCGCTGCTTTTTTGGGATGTTCTTTGTCGAGTAGCGAGTGATGCCAGAGCCCCATCACATCGCGTTGCGCGACTTCCACCTGATACCCGAATACCTGCCAATCACCGAGATCGTCACTGCGCACCTGCACGCCAGAATTTCCACTGTCCCAGCGAAATTCGAGGCGCAGCACAAAGTCGTCGGGCTGCTCTTTTCGCCAGATCAACCAGTTCCTTTCTCTAGCCGTTCCGGTGCACCAAATCTCACCACCGCGCACTTCCCATGAACCCGGTTGACCGTCCCAACCATTAAGATTTTCGCCATTAAACATCGAAACGAAACCTTTATCATCCGCTCCCGCATCCGACAAAAACAGTGGCAGCAAGAGTGCGATGGATCCTGACAGTAAGAAGAAATCTTTCATTAAGTATGAGGTGTCGCGCTGTGCGTATCAGTTTTAAGCAACCAAACCAGCAGCCGAGTAGATCGCGACCAGATTGGCATGACAGGCCTCTGTGGCAAGTTTCGGATCGTAGCCCTCTGCTTTCCACACCTGCGAGCTGACTTCGCAGCAGACCTCGCCACGATAACCGCCGTCGTGAAACATTTTCAGGATGCGTGCATGAGGCATGTCACCAGATTCCCCGGGCAGGAGGAAACTGACCTTGCCATCGATTTGCACGGCGTCCTTCACCACTAGATAGCCGGTGTGCGGAAGAGCCGTCATGACGGTATGTTCCAGTTTCAGGTCGCGAAACGCGTAGTGACTGTAGTCGTAAACCAAACTGAGTTTACCCGAGGCACCGAGCTGTTCGATCAGCCACACGGCGTGCTCCGGTAACGACATTGCGTGGCCGCGATGCGGCTTGATCGAAAGTTCGACGTTTGCTTCGGCAGCGAGTTCGACCCAAGGCCCGAGACAATCGCGAAACAGATCTTGCTTCTCCTGCCACTGACCGCCGCCAAGCACTGATTGAATGATAGGCGGATCATCCGCTGCCAGATCATTGGCCAGTTGCAGCATCTGCTTCACCGACTCAGTATTTTCGGCCTGCTTGCCAGCGTCCGGCGTTGGTAGACCCATCAGAGCACCGATCTTTAATCCGCTCTCAACTGCCAATCCACGAATCAGTTTGCGCTGCACCGCCGAAATTTGATCCGGCGCTCCGTGATAACCCGGCATGCTGGCGAACTCGATCGATGCAAAGCCGGTGTCGGCGACCAGTCGAATCGCTTCCTGCAATGAGTAGCCCGGCAATCCATAGGTGCCGAACCCCATCGGACAATCTCCACCTTTCGGCGCGCTGCCTGATTCCGCTGCAAACGCCCGCAAACCTCCGCCGCCGATAGCGAGTGCGGTCGTCCCCTTGAGCCAATGGCGTCGATTACAATTCATGATTCATCAGGTGTTCACAAAATCCCTCTGCAATCGGGATTTATTTCAGCGGATTCTCATACCACACCACGTTGTTTGAGCCGCGGCCGGCGTTGAGGAAATCGAGGTCACCGTCGCCGTCCATGTCGACACTGCGCAGGTCGTAACTTTGCTGGCCTTCGTCGAGAGTGTGAATCGTAAAATTGCCCTTGCCGTCGTTTTCATACCATCGCAGCCACTCGCTCTCGTAGCCGCAACTGGCGGCGTCGAGATCGCCGTCCTGATCGTGATCAGCGATCGTCAGACTGTGCGGTTGCTTGATGTCGGGATCGATCTCATGGATTTTCCAATCCGGCGCTTCGAACCAGAGCACGCCGGCACTGTGGCCACGCGTCGCCAGCCAATCGACTTTGCCGTCACCGTTGACATCAGCCGGCAGGATGTTGGTCGCGGCCAACTGATTTTCCGCAAGGATCGTTTTCTTCCACGCGCCTTTGACGCCCTCCTTGCCCGGATTGGTCCAGTAAGCGAACCAATTGCCGTCTTCGAAGGGCGCTCCCTTGGCGCCAACCGCGATCTCTTTCCAGCCATCGCCATCGATGTCGCCCGCTCCCATGTAGTGACTGCCACCGCGAGCATCGCCGTCGGCAAAAACGTGACGATCCCACTGCTTTGCCCTGTGCGGATTTTTCGGAACGCTGAACCAGGCGATCGAGTCGCCGATACCTTTCTCCGGTTCGAAGTTATTGATCACCAAATCGTCCTTGCCGTCGTTGTCGATGTCCGAGGCAAGGATGCAGTGAATACCGGTGATTTCCGGATCGATGACGCGCGGTGTCCACGCACCCATCTGCGCTTCGGCTTTGCCAGGATTCTCCAGCCAGAACGGATGATCGCTGGCCAGCGTACCTGCCCAGTCAAGGTCACCATCACCGTCGACATCGAGGAGAGCGCTGTGAATACAGCCACCTCCCCCACCGAAAAAGCGATGCAGGATGATTTCCTTTTTCCAATCCGGTGCAATGAACAGACTGACCTTGCCGTTGACGCTGGCGATGACATCGAGGTCTTTGTCACCGTTGACGTCAAGCGCCACCGCCGTGTTGCAGTGCCCCTGCTCCATGACGATGTGCTTTTTCCAAGTTTGGCCATTCGCATTTGCGGCGAAGGCAGCGAGCAAAAACGCTGTAAGGAATTGGAATTTCATGGCCGCACTCTACCCCGCGTCGGGTCGCGAACTCAAGAGAAGTGCGGCGGAAAGATGTACCCTGCACTGACGGGTTCGCGCGGCAGCTTTGGCTTCCCTAGAGGCGCTGCGCACTATTCATTGGGTAACGTGAAAACTGTTTGGATCACCTTTCTCGTGTTTCTTCAGGTCACCCAATGGCCTGAGCCTTGTCGCGGGCAGGACGGCGACGTTCCCGTCAGTGAAGCGCAAATCATTCAGCAAACCTTCACGCAAACCCGCCAGTACCTCGCGGAGTTCCAGCATCCCGACACCGGCGTCCTCTACGGAGCACGCCTGTCCGGCAAAGACTCGTGGACTTCGCCTGCCGATGTTCTTCAGGAGAAACCGGAACCCTGGGGCTACGGATCGCGCATCGCCGACACCGTGCTGCACACCGGCCACATGCTGGTGGCGCTTCTCGATGCGCATCGAGCCCGGCCGGATCCGTTTCTCAAGGAGCAGATCCGGATTCAATTTGCCGCGCTTCGCTTCATCGGATCGCTGCCCGAAACTCATCCGAAAACCGACAAGCCTGCGCTCAGTGGCCTGGTGCCGCGCGGCCCTCATCCCGACGACGTGTCAGCCTACTTCGACGATTCGTCGATGGATCAGCACACGACCTACATCATCAGCCTGGCGCTGTTCGCCAACTCCTCACTGGCGACCGAAGCAGACAAAAAGTGGATCCGTGAATCGCTCGGAAAAGTCGGTCGCCGACTGGAGCAACACAACTGGTCGATCAAACGTGCCGACGGCGTCACCGAAGCTCACGTCGGCTTCTCGTGGAAAGGTTTTAACTCCAGCCATGCCTCGATTCTGCTGCCGTCCGTGCTGGCGCTCTACCATGGAACCGGCGACGAGCATTGGCGGGATACCTATGAAAACTTCCTCACCGAAAGCGACGGCAAGCGCTGGCAGCAAGTGCATCCGGGCCCGCAGGTGCGCATCAATGGCCATCCGATTTACGCCAACCAGAATGCGTTTCGCGTCCATGCCTGGTATCAACTGGAGGACGACCCCGAGCGCCGAAAAGTGATTGGCGGTCTGCTCCGGCAATCGGTCGAAATGCAACTGGCGCGCGATTTCCCCGGTGAGTTTTATCGCAAGTATCACGCCGATGCGGTCTGGGACCGACTGCGACAGGACTTCGGCTGGAGTGATCACGAACTGCGTGGTGCCAGTGCCGCCTGGGAAAAGTTCCGTCCTGAAATGCTCGACCACGAGGAGGCAGGACTCGCGGCACTCGCTCACATTCGCTTTCCGCTCGGTGGATTCCACATGGTCCTGTTGAGCGAACAGGACGATTTGATTCGCCGCTACGTCCCCGATCTGTGGAAGATGCTCAGCAGCGTCGATCTCGAAAAGGTCGACGCCGGCGAAACCCACTACCTGTTCACCGTCGTCGGTCTGCATCTCTACGCGCACTACTTTCGGCAGCCGGAACTTTTCCAGCCGGTCGAAAATTCCGAACCGGCAAACATCCCCGGCAACTACGGCCCAATACTGGACATCATCAAGGACGCCGGCATCGGACCGGTTATGGACGTCGCCATCGAAGCCGATCACGCCTTCGCCATTGGTGGCGGAAAGCTGCACATCCTCGACATCCGCAACCCTTCACAGCCGATCGTTGTCGGTGATTTGTCAGGGCTTGGCAGCGTCCGCCAGATCCTGGTGCGCGCAGGAATCGTCTACGTCTCGTCGCGACAGGACGGCCTGTTCATCGTCGACGCCAAAGATCCCTCGACTCCGAAATTGTTAAATCACTTCGACACGGTCGAGTTCGCTACCGGTCTGGCGATTTCCGGAGATGTTCTCTTCGTTGCCTGTCGCCATTACGGCGTCGAGTTGATCGATATTTCTGCCCCTTCCACGCCACAACACCTGAGCACGGTCCGCACCGGCGAAGCGCAGTCGGTGGTCGCCCGCGACGGCTATCTCTACACCGGCGTGTGGGCCAGCTCCGAAGTCGTCACCGTCGACGTGCGCGATCCGTGGCATCCAAAGATCACCGCCCGGACGCCGCTCGATGGCTACGGCGACGGCGTCGATGTTAACGGCGACATACTCTACGTCGCCACCGGCCACCACTCCGGTGAACAGCCGAGAAAGCAACCGGGCGATCCCGGCTTCGGCCACGGCCACGGTCTGGAGTTGCTCGACATTTCTGATCCCGCCAATCCGCGCTGGATCTCGCGGGTAAAATTTCCACCGCTCTACGAGATTGGCAACGACATGTGGGGCGTGACCGTGGCCAACGATCACGCCTTCGTCGCCGATACCTACAACGGCCTGTTTGTCGTTAACGTCGCCGATCCGACGTCGCCTCGCGTCGTCGGCCATCGCCAACTGCCCTTCGAGAAATCCCGCGACATACACAGTTTCGTCGGCGGCCTGGCAGTGAGCGATGACCATATCTTTCTCGCCGGCGGCTACAGCGATCTGCATGTTCTGGCTGCGCCGGGAACGGCGAGGACCCGGGTCGCTGAAAGCGACATCCCACCTACGATCGGCAGCCCACCGCCAGCCACCGCTGATCGCGAGGGATGGCGAATCTACCGGCCTGGCAGCCAGATTCACGGCGTCGACTTTCTCGCCGACGATCGAGCCGTCGTCGCCTGCGGCAGTGGCGGCATCCGCGTCGTGGAACTGTGGCCGGAGATCAAAGAGCTGTCGCAGCACAGCACCGAAGGATTTGCCACTGACGTCAGCGTGGTGGGCAATCGAATCTTCGTCGCCGAAAGCTCCGGTGGCCTGGGTATTTTCCAAATTTCCGAGGGTGGATCGGCGCTTCATCGCATCGCAACGTTCACCCACGGCAAGCACGCCATCCGCCAGGTCGAGGTTCCCGGCGACGGGCGCTACGCTCTGCTGCAGGCCGGTGCCAACAAGTTTCTCATCGTCGACGTCTCCGACCCGAATACGCCCGAACTGGTCCTCGATGACACCCGCCACGGCCTGCTCTACGGCGACCAGATGATGCGAGGACTGCTCGACGACCGTTACACCTGCGTATTCTGGCACGTCTCAGGTTTGCACTGGTACGATCTCAAGTCTTCGCCGCTTCCGGCCTTCAGCGGTGATCACTATCCGGAGCGAATCGGATCGTCGAACGGCCTGAGCGCTTTTGAAAATCACACGCTGGCAACGGTCCGCGGCGGCTACCGCCTGCTCGACCGAAAACAGTTGCCGACTGCCGATGAAACCCCTGCCCTTCAGGTTGGCGATTTACGCCGCCACATGGGCGCACCCACGATCGCTGGCGACCGCCTCTACACCGCCCATCGCGCCGACGGCCAAATCACCATCATCGACCTATCTGATCCATCCGCGCCGCGCCTGATCGAAGAAATCGAAACGCCGGGCAATCCTGCGCGAGTGTCGGTTCGGAAAAATTCTCTGGTCGTCCCCAACGGCTATGACGGCCTGCTGATCCGCGCGCCGCGCTGACTGAACCGCACAAAGACCGCGATTGCTTGAATGAAAGTTGCCGAACAAACGGTCGTAGCCGCTTTCACAGTGGTTCCGTAGACGGCCCCGGCTGCGGCAGAGGCGCCTTGCCTACGCAGCGGCGATTGAGCTACTCGGCCTTCAACTCCGCCATCATTTCTTTGAAAGTGGCGACGATCTTCACTGAGGCATCGACTTCGAGGTAACTCGATTTGGCGCGCCAGGTTTCGTAGCCGCCCCAGGAATGCTGTTCCGGCGTCGGCAGGTAGCCGTTGTAACCATTCGCCAATTCGATAATGAACGTGGTGCCGAACGGACTCACTTCTTTCAACTCCAGACCGATTTCGACAAAAGTCTCGCACGGGGTGGTGTTGATGCACAAATCTCCGAGGCGCACCGACTGCAGACGCACCGGCACCGTGTCAGGATATTCACGCAGCTCCAGCGTTTCACGGGCATAAATGGCATCCATCGCCGAGAGGTTGCCGTTGATCAGTTGCTCGGGACTGCCGAGAATTTCGTGGGCGCGGGCGAGACCCTCAGCATCGGCTTTGCGAACGCCGAGTTCAAGTTCGCGGGCGACCACCTTGATCGGCAGATCGTTGCTGTATTTGATATCCTTCATCGCCTCATGAGCCGCGTCGGCGACGTCCTGTGCGACTTCGATCATTTTCTCACCCGGCTGGTATTTCTTCTCCGGTGGGGCGGCACCATAGTTGATGTTGTTAATGTCGCCGCTGGTGCCGTTGGAAAGGATCGCCACGTAGCCGTCATCACCGGGCGCGACTTTCTCGGCCATGATGTCGGCGAAACGCGCGAAGTAATCACCGGAGAGTTGCGCCTTACCGTCTGCGGTTCGCGGTGGATTGCCGACGTAGTGC
The DNA here is from genome assembly GCA_037969585.1 of Verrucomicrobiales bacterium. Classification (GTDB taxonomy): domain Bacteria; phylum Verrucomicrobiota; class Verrucomicrobiia; order Verrucomicrobiales; family DEV007; genus JBBKXR01. The sequence goes on from JBBKXR010000372.1 coordinate 17,382, forward strand.
AGACTGTAATTCGCCAGCAGGCCGATCGGTTTTTTGCCCTCAGCGGAAGATCGCACCGCCAGCACGGGAACTTGCGGGTCGGTCGGGGCAGCCGGCTTCGAGACGTGACCGTTGCCCTTGTTGTAGCCCGGATTCATGCGCACTTTGTTAGTCTTGTCACCGAAGGGATTCTCATACGGCTCGTTGACGAACCAGCGGCGGTTAAACACCTGATCGGGTTCTTCTCCGACCGCCCAACCGGCTTCGGCAGGTTCAAGTTTCGCGTAAGCGGCGGCGATCGATTCAGCGATTTTTTCCGCCAGGAAAATCTGATAGGCGGTCGACGGCTTCGATTGAAATGCCGGTGTCGCAGCCGGCGCCGTGTGAGTATGCGATGCCGCAACGGTCATGTTCGCTGACGGAACACCGGTTTTCTCCGCCGCCATACGTTTTGCTGAATCGGTGATCTCACGCGGCACCAGACAGGAATCAACGATCGTGAAACTGACCAGATTTTCATCGCCGTCGTTACCGAGCATCAACGTGCGACAGTGAATGCGTTCGTCCGTGCCATCGAGCGTGGTCGCGCTCATCGAGCCGGCGGTGGAAATCGGATAGTGCCCGGCCAACGGCGTGATGTCGGTCACATTGGCGCCGGCACGCAATCCGGCGTGAGCGGTGGGCGCCAGGACAGCGCACAGAATTAGAGCGAGACAGATGGCAGATTTCATGGACATAGAGTTGCGGGTGTCAGAATCTTCTGCAACGGCGCAATGCCGACCCACTGGGCAGATCGCTAGTTGGCCGCTCGGATGACTTTGCTCGGATTGACAAAAGCCCAGAACACCGCGCCCACGATATAGATGCCGGCAAACAGCAGTAGAATGAGGTTCCAGTTTTCGGTTTGTTCGAAAAACCACGCAACGGCGATGGGGCAAAGTGCCACGGCGAAATTTCCGCTCATGTTCATGATTCCGAACACCTGCGGCACATGCCGTCCACCGATGTCAATGGAGGCGGCGAATGCGCAGGGGCCTGCGATCGCCGCGAACAGTGCACCCAAGCTCAGGAGGAGGATGGCAGTCAGCGCGCTGGTGGCATACCAAGCGGCGAGAATGAGGATGCCGCAGGCGAGCAGGCAGCTGGCTCCAACTCCACCACGGCTGAGGCGCGGGTTGCCGGTCCTTTTCCAGATCCAGTCGACCAGCTTGCCACCGAAAATGCTACCGACGAGAGTACCGCCAAATACTACTGCCTGTAGATAGCCGGAATCTTTTACAGAAATATCGCGCGTTTGCTGCAGAAAAGTCGGAAACCAGCTGGCGAAAAACATGTAGCCCGAGGCGCGGCAGATTTGCTGTCCGCAGAGCAACCACAGCGCAGAACTGGATAACAGTGCTCTCCACGGCAACGGCGTTTGCGTTGTCGCATCTTCTGCCGGATTCTGATCGCGAA
>JBBKXR010000373.1:0-25444 GCA_037969585.1 Verrucomicrobiales bacterium
GACGTATCGTGAGTACTCGCTCATCAATTTTGCCAATCTCAGCCAGAAAGAGCTTTATGTCCGCCTGACCGACAAGGCTTCGGGCCAGGCCATCTCCACCTTTTCCCTCGGGCGCATGCTCACCGTTCATCCGCCGACCTACGGCGTTGATTCCCAGAACCGTATGCACGTCTTACACATGGTGGCTCCGAAGGCCTACGCGCATGTCGTCGTCGATGTCGACGGCCAGCTACTCAGCCGGGAACTTTATTACGAAAAAGAGGCCGACCGGCCGAATCTGGTCACCATCAGCGATGGTACACTCGGAGTCTATGGCGGCATGACCGCTGAGGAACACGATACCCCATATGAAGAACGAGAGTTCCGCAAATTGTCGGAGTTGCCGCCAGGAATGCCAATGTTGGCAGTTCCTTGAGTCGGTAGACGCTGAGCTTTTCCTGCCCTTAACGATGCGGATGTAAGCCGCGGACTTTTTATGTGGACGTGCCCCAGATTTGGCATCCCGCAGCGCTTTCGTCGAATAAGCATTATCAAGAAAAATTAGAATAAACTTGATATTTTTGCCAAAATCCATAAATTTAAGAAATGCGAGGTTTAATTAAGTGGAGAAATTTCGGTGAGGCTTCATGTGGGGCTGGCGATTATTTTCAACTCTCGTCCGCTCAAGTCTTGCGACGACGAAGCTTGGCACTGCTTGCTTTGGCCTGTCTATTGTTGCCCGTACATGCAGCGTTTGCCGCACCAACGATTGTCATCGATGCCGGTCACGGTGGGCACGATATCGGCGCTAACGACTCGCTGGTTTACGAAAAACACATCAATCTCGACGTGTCGCGTCGCCTGCAGCGAACCCTTCGCGAAGCGGGTTATCAGGTGGTCATGACACGGGACCGAGATGTATTCATCCCACTGGCCACCCGAGCTGAGATCGCCAATCGTTATCGGAACGCTCTGTTCGTCAGCGTCCATTTTAACTCCAGCTGGAAAACCAAGGTCATGGGTATCGAGACTTTTTACCAAGGTTCGACATCGAAATCTTTTGCCAGACTTGTTCAGGATCAACTGATCGCTCGTCTCGGTGCCACCAATCGGGGCGTCAAGACAGCTAACTTCGCCGTCCTGCGACGCACCCGTCATCCGGCAGTGCTCATCGAAGGTGGATTCGTTTCCAATGACCGCGAACGTTCGGCGATGATGGATCCCAAGTATCGCCAGGTCGTCGCCGACAGCATCGCGCGTGGCGTTATGGAGTTCTCCCGAAGCCGCTAGTCAGCGGCAGTCCGATGTTGGTCAGCTGCCAGCAAATGCGTGACGCCGAGGAGCGCTTGTTTGCGTCCGGTGTCGATGCCGAAAATTTGATGGAGATGGCGGGGCGGAACTGCGCCGAACGCATCATGCGCCGGTGCCCCGTTTCCGGGAAGGCGACGCTCTACGTGGGCAAAGGCAACAATGGTGGTGATGCCTTGGTAATCGGGCGAGAATTGCGCAAAGCCGGCTGGCGAGTCAGGGCCATTCTAGGTGCCGATCCGTCAGAAATGACCAGGCTGGCGGCGAAGAAGCTCGCCGAGTTCAACGCGACCGAGAGCCCTGCCGATTTCCGCCGGGGGACGTCGATTCAGATCGATGGCTTGCTCGGCATCGGTGCCAAGGGGGCGCTGCGCGGCAAACTGGCAGAAATGGCGGCGCAAATGAACGCGCTGCGTGAGCAAGTCCACGCGTTGACTTTCGCGGTCGACATTCCTTCCGGCATCGATGGCGACACCGGCCAATGCTATGCCGGAGCCGTTGTGGCCGATCACACACTGACCATTGCTCAGGTAAAAAATGGCCTGGTCGCCGACTCGGCCGTCAATCACGTCGGACGAATCGAGGTGGTGCCGCTCGACCAGATCGAAGTTGAGGAATCATTGACCAATGCCTGGCTGCTGACGCCGCGAGAACTTTCCGGCTTCCTGCCGCTGCGGCATCACGACTTTCACAAAGGCGATGCCGGGCGGGTCGGTATTCTCGCCGGTTCGCGAGGCATGATCGGTGCCGCCGAACTGGCCGCCCGGGGAGCGCTGCGGGGAGGTGCAGGACTGGTGACCGTATTTGCCGACGAAAAAATCAGCGATCTGCTTGCGGTGCGCTTGCCACCGGAAATCATGGTCAAGCCGTTCACCGATACACAGGCGATCTCCGACTTCGATCTCGACGTGCTCGCCATCGGACCCGGACTGGGCAAAGACGTAGCCGCTTCTCTGGTTGATCTCATGATCAACGACCCGCGACCCGCCGTACTCGATGCCGACGCTCTCAATGCGCTGTCTTCCGATCCGAAACATCTGACCCAGCTTACCGCTGCGTCGGCGCCGCGACTGCTCACCCCGCACCCCGGCGAAATGAAACGCCTGCTCGCCGCCAGCGCAATGACAAGTCGTGACGATCGGCGCGCTGTGGCAGAAAGTTTTGCGAAGCAGCATGGCGTCACCGTCCTGCTGAAAGGTGCGCGCACGGTGATCTCGAAAGAGGGCGAGGCGAGTGCCTACAACTCGACCGGGACGCCGGGCATGGCCAGCGGAGGAATGGGTGATGTATTGACTGGCCTGTGTGCCGCGCTGGTGGCATCGACTGGCGACACCTTTCGCGCGGCCTGTCTGGCCGCGTGGATTGCGGGCCGAAGTGCGGAGCATTTGGTCGATACTGGAGTGCGATCGATCGAATCGTTATCAGCGGCCGATGTCGCCGATGGTCTTGGCGCTGGCTTCGATGAACTTCGTTGCAGATAGTTAATCCGGTTGCCGAGGGCACTGAACTGATCACTTGTCGGGTGCGCTGGGCGCCTTTAGTTTGGCGGCACTTATGAGCAATAGTGATGGTGATCAGGGTAAACGGGGTACCGGCACGCTTGGCTGCGTGGCGATAGGGGCGGCGTTGTTTTTTTTGGGACTTCTGGTCATCAGCGCGATCGGGTATTTTATGCTCCGCGGACTGATGGGCGACGTCGCGGTCGACGGTGAGTCGGGCAGTGCCGAAAAAATTGCTCACATCGATTTGGTCGGCGTCATTTCCAGTTCGAGTGCGGAGGGCTTGCTGTTCGGGGGGTCGGGCGATTCGATGGTGGACAAGATCAAGGCGCAGCTGGATCGGGCGGTCAAAGACAGTTCGGTGAAGGCGATCGTGCTGCGCATCAATTCGCCGGGCGGCGAGGTAACGGCGTCGGACACGATTTATCATGCGGTCAGCAAGGCGCGGGAGTCGAAGCCAGTGGTGGTCTATATGGACGCGGTGGCGGCGTCAGGTGGTTATTACGTGGCCTGTGGGGCGACGGAGATCGTGGCCAGCGAAACGACGTTGACGGGCAGCATCGGCGTGATCATGCAATCGATTGGTTACGATGATCTTTTCGAAAAAGTCGGCGTGACGACGCGCACGTTTAAGAGTGGCGAGTTCAAAGACATCCTCAGTGGTAGTCGTGAAGTCACGCCGCGCGAACGTGAATTGATCGATAGTCTGGTGATGGAAATGTACGATCGTTTCGTCGGAATCGTGGCCGAGGCTCGGGATCTTCCCGATGCAAAGTTGCGGGCTGAGATCGCTGACGGTCGAGTTTTTACCGGCGGGCAGGCGAAGCGTGTCGGCCTGGTGGATTCGACGGGTTACATCGAGGACGCCTACGACCGGGCGCGCGACTTAGGCAATGCGCCAAAGGCCGGAGTGATCAAGATGAATGAGGTCGGCAGCTTGTTTGAAGCGCTCGGTTTAGTGAAGGGGCCACTGGGTGCAGGGGCTGCTGTTCCGGCGCGAATCGAGCTCGATGTAGCGGATCGACTTTTGCCGCGCCTGCAACCGGGCGTGCCGTATCTTTTGCCTGACTTTTTCCTGCCTTGAGGCGCTGCCGTGATGTCCAGTGAGATCACTATCGGCTTGCTGCGGGACCTTGAGCACATCGCTCTGGGGGTGTTGATCATGGGGCTCGCGATGCACGCTGTCTGGCGGTTTGGCGTGCGCCCGTTCAGTGCCACCTGGGGCGAGACGGATGGCTGGTTTTCTAAACGGGAGCCGTTATGGGGCAAGGTTCGCGAGAGCATGATGCGGCCCTCGGATCTGGCGATGGTTGCTGTCCTGCTGGCGTTTTACTATTTGAAGTTCCTGCCGGCGGGTAGTGGTGACAACGATGCTTCGCCCGCGGGCGTGCCGAGCTTGCCGCTCATTCTCGCGCAATTTCTGGTCACCCTGTTCACGATTATGTTCGCGCTTTCGATGATCTATTTTAACGGGCGGCGTAATCCCAGTGAGGTGTTTGGATTGGAGCGGGTGACTCTGAAGAAATGGGCTTTGTGGGTGCTGGCGATCGGGGTGCCCGCCACCGGGGTAGTGGTCGGTTTACACCACGTGGTGACGACTTACTGGCTGGTGCCAAAATTTGGCGAGATGGAAAGTCAACAAGCGGTCGAGGCGTTGATGCTGGTCAAGGATCCGCTGATCCGCGTTCTGCTGATCGTTTACGCTTGTATGTTGGCGCCTTTTGCTGAGGAGATCATTTTTCGCGGCTACATTTACGGTGCGGTAAAACGCTACACGGGGCCGTTGTTTTCGATGGTGGTGGTGGGGCTTTTGTTCTCGGTGGTCCATTTGAATATCCCGGCGGCGATACCGCTTTGGGCGTTCGCGATCATCTTGACGCTGGCTTATGAATTCAGCGGTTCGCTGTGGGTGCCGATCGGGATTCACTCGCTGTTCAATACGCTTAATGTGGTGCTGATGTACTTTACGCCGGACGCTGCTGGGTAATCCATGACTGAGGTCGCAGAAGATGGGTCCACCGGGCTGGATGAAGACGAATTGGTGAAGCGTCTGACGGCAGGTATGGGCGACTGCGGTGAAGGAGTCGTCGTCGGAGTGGGTGATGACTGCGCGGTGATGGAGTCCGCCGATCCTGATATCTACGAGCTTTTAAAAACCGATGCCGTGGTCGCAGGTGTGCATTTTTCTGCGACGGACGATTCCGTGGCGATCGGCAGGAAGGCTTTGTGCCGAGCGATCAGTGATATGGCAGCGATGGGTGGAGTGCCGAGGGCGGCATTGGTAACGATTGCGCTGCCGAAGGAATTCGATCTCGAAGAAGTGGAGTGTTGGTATCGAGGATTGCGTGAGGCGGCGGCGGTTTACGAGGTGGCGCTGGTTGGTGGCGAGACGACGTCGACCGTGCACGGCGATGCGATGCTTTCGATCGCGATGACGGGTTGGGTGGAGAGGTCGCACTGCGTGTTGCGCAGTGGTGCGCAGGTGGGTGACCTGATCGCTGTCACCGGAAAACTTGGCGGGTCACTGGCGAGCGGCCGGCATTTGAACTTTTCTCCGCGCCTGAGAGAAGCGCGCTGGCTGGTCGCCGAAGCGTCGCGGCGGCCGAGAGCGATGATGGATCTCAGTGATGGCTTGGCGAAAGACTTGCCTCGGTTGGCAAGAGCGAGCGGCATAGGCTATCGGATTGATGTCGAAGCGCTGCCGCGGCACGAGGGCGTCGACATCGCGTCGGCGCTGGCTGACGGTGAGGACTACGAATTGTTGATGACATTTTCGCCGCAACGAATGCCCGACGCGGATGCCTGGGTAGCGGGATTTCCTGACGTGGCGTTGACGGTCATCGGTGAGGTGACCGAGAGTGTCGAAACTCCGCTCGACGGCGGATGGGATCATTTTGGACAGTGAGTTTGGCGATGACGAACGGAAAACAACAGGAGTGGCAAATCGATGATGTGGCGTCGATGCATGACTTTGCGGCGCAGTGGTCGGCCGATCTTCGCGGCGGTGAGGTGTTGGCTTTGTGCGGTGCGTTGGGGGCGGGGAAAACGCATTTCACACAGGGGCTGGCTCGTGGTTTGGGGATCGATCCGGTATCGGTGACCAGCCCGACCTTCACGCTGGTGCACGAGTACGCGGGCGGGCGCCTGCCGCTGTATCACTTCGATTTTTATCGGCTCGAATCGGAGCAGGAATTGCTCGGCGTCGGTTGGGAGGAGTATCTCGATGAGCCGGGCATCGTGGTCGCGGAGTGGGCGGACAAATTTCCACATTTGCTGCCGGCGTCGACGCAGTGGTGGCAGATCAGTGCGGATGAGGAGCGGTCAGGTGTGCGCACGTTGCGGCTGGGGAAATTCGATATCCAAGAAAGGGCCGACGCATGATTCTGGCGATCGAAACGTCGACGCCGGATGCGGGCCTGGCGGTATTCGATACTGCGCGTGGCGAGGTGGTTTGGAGGCGCGATTTCACTTCCGACCGGGCTCACAACGCGGCGATTTTTGCGCCACTGGATGAGGCTCTTGAGAGCTACGATGTCGAAACAGTGGTGGTCGGTACGGGACCGGGATCGTATAGCGGAGTTCGGGTGGGAATCGCGGTGGCGAACGGAGTGTCGCTGGCACGGGGCGTGCCGTGTTTTGGCTTGCCGTCGTTGGCCGCCTTGCCGACTGAGGGCGGAACCGGGGACTACCTAGTGATCGGCGACGCGCGTCGGGGCGAGTTTTTCATCGTCGAGGTTCGCGGGCGCGAGCTGCAGGGAGAGGCGGAGATGATGAGTGCGGACGATTTAGTAAAGCGTCTGCGGGATGGCAGCGAGGACTTGCGGGTTTACACGACGGAGGAGTCGGTGGTCGGTCGCTTTGGTGGCGTGGGGGTGTTGCGCCCATCGGCGGGGGAACTGGCGCGACTGGCAGCGGGACTGAGTGAGCAGCAGCGGGATGAATTGGCGGAGCTCGCGCTCGAGCCGGTGTACCTGCGCGCGCCGCACATCACGATGCCCAAGAAGAAGATTTTGTAGGGCGAGTGGGACTTTTCCAGAGGATGGGAGTGTGATACCGGCGTCCCGCCGGTTGGTGTTGGACGAGCTGTGGTGGAATTAGCCGAGGGGACGGCGAAACTGATAGCTACCGCCTTCAAACTCGTCCACGGGGACTGGCGGGACGCCAGTATCACACTTTCGTCCACCGATGACGGAGCTGTCACGGGTCGATTGATTTCTTGCGACCGGGGGCGGGAGGCGGCAGTTTGGGCGCTTACTTATTTGAACGACCGATCGAGTGACTGACTGGCGTGGTTTTTAGTTCCCACATTTTTATCTTTTACTTTCTGCCGCTGGCGCTGCTGCTTTACTACGCGGCGCCGAGGTCGGGACGACACCTCATGCTGACGTTGGTCAGTTATGTGTTTTACGGTTGGTGGAACCCGTGGTTCACGCTGCTGATGCTGGGCTCGACGGTGCTCGACTACGGTTGCGGGAAAATGATCACGGCCGAGGGGGCTTCGCCGGGTAAGCGCAAGGCGGGCATGCTGATCTCGGTGCTGGCGAATCTGGCGGTGCTGGCTTTTTTCAAATACAGCGCGTTCGTCGCAGGTAACGTCAGCCTGGTCGCGGAGTGGGCGGGCATGGGCGATGTGCGTCTGCCGGAGTTCATGTATTCGATCGCGCTGCCGGTGGGGATTTCGTTCTACACGTTTCAGTCGATGAGTTACTCGATCGATTTGTATCGGGGGCATGCGGTGCCGGCGCGGAACTTTATCGATTTTGCCTGTTATGTATCGATGTTCCCCCAGTTGGTGGCGGGACCGATCGTGCGTTACGGCAGCGTCGCAGATCAGTTGCGCGAGCGTGAGCACACGGTCGAGGGATTCGTTGCCGGGCTGACGCGGTTCAACTTCGGCTTCGCCAAAAAGATCGTGCTGGCGAATCCGATGGGGGTGATCGCGGATGCCTGCTTCGGCGCGGGCGACGGGGTGCTGACGGCACCGATCGCGTGGATCGGTGTGATGGCTTACGCGTTTCAAATTTATTTCGATTTCTCGGCCTACTCGGACATGGCGATCGGACTGGGGCGGATGTTCGGGTTCAAGTTTCCGGAAAACTTTGATTCGCCGTATAAATCGAAAAGCATCACCGAATTCTGGCGGCGCTGGCACATTTCGCTGTCGTCGTTTTTGCGCGACTATCTTTACATTCCGCTCGGTGGAAATCGTAAGGGCGAGCGGCGGACTCACATCAATCTGCTGCTGGTCATGCTGATCGGTGGTCTGTGGCACGGGGCGCAGTGGACGTTTGTGATGTGGGGCGCGATCCACGGCGTGATGCTGATGGCGGAGCGGGCAATGGGCCGGACCTCGTGGTATGGGCGGCTGCCGAATCCGTTGCGGGTGGCGGTCACGTTCGGGATCGTGTTAATCACCTGGGTGTTTTTCCGGTCGGAAAATTTCGACGTGGCGACGCGTTACCTGAGCGCGATGTTTGGCTTTGGTGGCGATCAGCCTGCGGCGGATTTGCTGACGGCTTATGTGCTGCGTCCGGTCGACTGGGTGTTCTTTGCGCTGTGTGTGGTCTGGACGTGGTGCCTGCCGAGGACGGCGGTGTGGCTGGAGCAGTTAACGCGCTACAAGGTGGTGCTCGGCCTGGTGCTTCTGGTGTTCAGTCTGGCGCTGATGTTTAACCAGGGCTTTAACCCGTTCCTGTACTTCCAATTCTGATCGGTTATGGCGTATAAGAAATCAGCTACCGGCAAGATGAAGAATCCGTATGACGAATACGGCGCTCATCCTGATGAATCGATGATGGGACATCATTGGTTCGCATGGGGAGCCGTGATCGTGTTTCTGCTGGTGGCGACGGTGCCGCCAGTGTGGCGAAATGCTTACGAGATTTTTCGTGGCGACGAGGGCTCGGTGCCGCTGGTCGAGTTGTTCCGCTACGATCGGGAAAAGGATGGCCCGGTGTTCGATCACTTGCGTGCTATCGAATCGGAATTTGAAGCTGCGGCGTTTACTGAGCCGCCGCGGCGCGAGCTGCAGGCGGTGCTGACGGCGGTCTTGCGCGAGGGCAATCGCAAGACGGTGATCGGTAAGGAGGGGTGGTTATTTTTTAAACCGGCGATCGATGGACTGACCGGTTACGGACCGCTGCTGGCGGAGCCGGATACGGTGGCCAAAGATCCGACGCTAGAAGCGTGGTCGGGGCCGCTGCCGGCGATCGTTCGCTTTGGCGAGCAGTTGCAGGAGCTCGGGGTGGAGTTGGTGCTGGTGCCAATTCCGGTCAAGCCGATGATTTATCCGGAGATGCTCGGTGGTGAGGCGAGTGAGTCGGCGGTGACGCATGCCGATGCGGCGAAATTTTATGAGGCGCTGGAAAGCACGCAGGCGGTCCAGGTGTTGGACTTGAGTGAGTCGTGGATGAAAATGAAACGCGATGGCACGCAGGTTTTTCTCAAGCAGGACACGCACTGGACGCCGGCGGCGATGCAGGCGAGCGCGGCCCGTGTGGCGGAATATTTGAAAGCGCGGGAATGGTTCGGTGAGTTGGACGCCAGTGGCAAATTTGCCGAAGGCGAAAGTCAGGATGTGGCGTCGCCTGGGGATCTGGTGGAGAAGCTGGATCTTCCAGATGGAAGAGGTGCGTTTGGAGATGAGGTCGCGGAGGGCGTGACGCAGGTGTTGGGTGCGGACAGGGAGCCGGTATCGATTTACGATATGGCATCGCCGGTGGTGCTGTTGGGTGACAGCTTTACCAATATCTTTTCGGATGAAAAAATGGGCTGGGGTGGGGGTGCCGGTTTTGCTCAGCATTTGACGAAAGAGCTGGGCATGACCATCGATACGATTGCGCAGAACGGTCAGGCATCGACGGGGGTGCGCAAGACTTTGGCGTCACGGCCAGGGGCGATTGCTGCAATGAAAAATAAGAAGGTCGTAGTCTGGGCGATTGCGGCGCGTGATTTGTTTTTGTCGGAAACTCCGGCGCGTGAGGCGCAGGTGTATTGGGAAAATGTTGAGTTTTCGACGGAATCGGCGGAAGCGCCTGCACGGGGCGAGGCCGACCAGGCGGGGGTGACAGTGAGGGCGAAGCTGATCACCAAGTCGTCGTTCGCCAGTCCGCAGGATGTGCCCTATCCGGACGCGCTTTACGCCTGCGAGTACGAGGTTGAGGAGGTGCTGCAGGGATCGCTCGAAGCAGAGACATTTTGGGTTTTTCACTGGGCTTTTCGTGAGCGCAAGTTGCTGCCATCATCGAGGTACGAGGAGGGTGATGTCCGCGAGATGACGCTGGCACCGTTTGCGGAGCAGACAGATTTGCAGAGCGTCAATCAGGCAAACGATGGTTTTGAAATCCCGGAGTGGTGGGAAGTGCAAGCCGCTGAGCCTGCCGCCGCTGTGGTCGATAGCGAAACGGCGACGGAGACTTCTTCGCAATCGAGCTCGGCGATGATATCTGCCGCATGGGTCGCAGCGGTTTACGCGCTGGCGCTGGTCGGTATTTTCCTCTTGGCGCTGAGGCGTCGTCCGTCTGCCGCTTGAGTCGCACCGGTTTCGGGCCTCGTATCTGTGGGGCCAAGTCGCCACCAGGTGAAGCCGAGAATCGCCAGTGAACTGAGTGGCATGACGATCGCAGCGAGCAGCGGGTGCATGAACTGTTGCAGGCAGAGGGTGATGGCGAACAGGTTGTAGCCGATGCCCAGGGCGAGGATTTGGAGCAGGGTTCTGCGGTGCAGTGCGGCGACGTCGAACAACCGACGCAGAGGCGACAGCGAGTCGCCGAGCAGGACAAAATCGAGGTGCTCCTCGAGTGGCGCGAAGGCGGACAGCGGCGCGCCACGGGCCAAGGCTCGGTCGAAGGCGTGACGGTCGTTGGCGCCGTCGCCGACGAACAGAGCATTGTCAGCGGCGTGTCACGGCTCGGCAGACGCATCTTTTGTCGCGATTTTGTCGTCGAGGAGCGGTTGCAGTGAATCCTGCTCCAGGCTGCCGCCGCTATTGCGCTGAACCGCCCAGAAAAAGCAGACGACGAAAATGGCGGCGAGAATCAGACTGATGAAAATGGTGAGTGCGAGCACCTGCATGGGGTTTATCCAGTTTCCACAGGGCGATACGACTCGAACCATTGGCAGAGGCGCATTTCTTTTTGCGCTGGCGGGAGGCGCTTTTGACTTGTGCGCTGGCGGGGTCGCCACCAGTTTAGGCGGCCTTGGAGATTTGAAATGTCTGCACAGAAAACCATCGTCATTGTTGGCGCCAACGGGCGCCTCGGGCAGGCCTTGCAAAAGGTTTGTGCTGGTAATGACGTCGTGCCTCTGACGCGTGCTGAGGCGGATCTGTCGAAGCCGGGATCGGTGGCAACCGCGCTGGGCGATCGGAAATTTGATCTTTTGCTGATGGCGGCAGCAATGACGGATGTCGACGGCTGTGAGCGCGATCCGCAGATGGCGCAGCGACTTAATGCCGACGCGCCGGGTGAATGCGCGCGGTTGGCGGCCGAGCGCGGCGCGCGAATGATTCATTTCAGCACCGACTACGTCTTTGACGGCGAGAGCGAAGCGCCCTATACGGAAACCGATGCGACCAACCCGCAGAGCATTTACGGCAGTTCAAAATTGGCCGGCGAGCAGGCAGTGTCGGCGGCTTCGGACGATCACCTGGTGGTGCGTCTGGCGTGGCTTTATGGTCCCGGCGGAGAAAATGCCACGCCGGATTGGGTGATCCCTACAGCGATGGCCGGTAAGCCGCTGAAGCTGGTCGACGACAAAATCGGATCGCCGTCGTACTCGATCGATATCGCCGAGGCTGTGGCGGGATTGTTTTTCCACCCGGAGGCTAAGGGTTTGATGCATCTGAGCAATTCGGGCGATTGCTCTTGGATTGAGTGGGCGCGGGAGTGCCTTCGAGCGGCCTGCGAAGTGGATCTGATCGATTCGGAGCCGGAAATCGCTGCGTGGCGCCTGAACGAGTGTTTTGCCGAAAAAGCGCCTCGGCCGCGCTATTCGGTGATGGCTAATGATCGATACGAGGCTTTGACCGGTAAGCAGTTGCGTCCCTGGCAGGAAGCGCTGCGCGACTACGTTCGAGATGTCGTGAAGCCCCGGCTAATGCTCTGAAGCTTGGCGGGGAATTAGCAGTTGTGTGATTTCGGCCAGTCGCTAGACTGTCCGCCCGCTGAATCGGCAGGGGTAAAACTGAACTATTTTTGATCTAATGCGCATACTGGTGACTGGCGGGGCGGGCTTTATTGGCTCAAATCTGGTGCACTATCTTCTCGGCCCGGCGGCTGACGAGTTGGGTGTGGAGATCGAAAAAGTGGTCAATCTCGACAAGCTGACCTACGCGGGAAATCCGCAGAATCTCGTCGAACTGGCGGACGATGATCGGCATGTGCTGGTCGAGGGTGACATCGGCGACGCGGCGATGTTGGAGAAGCTCTTCGAAGAGCACGATTTCGATGCGGTCATGCATCTGGCGGCGGAGTCGCACGTTGATCGATCGATCGAGGCGCCGGAGGAATTCATCATGACCAACTTCGTCGGCACCTTTCAGATGCTGCACGCTGCGCGCAATCATTTCAATAAACGCAAAGCAGCGGGCAGCGAGGACGCTGGCGGTTTTCGCTTTCTTCACGTGTCGACCGACGAGGTCTACGGTTCGCTGACGATGGAAGATCCGGCTTTTTCGGAGACCAATCCGTATCAGCCGAACAGTCCTTACAGCGCGTCAAAGGCCGGCAGCGATCATTTGGTGCGAGCGTATTTTCACACTTTCGGGTTACCGGTGGTGACGACCAATTGCTCGAACAATTATGGGCCTTATCAGTTTCCCGAGAAGTTGATTCCGCTGATGATCGCCAAAGCGCGTCGCGGTGAAAATCTACCGGTTTACGGTGACGGCTCGAACGTGCGCGACTGGCTGTATGTCGAAGATCACTGTCGCGGATTGGCGCTGGCGCTGGTCAAAGGGCGACTCGGTGAGGTCTACAACATTGGCGGCAACTGTGAGATGGCGAACATCGACGTGGTGCGGGCGATCATTGAGATCACCAATGAGCTGACCGGAGAATCAACGCCGGCGGATGACCGAATCGCATTCGTCACCGACCGCCCGGGGCACGATCATCGATACGCGATCGATTGTACGAAGATCGAGAGCGAACTCGGCTGGGCGCCGCGCGAGACGTTTAAGAGCGGCTTGCGGCGCACGGTGCAGTGGTATTTTGACAACAGCGAATGGGTCGCGGCGATCGACGCAGGGACCTACCAGGGGGAGCGCTTGGGGACCTTGGGTTGAGGTTTTTAAAACCGCTGATGGACACTGATATTCGCTGATTGATCGTCCACTGGATCGTAGTTGGATTTTTTAGACAGGATTTACATGATTTTTCAGGATTTGACCGGCTACTGGATGACTACTGAATTTTCACCACAGATTTTACAGATTAACGCGGATTTTGACCGGCTGATGGATGGCTACTAGCCGGATCTCCTTGGGCGAGATTCTAACTCCCAGCTCCTAACTCCTAACTCCTAATAAAGACTTGAATCGAAAAGGAATTATTCTCGCTGGCGGTGCCGGCACTCGGCTCTATCCGCTGACCGACGTTGCCTGCAAGCAACTGCTGCCAGTCTACGACAAGCCGATGATTTATTATCCGCTGTCGACGTTGATGCTCGGTGGGATCAAGGAGGTGTTGATCATTTCGACACCGAAGGATACGCCGATGTTTGAGCAGTTGTTGGGCGATGGTTCGCGGATCGGTTTGAAGATCGAGTATGCGGTGCAGCCGGAGCCGAAGGGGATCGCGCAGGCATTTTTGATCGGCGAAGAGTTCATCGGCGATGACGGCTGTTCGCTGATTCTCGGCGATAATATTTTCTACGGTAAGCTCGACTTTTTCCGGCGGGCACTGGAACTGGAAGAGGGTGCCTGTGTGTTCGGCTACCCGGTGCGTGATCCGGAACGGTTTGGCGTGGTCGAGTTCGACAAGGACGGCACGGTGCTGAGTCTGGAGGAAAAGCCGGAGAAGCCGAAGAGCAATTTCGCGGTGCCCGGCCTCTACGTTTACGACGATCAGGTGGTGGCGATGACCAAGGCGCTGAAACCTTCCGCGCGCGGCGAGTTGGAGATCACCGATCTGAATCGGGAGTATTTGAATCAGGGTAAACTGAAGGTCGAGCCACTGGGTCGCGGCATTGCCTGGCTGGACAGTGGCACGCCTACGAGTTTGCTGGAGGCGAGCAATTACATTGCGACCATCGAGCATCAGCAGAGCTACAAGGTGGCCTGCCTGGAAGAGATCGCGTTTAATCAGGGCTTCATCGACGTAGCGCAATTTCGTGCGGTGATTGATTCAGTACGCAGTCCTGACTACCGCGAGTACTTGGAAATGGTGCTGGCGGAAAAGGCGTAGGTCTGGCAAGAATTTGCCAATTGGTGGGTTGTCGAGGCTGCTTTGAAGTGAATTCTGTCGAACAAAAAAGGTCGGGTTGGGGCAAGGGGAGAGCCCGAGCCTATTGGCTGAGCATGGCTTTGTATGCCCTGTTCTTTAGCGTCTTGTTGGCGGTGATGTCGCAGGACTTTCGCGGTCGACCGATCTACCCGAACCTCAGTGTGATTCCCGGCAGTTCTACCGATGAAGTCGCTGCCTTTTTCGAGGGTGAACCGTTTGTGTTTGAGGTCATAGCGACGCAGCCGAATTATAATGAAATTTATTGGTTAAATCTCCTCTCGGCGGAGGGCGAGGAAATTCAGGTGATCGTCGACAATCTCACTCAGGGACGACGAATTGCGGAGACGGTCACAATGACCGGAGGGAACACTCAATTCGAACCGGACAATGAAGTCGGTGACCGGTTGCGAATCTCGATGCTTTGGATCCGTCCGCCACCCCCGCAACTGGTAATAGCCAATACTGAGCCAGCCATTCCGATCACGCTGACAACGTCCGGCGGCGAGGTTGCCGGTAAATTTCCGCTGTTTTATTTCGGGCACAAACCGGACCCCAAAGCAGACTGGGATCGTTCGCTGCTGATTTATCCGGAGGAGGAAATTGACGCAGGTCAGCTTCGCTTGGAAAACGGCAGAGCGGCAGAGTTTTCGTATCTTGATTTTATCGATCGTGAACCGGTTACGATTCGTTTTGAGGCGCAGGCTGCAGATCTGAATTTTCTGAAAATTCCTGGACTGGTCGACGACGAGAGGACTCGCGTGAAGATCATCATCCGCAACGAGACGACGGGCGAAGTGATCAAGACATCGATGGCGGAGAATGGTGAAAACTACGAACGCCGATTTACTGGGAACAATGAGGTCGGTGACACGATAGCCATTGAACTGTCATGGCGCATGCCGCTCGAGCCGACCGTGCAGCGAGTGCTTTCTCCTGCTGAGCCGGAGATTTCGATGAAAGTCGGTGGTGAAGCGGTCAAGTTTCCGCTGGCATTTTTGCTGCGCTCGCCGTGGCCAACGCTGTGGTTCCACCTGTTATGGCTACCGGTCTTTGCGGCGTTCATTTTCGTCTGGTTCAGGAAGCGATATGCTTTTGGTTTTTTGGTTTTGCTGGGCCTTGCCTGCTCGGCGACGAGTATTCTGTGCTGGCAGCAGACTTACGGGCACGACTACCCACATAGCGATCCGGATGGCTACGGAATGTTTGGCGAGTGGATCGCTGACTATCTGACGGGCGATGGGGATCGAGACGAGTTACGCACGAATTTTCGCAATTACTCGCACAGTCACGTTGCGCTGACACCGGCTCTGATAGCGATTGGAGTTCTGTGTGGATTGCCGACGACCATCGCCTACTTGGTGGTCGCCAATCTCGCGAGTTTCGGCAACCTGCTATTGTTGTGGAGACTAGCCACGCGCAAACTCGGTATGGAAATGGGTGCGGCGATGATGCTGGTGAGCTTTTACGCGACTCACTTGCTGGTCATGAAAAGCTTTGGCCGCGCTTCGACGGATGCCATCGGCGAGTTGTTGGTGGTGGTGATGTTGTACTTTTTGGTCGACCGCTTGAAGCGGGTCACGCTGCGCCAGACGATCTTGATTTCGCTGGTGGTGTTGCTGCATATTCTAGCCCGTCCTCCGGGAATTGTACTCGGACCGTTTATGGTGGGCATGACCTTGTTGTGCGATGTCTACCGCGAGAGAAAATTGGACATCGGTGAGCGAATTATGACCGGGCTTCGGCTTTGTCTCGGGCCCGTGTTGATCATCATCATTTGTTACGTGCTGTTTGACTGGGCACATAATCAGAAGCTGGCGTTCGCCAAATCGGAACAGTTTCGTCCATTTTCTACACCTAAGTTGTTTTGGTACTGCATGCCGCCGTTACTGCAGATATTTCCGTTATTTTGGATTGGAGTTGCGTGGAAGAAATGGCGAGAGAATCTGCCGATGATGGGTATATTCGCAATTTGGGGGGTATTTTTTACGGTGCTGCTCATCGCCGTGCAGGCGCCGTTTCTACTGAGGCTATTTTTACCGATAGTGCCCGCAGTGGTATTGTTGGCGGCACCAGGCATCGCTTGGCTGGAGTTGAAGCACCGAACATTCGCCCTGCTGCTTTGCTTACTGATTTGTGGCGTCAACGTCGGCATCCAAATCTACAACAGCCTGATCGAGTACATCCCGCCGGTCCTGTTCTTTAATGGACATAAATTCGAGATCAGCCGGTTTATTTATTAGGAGCAAGGAGCAAGGAGCAAGGAGCAAGGAGTTAGGAGTTAGGAGTTAGGAGTTAGGAGTTAGGATGAACAGATTTTTCTCGCGATTGTTTGGTAAGAAGGAGCTAGCGGCTACGGGTCCGTCGCTTACTTTTATCGTTACCTACTACAACCAGGGAGCGATGTTGCGTCGACTGGTCGAGGGCTGGGAGGCGTGGCCGGACGAGGTCAAGGCGCGGGTGAAGTTTCTGATTGTCGACGACGGGTCGGAGGTGAAGGCGATTGATTACGCACAACCCACGACGATCGACCTGGCGATTTATCGGGTGCTTGAGGACAAGTATTGCAATATCGGCGGAGCGCGCAATCTGGGCACCAAGGTGGCGGAGACGGAGTGGATTCTGCACACCGACATGGACCACGTCACGCCGCCAAAAGCGGCAGCAGCGATGCTTGAGCTGGTCGAAAAGGATGATCGCAAGATCTATAAATTTATTCGCCAGGACCGACGTACGGGAGCTACCAAGATCCATCCCGGCACGATGCTGCTGACGCGTTCGATGTACTGGGAAGTCGGCGGCTGCGATGAGGATTTCGTCGGCAACTATGGCCAGACCGACATTCATTTTTTCTATCGCGCCGATCAGATCGTCGAGACTGAGTTTCGCGAAGACATCATGCTCGAGTTTGAGGAGGAGGGAGAAGCCCCAGTCATCGATCGCACCAAGCTCGAGCCGAACGCAAAGCTGTTGGAGGAGAAAAAGGAGAAGGGGAATTGGTCAGACGACTACCTGCGCTTTGAGTGGCAACGCGTTCTATGAAATAGTTGGCAACACCACGAACTTTTCGTCCACTGGACGGCCAACGGTTTTTCAGTCCACGGATTTAGCGAATTTTACGAATTACCGGCAGTCGGATTAATCCGGAAAGGCAGTGGACGATCAAAATTCGTTTTATTCGCCTAATTTGCCGCCGCCTCGGCTCCGCCCTTCGGGTGGCCTTTGGCCAGCTATGTCACTCCGTTCCATTGCGGTAAAAATCCACTAGCCATCCGACGTTCGAGTCCTCCAGCCGATCAAAATTCGTGTTTATTGGTGTCCATTCGTGGTTAAAAGAGTAGGTAGCCATCCCGTGGACGATCATCAGCGAATATCAGCGTCCTTTAGTGGTCCCGATCCTGTGGCTGGCATTAGAAAAAATGCGGTATTGCATGGCGGACGGGGCTGCGTCACAGTGCGGGCCGCCAATTTTTGACTTTCTATGAAATCCGTTCTGCTAACCGGCGCTGCCGGCTTCATTGGTGCCCGCACGGCTCAATTGCTTCTCGATTCCGGGCGGCATGTGGTCGGTGTCGACAACATGAATGACTACTACGATCCGCGCTTGAAGCGGCATCGAATCGAGGGATTGCAGAAGTCGGAGGCATTCGAGTTTGCCGAGATCGATATCGAACAACAGGCGTCGCTGGCCGAGCTTTTCCAAAAACACGACTTCGACTGCGTGATCAACCTGGCGGCGCGGGCGGGCGTTCGCTACAGCATGGAAAATCCGACGGTCTACATGCAGACCAACGCGCAAGGCACGCTCAACCTGCTCGAATTGATGCGCGAGCACGACATCAAGAAGATCATTCAGGCGTCGACGTCGTCGCTGTACGCCGGGCAACCGATGCCATTCACCGAGGAAATGCCGGTAAACGAGCCGATCTCGCCCTACGCGGCGACCAAAAAGGCGGCTGAGGCGATGGCCTACGCTTATCATCATTTGTACGACTTTGACGTCACCGTGGTCCGCTACTTCACGGTTTACGGGCCAGCGGGACGGCCGGACATGAGTCCGTTTCGGTTTATAAAATGGATCGATGAGGGCACGCCGCTGACGCTCTACGGCGATGGCACGCAGAGTCGCGACTTCACCCACGTCGACGATATCGCGCGTGGCACGATCGCCGGCATGGCCCCCCTCGGCTACGAAATCGTCAACATCGGCGGCGGCAAGGAGCCAGTAAATCTTCTGCAACTGATCGAGATGATTGAAAAGAAGCTCGGCAAGAAGGCGACGATCGATTTTCAGCCAGCTTTCAAGTCGGACATGAAGGACACCAGTGCCAATATCGAGAAGGCGCGCAGACTGTGGAACTGGGAGCCGCAGATCGGCCTCGAAGAAGGCATCGATCAGACGGTGGCGTGGTGGCGTGAGAATCAGGATTGGGCCTCAAAAATGCCGGTGTAGCGTTCGTGCAGAACTAAATTGACGTTTCGCGCCGTCCCGTAGGGACCGGTCTGGTTAGACGGGGGATTTATCCCCCGTTTTCCCGTTCGGCTGGTGTTGCGTCACGTAGTGACCGCTCTGCAACGGCAAGCGCGGCGACCCTTTCCCTGTCAGAGCGGTCACTCCGAGACGCCGGATATCGCTGCGGATCGGGCCGTGGGTTGAAAGCCCACGGCTACCGAGACTGGTCGCTACGCGACAGTTTAGACTTGGCCGAACACCAGCCTCCATCTCACTGTGTTTGTGGTAGAGCAGGCTGAGGCGCTGAAGGCACGAAGCAGAAAAGCCCGCGGTTTCAACCGTGATCATGATACACAAATCCTTTTTTCAGTCCGTTCCTCTGAATTGGGCTTCAGGAGCGGCCACTCTGCGGCCACTGGAGGCTCACTTTTGCCGACGCACCGAGGCAGGCGGAGCGCCAGCCTTACAATCTCGATCCTCCGTGCCCCCGGCTTACACAGAGTCCCGAGATTTGTTTTGCGACGACCTTTCGGGGCGTATGAGAAATGTCGATCCAACCGAGCCCAGTTCCTGATTTTGATGCTTTGAGGTGAATTTCGCATTCTGTTCAAATTTTCTTGAACAAAATGGACTAATGGTGTTTAACCCTTCTTTCCGTTGGCGTCGCCGGTTACGAGGCGTGGACATAAGGCATGAAATTAGCAACCGCAGTTGCTGGAATTGACAGCCGGTTTTGTGGGCATAGCCCGCAAATGACCGGGGGCGGCAGCGTGCCGATAGGTTGCCGAGGTAGCGGCAAAAAGCAATGAGGGACGACGCAAAAAGCGCGCCTTTATCGGCGTTGGAGCGGGAATCGATCGAGTATTTCATCTCGTTTGTGCAGTTGTTGGGCATGCCCAAATCGGTCGGCGAGATTTACGGCCTGCTGTTTGCGGCCGCTGAGGCGATGCCGATGGATGGCGTGGTCAGCCGCTTGCAGATAAGTAAGGGCAGCGCCAGCAGCGGATTGGCCCTGCTACGGGAATTGGGCGTCGTGCAGCGGGTCTACGTGGAGGGCGACCGCCGTGATTACTACGAGACCGATCTGGATGTGGCGCACTTCGCCGATGTGTTTTTCCGTCAGCGTTTGCAGCCGCGCCTGGAGAACGGTGCCGAGCGTCTTGAGCGCATGGAGAACTGCGCGCGCGCTGAGATCGATGAGCGCAAACCTGAATCCGAACAAGAACCGGAAGTGAAGGCCTTGGCGAGGGTTAGAGCGCTGCGATCATGGCAGCGCAAGGGCGAGAAGTTGCTGCCATTCATCCTCAAGCTTTTGAAAAAATGAGCGAAGCAGACGCAAAATCGCTAACGGTCGCAGTGATCGGCCTCGGCTATGTCGGGCTGCCACTGTCGCTACAGTTTTGTCGCAACAACGCGCAGGTCCTTGGTCTCGATATCGATCCTGACAAGGTCACCAAACTGAACGCTGGTGAGAGTTATATTCAGCATATCGAGGCGGCAAAAATCGCCGAAATGGTCGACTCGGGGCGATTCAGGGCAACCACCGACTTTGCCGAGTGTCGCGCGGCGGACGCCCTTCTGATTTGCGTGCCGACGCCACTTTCCAGTCATCGCGAGCCCGATATTTCGTATGTCCTGAAAACGGCCGAAGCGATTGCTCCATACTTGAAAAAGGGCGCGTTGGTTTGTCTTGAATCAACCACCTACCCGGGAACGACGGAGGGCGAATTGCGCGAGGCCTTGGAAAAAGGTTCTGGCAAGATAGCGGGACAAGATTTTCATCTCGCCTACTCCCCGGAACGAGAGGATCCCGGTAATAAAGCTTCGGTAGAAACCATTCCAAAGCTGGTAGGAGGTCTCACGCCGGCGTGCCTCAAGCGCGCCGAAGCGATTTACGGCCTGGCAATCGATCAGCTGGTGCCTGTGGCATCGTGTCGAGTGGCCGAGGCGTCGAAGTTGACTGAGAACATATTTCGCTCGGTGAATATCGCCATGGTCAACGAGCTGAAGGTGATTTTCGCGGCGATGGATATCGATGTCTGGGAAGTCATCGAGGCCGCGTCGACTAAGCCTTTCGGCTACATGCCATTCTATCCTGGGCCGGGTCTGGGTGGTCACTGCATTCCGATCCATCCGTTTTACCTGACGTGGAAGGCGAGGGAGTTCGATCAAAACACTCGCTTTATCGAGTTGGCTGGTGAGATCAATACTGAAATGCCGCGCTACGTGGTGGGCCGCACTGCGGAAGCTCTCAACTCAAAGGCGAAAGCGATTCGTGGTTCGAAGATCCTCATCGTCGGCCTGGCCTATAAGCCGAATGTCGATGACATGCGTGAGTCGCCGACTTTTAAACTGATGGACAGCTTGGATGCCGCCGGCGCGGAAGTGGTCTACTACGATCCGCACATTCCGGTGATCGGAGCGACGCGCGAGCACGCGCATTGGGCTGGGACAGCATCTATTGAGTGGAGTGAGAAACGCCTCGCCGATTTTGACGCAGTTCTAATCGCTACGGCGCACGACGCGGTCGACTACTCTGCTATCGCCGCGAATGCCAATCTGATCGTTGATACGCGCAATGCAATGCATGGGATTGCGACCCGCGAAGGGCAATTGTGGAAGGCTTAGTACCAACCGGATAGAGTATCCGGTAGAATGATGGGTGTAAATGTAGGTGTAATTCGGCGCTTCGCGTACTGGTTCTCAACGCTGGCCGCTTTTTCTCAATTGCTGCGTTGTTCGTCATTCGCTGAGCTCGCGCAGCTCATTTGCCGTCGTTGCCACTCCGCCCTTCGGACAGCCTTTGGCTGGCTGATTCGCTCCGCTCAGCTCTCACGCCTTGCACTTGAGGAGAATCGACGCAGCCATTCCACCAACGATTCTCTCCGGTAAGTATGAGACGATATGAGTGAAGAATTAAAAATTGCTGCAATTGGCGCGGGCAGTTGGGGTAAAAACATCGTTCGTAATCTCTCCGAACTCGGGGCGTTAGCGGCAGTGGCGGAGGCTTCGCCAGAGCTGCGCGAAGACCTCGCGAAGCTGTATCCGAGTGTGCCTCTCTACGACGATTACCGTGCACTGCTGGCGGACGAATCGATCGACGCGGTGGCGATCGCCACCCCGGCACCGACCCATTTTGAAGTGGCGGCTGCCGCGTTTGAGGCGGGCAAAGATGTATTTGTCGAAAAGCCCATGACGCTGACTTCAGCCGATTCGGCTCGCCTCGTCGAGTTGGCGGAAGAGAACGACCGAAGAGTCTTGATGGTCGGGCACCTGTTGCTTTATCAGCCGGCGATCCAATGGATCAAACAGCGGCTCGACGAGGGCATGCTGGGAAAAATTTTCAGTCTTCACCAGGAGCGGGTAAAACTCGGTCGGGCGCGATACATTGAAAACGTCACCTGGAGTCTGGGGGTTCACGACTTGGCCGTTTTGCTATTTCTCACCGATGAAGATCCCGACTCAGTGTTCGCGTCGGGCCATTGCGGTTTGCAGGAAAAGGTTGAGGACGACGTCTATGTTCACCTGCATTTCCCCTCGGGCATTCGCGCTCATCTGCACAACTCCTGGCTGTGGCCGGAAAATCGACGTGGCCTGACCATCGTCGGTGAAAAGGGCATGTTAGTGTATGACGAGGTGAACCAGAGGGTCATCCATCATCGCAAGACGATCGACGGAGAACTGCAGAATCAGGACTTCGGCGAGGAGATCGCTTTCTCCGGAAGTGGTCAACCCCTGTCCCTCGAGCTGCAACATTTTATCGACTGCTGCCGCGAACGTACTACGCCGCTGTCGGACGGAAAAAGTGGGCATCGTGTCGTAAAAGTTCTTGAGAGAATCGCTGCATCGGTCTGAGTCATGTCTCATTTCGCACACTCAACAGCTGTCGTTGATGACGGAGCAACGATCGGTGTCGGTACCAAGGTCTGGCATTTTGCGCATGTCTGCGCTGGGGCGGTGATCGGTGAAAATTGTGTGTTCGGGCAGAATACGATGGTCGCGGACGGAGTGACCATCGGCAGCAACGTAAAAGTGCAGAACAATGTGGCGATCTATACGGGGACGACCGTTGAGGACGATGTGTTTCTCGGGCCAAGCTGCGTGCTCACTAATGTCACCAATCCGCGCTCGCAGGTGGTGCGCCGGTCGCTGTATGAAAAAACGTTGATCCGCCGAGGTGCAACCGTCGGTGCCAATGCGACCATCGTCTGTGGCATCACGCTCGGGCGCTACGCGTTCATCGCGGCGGGTGCCGTGGTAGCGAAAGATGTCCCAGACTATGGCTTTGTGGCGGGTGTTCCGGGCCGCCGCACAGGTTGGATGAGTCGGCACGGGCATATGCTAAATTTTAATAGTGACAATATGGCGACCTGCCCCGAATCCGGCCTGCGCTATCAGCTTGAAAGGGGAGACGAAGTGGTGCACTGCCTCGATATCGATGAGGACGCGCCGCTACCCTCTCACCTCGCGACGGGTGAAAAATCTTACGACGATTTCAAAAAAACAGTGAACTGATGCAATTCATCGATCTTAAATCTCAGCAGGCGCGGATTCGCGGCGACATCGACCGGCGGATCGCAGCGGTGCTCGATCATGGGCAGTACATTCTCGGGCCGGAAGTTCGTGAGCTGGAAGAAAAGCTTCAGGATTACGTTGGCTCAAAGCATTGCATCACCGTGGCGAGTGGCACTGACTCGTTGCTGATCGCGCTGATGGCGCTCGGCATCGGACCGGGCGATGAAGTGATCACGGTTCCTTACACCTGGATCTCGACGGCGGAGATGATCGTGTTGGCGGGCGCAACACCGGTATTTGTCGATGTTCAGGAGGATACCTGGAATATGGATCCGGCCAAGCTCGAGGCGGCGATTACCGACAAGACCAAGGCGATCATGCCGGTTGGTATTTATGGTCAGACGGCGGACATGACAGCGATCAATGAAATTGCCGCGCGCCACGGCAACCTGCCGGTTATCGAAGATGCGGCGCAGAGTTTTGGCGCGACCCATCATGGCAAAACGTCGTGTGCGTTGTCAGGTATCGGCAGCACCTCATTTTTCCCCAGCAAACCACTTGGCTGTTACGGCGATGGCGGTGCGCTGTTCACGGACGACGAAGACTTGGCCGAGAAGATGCGCCAGATCCGGGTGCATGGTCAGGCAAAGAAGCATCATCATCCGATTCTAGGGATCAACGGCCGCTTCGATTCGATTCAGGCGGCGGTGGTGCTCGCCAAGTTGGCAATCTTTGACGAGGAAATCGACAAACGCCAGCAGGTGGCGGCTCGATATGCGGAGGCCCTGGCGGATAGCGCCTCGATTCGTGCGCCGAAGATCGGTGACGGCAACACCAGTGTCTACGCTCAGTATACAGTGTTGTCCGAGGATCGGGATGAATTGCAGGCGCGACTCAGCGAGGCGGAGATCCCGAGCGTTGGCTACTATGCGGTGCCCCTGCACCTGCAACCGGTGTTTGCCAATCTGGGCCATTCGGCGGGTGATTTTCCGGTTACGGAAAAAGTCTCCAATCAATGTCTCAGCCTGCCGATGAGTCCCTACCTGAGCGATGCCGAGATCGATCAAGTGGCGGCTGCTCTCAAGTCTTCCTAATCCTTTTTCATCCACCGCGGGTCGCGATCTGGACATCACCTAATTGTTTTCGTTTCTATGCTTTCAGGAAAAAATATTCTCGTCACCGGGGGCACCGGTTCGTTCGGTAAATGCTTTGTGCGAACGGTTCTCGAACGCTGGCCGGACATCGAGCGACTGGTGATCCTTTCGCGCGACGAGCTGAAGCAGTATGAAATGGCGCAGGAATTCGCCGATTATAAGCATGATGGTTTGCGCTTTTTTCTCGGCGATGTGCGCGACCGCGAGCGCCTGGTGCGTGCCTTCGAGGGCATCGACACCGTAGTGCATGCCGCCGCCTTGAAGCAGGTGCCGGCGGCAGAATACAATCCGATGGAGTTCATCAAAACCAATGTGCTCGGTGCGCAGAATGTCATTGAAGCGGCGATCGATACCGGTGTGCAAAAAATCGTCGCGCTGTCGACTGATAAAGCCTGTGCGCCGGTCAACCTCTACGGCGCGTCGAAGCTGTGTTCGGATAAGCTTTTCGTCGCAGCGAACAATTACGCCGGCGGTCACAACATGTCGTTCTCGGTAGTGCGTTACGGCAACGTGATGGGATCTCGCGGTTCCGTTATTCCATTTTTTCTCCAGCAGAAAAAGAACGGAGTGCTGCCGATCACGGATCCAGAGATGACACGTTTCAACATCACGCTCGCCGATGGCGTTGAGCTGGTGTTGCGGGCGATGGAGCACGCCATCGGCGGCGAAATTTTTGTGCCGAAGATCCCATCGTATCGGATCACCGACGTTGCCGAAGCGATCGGTCCGGACTGTGAACATCCGGTGATCGGTATTCGCCCGGGCGAGAAAGTGCACGAAGAAATGATCACCGACGCCGACGCCTACACCACCGTTGAGATCGACAACGGCTACGTCATTCTACCAACCGCAGACATGGGCTTGCTTGAGCGATACATTGACCAACTTGGTGGTAAGACGGTGCCCGAAGGTTTCCGCTACAACTCAGGAACGAATACGGAGTGGTTGAGTGTAGATGAGATACGGCGGTTGATTACCGAGCATGTCGATGCCGAGTTTACGGTTTGAATCGATTTCATTTGATCTTGACCAGAAAATACGATGAAGGCAATAGACAGCTACGGTGACGCGGCCGAAAAGGGGTTGGGCTCGACA
>JBBKXR010000374.1:0-10489 GCA_037969585.1 Verrucomicrobiales bacterium
GGCCCTGCATGGCTGGCTCGACAACGCCAATACCTTTGATCGCCTGGCTCACGATATCTCTGCTGGCGCCAGCCGGGTTAGTTGCGGATGAACCGCTGACACGCATCCATTTCGGGTCGTGCATCAAGCAGGAGAATCCGATGCCGCTGCTGCAGCGGATCGTCGCGGACCAGCCGGAGTTGTTTCTTTTTCTCGGCGACAACATCTACGCGGATACCGATGACATGGACGTGATGCGTGCCAAGTATGCGCGGCTCGCGGTCGACCCGGGATTTGCCATGTTGCGCACGGTTTGCCCGGTCATGGCGACTTGGGACGATCACGATTACGGGATCAATGACAGCGGCGCTGAGTATCCGAAGAAGGCGGAGGCGCAGCAGATTTTTCTTAATTTTTGGGGTGAAGCGCCGGTGACTGTTCGACGCAAACAAGAGGGGATTTACGATTCCAGAATCATCGGTCCAGAGGGTGAGCGGGTGCAGGTCATTTTGCTCGATGGGCGTTACTTTCGCTCGGCATTAAAGACGGGTGAAGGGCGTGTCGGCGGTCGTTATTATCCTGACCCAAATCCCCAACTGACGATGCTCGGCAAGGCCCAGTGGGACTGGCTCGAGGTGCAACTTCGTAAACCGGCAGAGCTGCGTCTGCTGGTGTCCGGTATTCAGTTTGTTGCTGAAGCCGCAGGGCAGGAAACCTGGTCTAACCTACCGACGGAACGCCGCAAAATGATTGATCTGATCGCGTCGACGAAGGCGAATGGCGTGATTTTTTTGAGTGGCGACCGGCATTGGTCGGAGCTGTCGGTGCAGCGCGACGATGGTGTGCCGTATCCGATTTACGACCTGACATCGAGCAGTCTGAATCAACTGCATCCTCGCGGCACGCCTACGGACAATCGCTATCGGGATCAAGAGATGAGCGCGACCTATCACCGCGAAAATTTCGGCATCGTCGAGCTCGATTGGAAAGCGGAATCGCCAACGGTGACCTTGAAAGTCATCGATGCGGAAGGCGGTGTGCCGATCGAGAAATCGATGCCTTTAAGTCAGCTTGCCGCAGCACCACCCAAGTGACGCTTTCTCAAGGGCGTGGATCAAAGTCGCTGGCGTCAGCGAGTGCCTGCCATTTTTCCTTCGCTTCGTCACTGAGTTCGCTGGGGATGACGACGCTGATCGCAATGTAGAGATCGCCGTGGTCGTCGGTGCCTTTGGCGAGGCCTTTGCCGCGCAGGCGCATCTCGGTGTCGGGCTGGGTTCCGGCGGGAATCTTCAACTTCACTCTACCGTGCGGTGTTGGAACCGGTAACTCGGCGCCGAGTGCTGCCTCCCAGGGTGCCAGTTCGAGATCGTGGATCAAATCGCTGCCGCGCAGACGATATTCGGGGTGTCGGGCAAAGCGGGCTTTCAGATAGAGGTCACCAGCGGAGCCGCCGTGGTAACCGGGCTGGCCGAGGCCGGCAAGTCGGATGTTTTGTCCCTGACTGACGCCTTTGGGGATGTTGACACGGACCGTTGATTTTTTCAATTCGCCATCTTCGTCGGGGCGATTGAGCTGCAATTGGCGGGTGGCGCCGTTCATGACTTCGTCGAGCGTAACCAGCAGGTCGGCCTCGATGTCGGCGCCTTTCGCCGGTCGTGGCGAGCGCGGGGCCTGACCGTAGGCACCGCCGAAAGGATCAGTCCCGCCTCCGCCACCGGCGGTACGCTGGCCAAACATACTTTCGAAGAAGTCACTGAATCCGGTGCTGCCGTCGAATTGGAATGACTGCGAACGTCCGCGGCCGCCGCCTCCAAAGCCGCCGCCGAACGGATTGCCGCCACCACCGCCGGAAAAATCCTGACCTTGTTTCCAGTTTGCGCCGAGGCGATCGTATTTCTTCCGCTTCTCAGCATCGCCGAGCACTTCGTAGGCTTCGTTGATCTGCTTAAATTTTTCCTCGCCGGCTTCTTTGTCCTCAGACACGTCGGGGTGGTATTTTCGCGCCAGTTTGCGAAATGCCTTGCGGATTTCGTCCTGGCTGGCGTCCCGGCTGACGCCAAGAACCTTGTAGTAATCTTCGAATTGTACGGACATGAATGGTGGGCGGTCAAATTGGCACTACCCGGGGCATGATCCAACTGGAATTTTCCCCGATTACGGCTTGGTTCATGGCTTGGCGTCCGCTCCCATACGCGGGCTTGTGCCGCCGTCATTTGCTGCCACACTACCAATCGAATTCAGGCATGGGAAACGAAGCTACATCAGATACGGGATCAGCGAAATCCGCTGGCCTTCTAGTCCCGGTTTTTTCACTGCGCCGCGACGCTGATCTGGGAATCGGTGACGTCGTCGCCCTGCGTGACTTTATCGATTGGAATGCTGAGCTTGGAATGGGCTTCGTGCAGCTGCTGCCGATCAATGAGACCGGTTCGGACAACAGTCCCTACAACGCAATATCCTCAGTGGCGCTGGATCCACTGACGCTCGACTGCTCGCCGGGAGAGGCTGGATTGGAAGATTTGTCGAAATCGGTCTACGACGAAGTGCTGGCGGGTCTCGACATGGGCGAGCTTCGCCGTGGTGGAGTCGACTACGTGAAGGTGCGCGAGCTCAAGTTTGATCTCCTGTGGCGCGCTTTTCTGGTCTTTCTTGAAAAACACTGTCAGCAGGGAACCAAGCGCGACGAGGCATTTCACGCTTATTGTGAAGCGCAGGCAGGATGGTTGGGGGATTATTGTCTGTTCCGTCTACTTATGGACATGGAGGGCGGCAATCAGAACTGGCAGACCTGGGGCGATGCGTTCAACACCATCGACAAAGCGCGAGAGTTTGTGCGCAACCTTCTCGATAGTGAGCCGGTTAAGACGGAGCGGCAGTTGATGTTCTACGCCTACGTGCAGTGGATCACCGATCAGCAGTGGCGGGCGGTACGCAAGCACGCGGATGAGCGGGGTGTAGCGTTGATGGGTGACATGCCGATCGGGGTGAGCTTTTGCAGCGCCGATGTGTTTGCCAATCCATCGATCTTCGATCTCGATTGGTATGGCGGCGCGCCGCCTGAGACAAATTTTAAAGATGACGAGTTCACGGTGAAGTGGGGCCAGAACTGGGGTATTCCGATGTATCGCTGGGACGTCATGGAGGAGCGGGGCTTCGTCTGGTGGCGTCGTCGGGTGGAAAAACTGTGCGAAATTTTTTCAATGTTCCGCGTCGATCACGCGCTTGGCTTTTATCGCATCTACAGCTTTCCCTGGAATCCGGTGCGCAATGAAGAGTTTCTACCCCTCAGCGAAGACGAGGCGAAGCAGAAAACGGGCGGTAGGCTGCCGGGCTTTAAGCGGTACCCGGACGATACGCCGGAGCACAAGGCGTCCAATCGTGCCGATGGTGAAAAATATCTCAAGGTCCTGATCGAAGCGGCCGGTGGTGCGGAAGTCATCGCCGAGGATCTCGGCGTGGTGCCCGACTATGTGGGCCCGAGTCTCGAGTCGCTTGGTATACCAGGCATGAAGGTGCCGCATTGGGAATACTACGAGGACGGTCGCGGCGCAATCCCCGGGGATGCCTACGGCGAAATCTCCTTTGCGACCTACTCGACCCACGATCACGACCCGATGCAGGTGCAGTGGGAGAATCACCGACGTTGTCTTGAGGAGGCTCGTGAAAATCCGCCAGCTGAAGGTGATGATGACGCGCAGAAGGCGCTGAACGAGGCGCGATCGTTCATGGATGCGATGAAAACTTTTGCCGGCATTGCTACCGACGCGGGCAAGGATGATGGGGCGTTACCTTACGGAGACACGGTCAGGGAAGCGTTGTTATTGGCCTTGTTTAAATCCAACTCACGCTATGCCGGCGTGATGATCACAGATGCGCTGGGGCTCGATGATCGCATCAATGTTCCCGGGGTTCTGGGTGAAAATTGGGTCTACCGGATGGAGAGCACCGTCGATGATTTGCGCACCAATCCGCATTGGGCATATCTCGGTGAGCGAATGAAAAAGCTCTTGATTGAGGGCGGTCGAGCTTCCACCATTGAAAAGGAATCACACGGCGTTAGCGAAGGCGTGACGACCGAGGAGTAGAAGAGTCATTACACCACAATATTCGAAGACCATGAGCACCACACCCATTCGCGTCGCGATCACCGGAGCTGCCGGACAGATCGGTTACTCACTTTTGTTTCGTATCGCTTCCGGTGCCATGTTCGGCCCGAATCAGAAGGTCGCGCTCAATCTCATCGAGATTGAGCCGGGCATGAAAGCGCTCGAAGGCGTGGTCATGGAACTCGAAGACTGTGCCTTTCCGCTGCTCGACGACATCGTCGCCACGTCAGACCTGAACACCGGTTTCAACGAAGCCAACTGGTCGCTGCTGGTTGGTAGTGTGCCGCGTAAGCAGGGTATGGAGCGCAAGGACCTGCTCGGCATCAATGGTAAAATTTTCACCGGTCAGGGCAAAGCCATCGCCGACAACGCCGCATCCGACGCTCGGGTGCTGGTGGTCGGCAATCCCTGCAACACCAACTGCCTGATCGCGATGAACAACGGTCGTGACGTGCCGGCCGAGCGCTGGTTCGCAATGACTCGTCTCGATGAGAACCGTGCCAAGTCCCAGCTTGCGGCTAAGGCAGGCGTCCACGTCAGCGCAGTCAGCAACATGACGATCTGGGGCAACCACTCGGCGACCCAGTACCCGGACTTTCACAACGCCCAGATCAACGGCGTCAGCGCGATGCGCAAAATTCACGACGAGACATGGCTGGAGAACGAGTTCATCGAAACAGTGCAAAAGCGCGGTGCAGCGATCATCGAAGCACGCGGCTCGTCCTCGGCGGCTTCAGCAGCGAATGCAGTGGTCGACACGGTTCGCGATTTGACCACACCGACGGCGGAAGGTGATTGGCACAGTGTGTGTGTCCATTCGGACGGCAGCTACGGCGTCAGTCGCGGCCTGATCAGCGGATTTCCTGTGCGCACCGACGGCAAGAAATGGGAAATCGTTCCAGATCTCCCGGTTCACGAGTTCAGCCGGTCGCGGATCGACGCCAGCATCAACGAATTGCGTGAAGAACGCGAGATGGTCAAGGATCTGATTCCTTCGTAGAGGACGCGATTATTCAGCTGCGTGGCCTGCACGACAGTGCTGGCAGCGCGAGTGGAAGGCGAAGCGACAACCGGCGGTCATACTTTCAGTTGATGGCAAAATTGCGGATCGGGATTCTGAGCTTGATCGGAATTTATCTTCTGGGTTTTGTCATTGTCTTCGATCCGCTAAGTCTGCCTTGCCGAACTCGAAGTACCTGGATCGGGCCCAAGCTGCGTTTTGACTCTGCCTATGTGGATATAGGAAGCGTTCTTGAGTACGAGAAACGTCCGACATTTGGATACCAGTTCTTTTCTCCTTTGTGCCGGGGGTGGCTGGCCGTTCAAGGACTGGAGTGAGGCCAACGCTCGGGACGGCTTTCAAAGCCATTCCGCGGAACGCCACCGTCGAACGGCCAAAGCTTCGGGGAAGTTTGTAGAGGTTGTTTGCGCTTTGGCTTCGATCGGGCACGCGGGAGCGAGCCCCTCCAGACCCTCTGTCGGGTCTTCGTCCAGTTCTGTGACCTCATGACCTCATGCGTTGTCTGAAGGGGCAAGTTCCACCTTGCCAGCGAACGTCGGGCGGTGACCGCTACTTTAGTGGCGAACGAACTTGCGGCCGGGCACGGGTCGAGATCTCATGCTTTACACCAGCAATGCCCGAGGCTTTACTCGGCGCATGTTGAAACACATCTGCCTTTGTTCGATCGTCCTTTCTCTCGGCGTTTTTCAGGCGCAGGCGGAAAAGCCGAACATTCTGTTCATTTTTGCCGACGACCAGGCGTTCGATACGGTTGCCGCCTTGGGAAATGACGAAATCGAGACGCCGAACCTCGATCGTCTGGTCGAGCGAGGCACGACTTTTACCCACGCCTACAACATGGGTTCGTGGAGCGGCGCCGTGTGTGTCGCCAGTCGCCACATGCTCAATACCGGGCTGTTTGTCTGGGACGCTGAGGCGGAATCAAATCGGCTCGGCGGCGGAGACAAAAAGAAGAACGCTAAACAGGGTGGTGCTGAGCAGAACTTCCAACAGAAAGGCCTGATGTGGTCCCAGTTAATGGGGGCTGCCGGCTACGATACCTATTTTGCCGGTAAGTGGCATGTGCGCGCTTCAGCCGAGAATATCTTCGCTGTTGCGCGAAATGTCCGCCCCGGAATGCCCAATCAAACGCCCGACGGTTACAACCGGCCACTGCCTGACCAGCCCGATCCGTGGAGTCCCTACGATCCCAAGTTTGAAGGCTACTGGAAGGGTGGCAAACACTGGAGTGAAGTCCTCGGCGACGACGGCGTCGAATACCTGGGGATGGCGGCGAAGAAGGACGATCCGTTTTTCATGTATCTCGCCTTCAACGCGCCGCATGATCCGCGTCAGTCGCCGAAGCAGTTCGTCGACAAGTATCCGGTCGATGACATCAAGGTGCCGGACAGCTTTGTGCCGGAGTATGAATTTGGCGAGGCGATGAAATCCGGTCGCGGTCTGCGCGATGAAATGCTGGCACCGTTTCCGCGCACCGAGCAGTCCGTGAAGGTCAATCGCCAGGAATATTACGCGATTATCACTCACATGGATGTGCAGATCGGACGCATTGTCGATGCCTTGGAGAAAACTGGAAAAGCTGACAACACCTGGATATTCTTCTCTGCCGATCACGGGCTCGCGGTCGGTCATCACGGCTTAATGGGTAAGCAGAATATGTTCGATCACAGTGTGCGCGTGCCGTTGATGGTGGTCGGGCCCGGTGTCGAGAAAGGTGCGAGGAAAGACGGAAAGGTTTATCTGCAGGACATCATGGCCAGTTCGCTGGAACTCGCCGGCGTGGACAAAGCAAAGACGGAGCACGTTGCATTCAAAAGTCTGCTGCCGATCCTTGAGGGGGCGCGCGATGAAAATTACCAGGCCATCTATGGAGCTTATCTCGATGGCCAGCGTGCGGTCACTGACGATGGCCACAAACTGATCCTGTATCCGCAGGCGAAAGCGGTGCTGCTGTTTGACTTGAAAGCCGATCCCAAAGAGATAATAAATCTCGCTGAGGATCCCGCCCATCAGGAGCGGGTGAAGAGCTTGTTTGGCCGTCTGCTCGAACTGCAGAAGGAAAATGGCGATTCGCTCGACTTGCGTGAGGTCTATCCGGCTTTGCTCTGATCGGCGGAGAGTTCTGCACTCAGGGGGTCAGCGGATGCCGGTGGTGCACTTTTCGGGCGAACTGAGGTATCCAGGCTGGATCGCAAAACGGTGAGCGCGTGCTGATAAGCCTGCCGCGCGGCGCTGCTGTCGCCGTTAGAGTTGAGCAGATCGCCGAGGAACATCCAGCCTTCGTAGTCGGCCTCTGCGTTGCTATCGAGATAGCGGCGTTGATGGCTTAGCGCTGCCGCAATGTCGCCACGTTCGTAGGCCAGATGAGCTTCGAGACGCAGCGTGCCGGACTCACCACCACGGGTGCTGCGGTAGAGCTTCAGCGCCGACTCAGAGAGTTCGCCTGATTCGTAAAGCGCGGCTAATTCAAGTCGTTGGCC
The DNA here is from genome assembly GCA_037969585.1 of Verrucomicrobiales bacterium. GTDB lineage: Bacteria > Verrucomicrobiota > Verrucomicrobiia > Verrucomicrobiales > DEV007 > JBBKXR01. The sequence continues at coordinate 7,587 of JBBKXR010000374.1, forward strand.
CGGCGACAAGGCAAGATCGGATGGCCGCTGGCGAACCATTTCCAAAACCAACAAAGGATCACTGACTTCGTTGGCAATCTGCAGAAGCCGGGCGGTGAAGCGGTGGTCGGTAGGATCGTCGTTGCGCCTTATTTCCTCACGAGCGCTGTCGAACTGCTTTGCCTCGATCAGTTGATCGATCAAATTGAACTGGAGAGTCTTGCTCTCCGGTAGAGCAGCGAGGCCGTTTCGGGAGGCGATGATGGCTTTTTCAGAATCGCCTTCGCGTTGCCAAAATTCGCTGAGACCTTGGAAGTCGGAGGCGTGCGGATGCTTGGCGTTTTTAGCGATGCGCATTTCCAGTGCGCGCTGTTCAGTTTCGATGTCGCCGAGGGCGCTGGCGAGCATCACGTAATTCTCCAGTGAGTGCAGGTCGTGATCTTTGATCGACAGCTGCGACAAGGCGTCAAGTGCCTCTTCGTTGCGTCCCAAGGCGACCAGGAGACTGGCGGCGGACTGCAAGGGGGCTTGGTTCTGCGGCTCTAGGCTTACCGTTTTCCTGTAGGCAGTGATGGCTTTTTCGTAGTGCCCGGCCGCTTCCAGAATCTGCGCATACTCCAGCCAGTCGCCAGCGGACTCGATCAGAATGGAGGCGCCGTCGACGCCTTGTTGTTCGGGATGACGATTCAACACCGGCTCCATCAAGGCGATGGCTTGATCGAGGCTGCCGTCGTCCGCTTCGAGCCTGGCGGTAAGCATGGTGTACTGCGGGCGGTGGGGGATCGGCGCGAGCGCCGCAAGTAACTCGGTAGCTGCGTCCTGCTTGGCGACCCACGGATAGACTGTCACGCAGCGGTCGAGCGCCTCAAGGTCACCCATCGCCGCCAACTTGCAGTAGATCTCGAAAGCCCGCTCGGTTTGTTTGTGCCATTCATGGTGCTGGGCAAGCACGAAGGCGTATTTGCGAAAATCGGCATCGCTGGAGTGAGACGTCTCTTGCGCCAACAGTTCCTGCCAAGTTAGCGAAGCGGCGTTGAGAGTGCCGACGTATTCTTCAAGAATCGGCAGGCAGTCCTCGAGACGTTCTGACTGGGCGGCGGTTTCGGTCATCAGATCCATCAGGGTGTGGCGCGTCTCATCGTCGACGCTGGCAAAGTATTCCTGAGAGAGCAGATCGAAGGCGCCGCTGCCGTCGTTAATTTCGCGGTGCAAACTGACGGCAGTCATGCGCAAGTCTTCGGCGAGACGATGAAATGGCTGCCCGAGTTCACTGAGATAACGGCTGATACAGTCCAGCGCGGCATTCGGATCACCGGCGTAACGCTTGGCAGCGATGACATCCCTCAGCAGGTTTTCATCGGGAGTTTCAAGCTGCCACATCTCGTCATAGTATTGCGCGCCGACAGCTGGTTCGCCGAGCTGCACAGCGCGTTTCGCCAGTGCCGCCAGGCATTCGGCCTTGCTGTCATCGGTGAATCGAGACGTGTGAGTTTCGAGAATCTTGCGGGTAGCATCGGTGTCGCTGGTAATCTCGATCAAAGTCGCAATCTGGCTGGCTTTGCCGGCCGGGATGTCACCGGATTGACTGCCTAAAAGCATTGCGATCAAATCTTCCGCGCTGGCTTCCTTACCGATTGCCGAATACTCACCAGAGCCGGAGCCTGTGGTGATGACCAGTTCACGGGCGCGGTCGTGGTGACCGTCCTCGACCAGACGCTCGACCAGCTCGGTGTCGCGCGGTATCAGCAGATACGCCAGGCCGAGCGCCAACAGCACGACGCCGAAGATCTGGCGAACGCTGAGGATGGCATTGCGCCTGGAGCGATGTGAGTGGGGCATTTGTGGAAGAATGTTAGGTGAGAAGTTACTCGGCAATAGCGGCCCGAACCTCGGCCTGCATCGGCAACTTGAGTCGCACCTGGCCGCGGTCGTCGGCAGTCATGGAGCGATGCTCGCCGTTGATGTCGAAGATGATCCGGCCTTTGGCGGGAATTCCTCCGAGCACAACTTCGATGGGGCGCAGGTCGCTGGTGGTGAACTTCACCAGATCGGCCTCACGACGCTGAAAGGCGATCTCGGCGCTGCTGCTCACCAAGTGCAGTTGCGGCTCCGGGTTGTCGGAGAGAGCGATCAGTGATTTTTTCGACCCGTCGGTGTGTACATAGATCCAGCCTTCGTGTTGAATGAAGCCGGTCACGCCCCGGCATTCATTAAGATCGGGGATTCCCAAGCTGCCAGGCAGCCGGTAGGTGCGCAATTCGCCTTCGTTGAGGGCGGTCCAACTCCGTGCGCCAGTCTGGTAGAGCTTGGTGTGATGACTGTCGCGGGTCAGCGCGGCGAACTGCGAGGTGGTCAGTGAGTGCAGCGACTCATTTTTGCACCACGAGTAAATGTCATCGAGCGCCTTGAGCGCATCGTGACGCTCGACGCTGTAAAAATGGTAGTAGACGTTGACCGGCTTGAGGCGGCGTGGCGTCTCGGTCATTTCGAAAGTCTCGATCACCTGACTGAAGCCACCGTAGTAGGGTCCCTGCCAACCGTTGGTGTACATGAACTCGTTCTGGTTCGAGGCATAGACTTGCAGTTGCTCGTCCCAGTAAATGGTTCGAGGAGCGACCGCTGACAGGCCTGGGAAGCGTTTGCTGAGGATGGTGTTGCCACCGTTCATGCTTTCGAGACCGAGCGCGGCAACTTCCTGAAGCGCTTCAACTCCGGGACGGCAATTGCCCGACCAGAGCATGATCTTCGAGTGCTTTCCGGCGGGAGTCAGTGCCTCATCGATGTAAGAAATGCTGCCGGCGATTTCACGATTGGGGATAATGTCAGGGTACCTGGCGGTGAACTTCAGGTCGACGTTGGATGAGTTGTAGAGCCCGGAATACGATTCGTCTCCTTTGAACCAGACGTAGGGGTGAGAGTATGAA
>JBBKXR010000375.1:0-5181 GCA_037969585.1 Verrucomicrobiales bacterium
GCGTTATATCAACGCCATGATATTCAACGCCCTCAAATTCGGCTCCAAGCCATTCCGAGAATGTCGCAAAACCGCAGCCAACATCGAGAACACTTTTGTTAGCATAATCTGCCACCTCACTGAGCACGCGGAACTTCGTCTGCTGCGATTCGTGACTACCGTAGTCCGACGCCAACGGACTGCTGCCGTGGGTCTCGTGAAGAGCCTCATAATAATCGACGATCGGTTGGTTGCGTTCTTCCATATCAAAAATTCGATTAACTCTTGATCGCGGATTCGATCACCCCACTAATCTGCTCTATCGCCACAATTTCCAGACTGGGAAAAACCGGGAGCGAGAGATTCACCGCATAGTGCTGAGCAGCGCAGGGAAACGACTTCATTGCCTGCTCAGAAAGCCACGGTTCCACTGGTCGCTCTGCCGTCACGCCCTCCCGGGCAAGCGCGCTTTGGATACGATCACATACTTCGGCAGATGCGCAGTTCAGCACATAGCGATAGCAGATCTCGTCATTCAAAATCGTCGGCAGCGAAAAGGTCCCGTGGCCGGCAAGCGAGCCAAGCGCTTCTGAATAGGCCTCAGCGAGTTTTCTACGCGCATCGATATGACCTTCCAACTTGTCCATCTGGCGGTAAGCGATGGCCGCCTCCATTTCAGAAAGTAGCGCATTCTCGCGTGACGCAGACGGCATTTTGTCAGTGTAGCTGCGAAGGTCCGCGACGATCTCTGCCTGTTGTTGGTTTGCCAGCCACACGACACCACCCTCACCGCAGCCAAGCAACTTCGTCGCATACAGCGACATGATCGCCAGATCGCCAGTCAGGGAGCCGCCAATCGAAAAGCCATGCGAACCATCTTCGATCACTGGCGCATCGGTCGCGTCCTTCAATTCACGCCAGTCAGAGGTTCGCCCAAATGTGTTTACGGCTATGCTCGCCGCCGTTCGTTCTGTAACCGCGGACTTCGCCGCAGCGACGCTCAAGTTCCCACTGTCGGCCTCAACATCGACTGGAATAGGAATCGCGCCGACGGAAAGCACGGCATTCGGCAGAGCCACACAACTATAGGCGGGAACCAACACTTCAGCACCGGCCGGAAGTTCCAAAGCACGCAACGCCATCTTCAGGGCCGAATAGCCTGAATCGACGGCCAGTGCAGGCTGGTTTTTCCAAGCCGACATTCTCTCCTCCAGCGCCCGCGTCCATGAACCGTTAACCCACATTCCGCTGGCAGCAGCATCTGCAGCAGCACTGATTTCAGCCTGATCAAAAACCGGCCGATTGTGGGGTATACAAACCTTCGCTTCATTGTCTCGGTTCGGCATCCAACGGAAAATGGAAGTTCCAGCGTCGTTAGACAACTCTTCAAATCCGGCTTTCTCAAACACCCGTAAGCTGGGTCGATTCTCGCTGAGAATCTCGGCTCGCACCTCTGTTGCCGATGGCCATTCGACCGCAACTTTCTGACAAGCTGCAGAAATGACTGGAGCTCCGATTCCTTTGCCAGTCATATCCTTCACAAGATAGAGGGAAATCGAAATAACATTCTCTTCGCGATGAAAAAACACCGCACCCGATGGCTGATGATCAACGAGGGTCACGTAGATCCGTCGATGCTCCTCGCTTACCGCCTTTTCAAACCAATCGGAGTGTTCTTCCCATGGCACGGACCGCCCGCTCTTACCTTTACTAATAATCCAAGGATCACTACGCCAGCCGAAGAACAGCCGCACGTCCGCTACATCTGCCGGCCGCAACCAAACTTTGAAGCCGCATTCGTTTTTGACTTCGAACATCGATCAGTCGTTGTGACTTTCGCCGAGAACTTCCCAGATCTCCATCAACACATCTTGCATAAAATGCGTCCTGCCGGTCGCCCGACCGAGCAATGTCAGATTATCAACCAGCTCTTCACAATGAGAACTCAGTAGTCGTGCATTTTCTTCAAAATCCATGGTCGGAATTGGGAATCCGTTCAACGAACTAGTTACTTTCAGATAAAGTAGTTCGTGCCCGGAACCAATGACGCCCGCGGTTCGCATCTCTTCGACCACCCGATCTCCCAGATCGGGGTCGGAAACCGTGTCAGCATCGCCCATGACCTCGACGGTAAAATTAAATGGCGGCTCGCCTGCACCCGTTGAACGAAGGTTGGAGTACAGCGTCGTTCGATACGAAATCATTTCGGGATCGTGACAGTAGTAGAAATAGAGATCGGAATCGAAATCTCTGTCAACAATGCCATGAATTAACGCACTGCTGCGGAATTGAGGAGGCGTCACTCCGGTTGGGAGCGGAAGTTGCATCGTTTTCAACAACAGTGCGGGAGCGACCGTCCAACAAAGTTCGTCGACATCGAAACGGCCTCGATCCGTTTCAATAGATGAAATTTTTTCACCCGTCCGTTTCAGATCTGTCACTCGACAACCGGTTTCCACGGTCACGCCGAGTGCTTCCAACTTCTCAACCAGTTCATCGATCCACCTCTGAATACCTCCCGAGCGTGGGTAATAGTTGTCGAGATCGCTAACGCCATCGTTCCACGTCGAAAACCCCAACTTCTCATCGAAAAATTCCGAGCGCTTGACTTCCTGAGATTGGAAGCGATCAAAACCCCCGAATCGCGTCAACCCTACAAGTCCAAGTGCTGACGGATGCATTTCCTCTAACGGCACGCCGAACAGCTTCGCTATAATGGATTCGATTATCTCCTCTGTAATAGTGGCTCCCAGATTTGCCGAAGCATGCGCCTTCGCATCGAGCTCTGTGACCTCATTCATCGGTTCAGCACTCAGAAGATCGTAGACCGCAGCGTTGCGAAGTTGATCCGGCAGCACCCGCAAGTCAATAAACTGACTGGTCGAGCAAAGTTCACCGCCAAAGTAACCGCCTGATTTCAATCGATCAAAAATCCGCCACTTCTCATTGTCGATCTGTCCAAAGAGAAGTTCGTCCAATCCGGGGTTCCCCGTCTGCTTGAGAATATGGGTGCCGCAATCAAATGTTACATTTGAACCGTTATCGAAACTTGTTAATAAGCCGCCAACCTTGTCAGCCGCCTCAATCAATCGAACGCTGGCGCCGCGTCGTGCCCACAGGAGCGCTGCAAAAATTCCGGCGATCCCGCCACCGACCACTACAACTTGCTTGTTAGTCTTGATATTGTATTGCCTTTATTAGTGATGCGGTTGCATGCCACTCCTCAGAGACTACGACCCGCCCCCCCGTGGTAGTGGTTTCAAGCCGGTTTAATAGCGAAACCACGTTCCATTCCGGTGCGAATAATTCAGCAGCCTCTTGCTCATCGTAAAAAGCGATCGGCCCAACGCCTGTTAAGCTACCTTCTGCAATATTATGCACGCGCCCGTCAACCCCCAATTTAGCTATCTCAAAGCTGGAATGACGTTTTCCATAGAACGTCGAAAATATTCGGCCCTCGCTCACCACATAGTCAGCCAGTTTTGAAAGGACCGCACGAAACCCACTCCTGGAGCAACTGGTCAAGCATGCTCGATCGATCACAACATCAAATGGATCAGCTGCGTAATCAGGTAAATCCGGTAGTTCAGCATGTTCGAATTTCCCCTCCAATCCATCGTTACGAAACCGATTTCTAGCGTAACGGAGCGCGCTTTCACTGATATCGGTACCAACGACCGTTGCTCCCTCGCGTGCAGCAAACCACAAATTGCTTGCCGAACCGCAGCCAACCTCAAGAATTCGTAAATCGCCAAGAGAACATCCCCGTCTACCGGCTTCTCCGTAGAGAAACGAGACCACGGAGTCCCACGGATAGCGATTCAGATGATTCCCTTCTGAATAAATAGCCTCCCAAACTTCACTCATGGTATCAACTAAACTGGCTATTATCCAACTGATGGTCTGTGGCGACACCGACAGCGAGTCGGCGTCCGACAAAATATTGTAGGGCTTCGGGCGGAATTCCTGTTCCCGGCCTCTTGAATGAGACGTCGCTCTCGCAAAGCACGTGGCCCGCGGGCAAATTCCTACTCGCGACACACGAAAGTCGAAACTCGTCACGATTGGCAATCTCGCTCTGTGCCAAACCAATGCGTGCATCGCCAAGCATTTTTTCACTGTCTAGCAACCCGTCGACCAGTGCTGCCAATTCCGCAGGGTCGCAGGAAAATCGGTGATCCGGCCCCGGCAGCTTTTTATCGAGAGTAAAATGCTTCTCGATCATGCAAGCACCCATCGACGCTGACAGACAACCGGCAATGATACCATCGGTGTGATCGCTGAAGCCGCAGGGAACATCGAACATCTGTTGCAAGGTCAGCATCTTGCGCAGGTGAACGTCTTCGGCGGTAGTCGGATACGACGACGTGCAGTGCAGCAGAACCAGTTTTTTATTCCCTGTGTCAAAGAACGCGGTCACCGCCCGTTCGATATCCGCGAGAGAAGCCATGCCACAAGAAACAATCGCAGGCAGCCCGGTCTCACCCATGCGCCGAATCAGGTCGTGATTGGTCAGGTAGTCAGAGCCATTCTTAATGACCGGCGTGCCTACTGCCACGAGATCATCGATGCCGTCCTGGCCAGTCGGCGTACTGCAAAATTCGATGCCACACTCATCACAAACTGACTTGAGATACGCCACAAAATCACGATCGAGTTCATTACGTTTGAACATCTCAAACATCGATTCCGTCACCTCTTTGCCCTGGGAAATGTAGGAGTAAGTTTGGCTTCGGTCGGAGATAAAATCCTCGGTGCGATAATTTTGAAATTTCACGCCGTCCGCGCCGGACTCCGCCGCTGCAGCGATCGACTCCGCCGCCAATTTGCGGTCGCCATTGTGGTTCAGCCCTACCTCCGCGAGCACAAAACAACGGTGACCTTCGCCAAGCGAATGTTTATCAGAAATTCGAATCGTCTTCATGCTACCATTTTTTTAAGAACCCGAAACACCCCGTTACCGTCGATCAAGCCCTGCCCTCGGGCGGCGTTTTGAAAAGCAGCGCCCGGCTCACAGAACGCATCGCGGAGAAGGCGCCCACACTGACCGAGAAAACCCGCATTCTCCGGCGCACCAGCAGTCTCAGCAATACCTTCGCCAAAGAGAAACTCCGCATTAGCGCGCTGATTGTCCGCCAGAATCATCGTCGCAAACGGAACTCCCAGGGCGAGGCATTCCCACACCGTCGACCCTGCTGAGGT
>JBBKXR010000376.1:0-34878 GCA_037969585.1 Verrucomicrobiales bacterium
AGACTGCCCTCATCCTGCGCTTCAAGATCGCAAAGCATGGCCGGGCCGAGATCGTCGGAAATCGGATCGACGAGATGCAGGCTGATCTCAGAATCCGGTGGCGCGTTGCTTGCGACAACGAGAGTCATCGTTTCACTTTTTTGAAAAATCAGCGAGGGATCGGCCGCCAATGCCGTAAAGCAAAAGGCGAGCGATATGGCGAAGGCGATCAGACTGGAGCGAAGAGGGGCGATGGAAAAGGTTGTCACTTTGCCGGATGCGGCGCAATCGCAAAACCGGTCGCGAACCGGTGGAATTGGTATTGTCGACCGGGGCGCGAGCTGACTAGATTGTCAGCGACGATAGGGTAGAAAAAATTGAGATCTTATGGCTAAGCGATCGTTTAATGGCAGGGGAGCGGATTGGGTTTTGCGGACCGCTCTGACGCTGTGTGCCTTGCTGATCGACAGCGCCAGTAGCTCAGCTCTGGCCGATGGCAGGGCGAAACTTGAGCAATGGGCGAGCGACTACGCCATTGAGCGGCCATGGCAGGAGCCATCCGAAATGTCGGTCGATCAGCTCCGATATCGCGGTGCTGTGGCACACGTTAGCGAGCGTCTTGAGCGAGGTGCGCTACCCGCGCCTGAGCTTGAGCATTTCTTCTCTGATCTCGATGCGCTGTTAGAGCTTGCAGATAATGAAGCGGTGTTGAGTGCTGAGCCGAAATTTTCCGACTACCAAGCGCATTTTCAAATCGACGTGCATCGGCTTTGGAAAGGACTGATCACCGATAAGAAAATTCCTGAACTTTGGGGTGAAAAATTTCGCGAAGCTTACTTCAGTGTCATCGGCGGGCACGGCGTGACTTTTGAAGTTCGGCTGCCTCCGCCGCCGATAGAAACTCAGGATGGGACGCAGGTACAGAAACTTCCTCTGGTGGTAGGATTGAACGGCAGTCTCAGAGTATCCCCAAGTGGCGAGTTTCCTTTCATCGAGATTCGGCCATCCGGCGGCCGCATTTGGGGCTATCGAGCGATGTCCGCCTATGACGTCATGAGGGCGCTCGATTTCATGAAAAAATACTATCCGATCGACGCGGATCGAATCTATCTGGTTGGGTCTTCGGCGGGCGGCAGCGGAGCGATGCAACTCGCCTCATTGCACTCTGACGAATTCGCTGCGGTGATGCCTTTGGTGGCAGCGGGGACGGCCTATTCTCTGATCAACTTCAAGCATCTGCCGGTTGCGTTTCATCATGGCACCGATGATTGGACGTCGAGCATCTGTAACGCACGGGTGCAGACTCAGCGGATGGAAGCGCTGGATTGCCCGGTGCAACACATCGAATATCCGGGCGTCGGACACTCGGTACCGCTGCCGCATGAGCCATTGCTCGAATGGTTGTTCGAGCAGGGTCGGGAACCATCGCCACGATCAATCGCTCACGAATGTGAAGCACCGTCCGATGGGCGTTCGCATTGGTTGACGATCGAAAAATTCCGGGATCCGCATCGACGTGCCAAGGTTGAAGCATCGGTTGTCGAACGCGGTGATAAAACTGCGGTGACAATCACGGAGGAAAATGTGCAGGCGATTTCGCTGGACCGACAACAAATGCCGCAGGGCGTGAATACGATCGAGGTTGGCGGGGTGGAATTTGTGATCGAAGGGCCCGAAGCATCGAGCATCGAACTGCACCTTCGCGATGCCCAATGGCAGATCGGGGCAGATGGCAGCGAAAACGATCTGCGGCCGTATCAAGCGGGTGCTGCCGCCAACCTCTTTCAGGGGGAGCCGCTGTTGATTGTCTACGGCACCGGCAATGGGCGCACGAAATCTCTGCGCGCCGCTGCTGAAAAAATGGCGGCTTGTGGCGGCTTGCCAGACTATGCGATGGGCCAACATTTTACCGTCGTTGCCGACGTCGATCTGTCAGCGGAGCAGGCGGTGAACTGCAATTTGATTTTGGTCGGTACGGCTGAGGACAATTCCGTTGCGGCGGCGATTCTCCCAGAGCTTCCGATTTCGATCCGGGACGGCGAACTGGGCGCCGGGGATCGATCGCCCTATTCACTTGAGGGGCAGGTGATGAGTTTGATTTATCCTCATCCGCAGCACTCTAAGCGGCTGGTTTACTGGGTGGCGCCGTTCACCGACGATGATGGACTGGAACGTTTTGCGCAAAGGGCTCCGTTCTTTCTGGTCGGGTCGGACGGGTTTCATCGGATTAGCCAAGCCGACTTGTGTGTGCAGACACTCAAGCTTCATGTCGGGCGCCAGATGCAGCTGGGTAAAAATTGGCAGTGGATATCCCAACCGGGTTCGGAAAATGCCATGACTGCCAAATTTGGTGGCGCCGACCGCAGTGAATTATCACGAGCCTTCATGCGCGTTATGCTCCGCAAGTCGTCTGCCGATTTCGCTCTCTGGTGGGGGCCGTCGGACAAAGGAATGTGGGGATTGGATTTAAACTATTTGCCGCGATACGACAGCGGCGCAGGAAGATTTACCGAGGCAGATTTTCGCACTCGCCGCCATGCTGACGATACGTCCCTGGGGAGTGTCAGTGGAGGGGAGCTGAAAGAAATCTGGCAGCGCTGGGGTGATAACGAGGAGATACTTTTCGAGCCCATAATTTCGGTCGATGACATCGATGACGGCAAGCTCTACCGATTAAACTTCCCGGCCGATCTCTACATCAAGCTTGGCCAGCGAAAAAAAGTGCTCACCGATCCAATGCCGGGGCCGTCGGTGCTGCCTGAGGAAGTGATGGCGGAGATTTTTAAGTAGCTGGAAATCAATGCACGGGGACGGCCGAGACGGCGGTATCACGTTCTCGTCCCATTGGCTGAGGCTGAAAGTCGTCGATTACGGCAGATCGAGCGTGACCAGTTCGAGGCCGCCTTCGGCTTCGCGCAGGGCCAGAGCCTTTTCGTTGTCGAGGCGGTCCATCTGCACGACGCCGTGGAAGGGCTCGGCCATTTGGATTTTCTCGGTGGCGGGATCGTTGCCTTTGAGTCGACGAATGGCCTCTTCATTGGTGTCTTTCGCGGACAGCAAATCCTGATCGAAGCGGCACGCCCAGTAGGGGCTGGGACCGAAGGGGCGTTTCTCGTGGTGGAAACGAAAGGTGTTGGTGAGCACGCTCGGAGTGCCGCCGGCTTTGTTGTAGGCGAACATGTCGAGCGGGCGATTGCCTGAGCCTAGTTCGATCATGCTGATGCCTTTGATTTTTGCGCCGGGCTGCAGGGCTTCGATCGGGTATTTGACGACCGGTGTGCAACTGAAAGCGCCGACGATGTAGAGCGAACCATCTTCCTCTTCGTAGGGGATGAGCACGCTCATCGGTGCTCGGGTCTCCCATTTTCCGTGGGCGACGTGATAGGTCTCGGCGCTGTACATCTGGCCGGATGCGTCGTGACGGAGGGGAGCTTCTGCGGCGAAAATCTTTGAGGCGAACTCTTCGTTGCAACGCGCCGCCGCGACGATGCGGTCACGCGCCCAGGTGACATCAGTGAGAACATTGACCGGTGCGCTCTCGCCCTGAGGAATTGGAACGCGCAGGTAGCTGACATCTTTCAGCTGAAACTGCTCGATGATGCCGTCGGGGGTCATGGTCAGGATCAAGTGAGCGCGGTCGTCCTGTTTGCGGACCGCGAGGTAGAGGCGTCGCGATGCGGGATTGATGGCCAGATCGATGATTTCAACTCCGTCTTCGGGAGCGCCGACCATTGCGCCGATTTTTTTCTGCAGCTTGGGGGTGGTTGCGTAGCTGCCGGCGACTTCTGTGGTGTCACCGGTTTCGACGGCGAGCACTTGCGACTTAGTGGCGTCGCCGATCAGCAGCACGCCACCGGGGGCGAAACTGATGACGTCGATCTTACCGATTTCGGGCGTGCCCTTAACCGGATCGAGCAGGACTTTGGGCGCGGCGTCGGCGGCGTGGCTGACAGCAGCGGCCGTCAGAGTGAAGAGTGCGATGAGGGTCAGGTGTTTCATGGCGATGGCAGTAGCTGGCAAGGTTTGTATTAGATTGTAAATTTTTTCGGTTTGGTAAGTCGAGCGGGAATCAAGCCGTGAATGGCGCTATCGCGTATTCAGGATTGTTTAGGAGGATTGAACAAAAACCGAGTAACTTGACTCTCAGGTAGTTGTCGACTCTTCCACTAATGAGACTGAATTCCTTTTGCAGCGTTCTCGCCATTGCGCTCAGCTTTTTTTCAATGGCTTCCGTGGAGGCGGCCGAGCCGCTTTCGCCTTCGGCAAAAATCGATCAGCTGCTCGAGTCGAGTTGGCAGCAGCAGGGGATCGAACCACTACCGGCGGCGAGCGATGAGATTTTTCTGCGCCGCATTTATCTCGATGCGATCGGGCGGATTCCGACCGCCGCAGAGGCGGACAAATTTCTGGCCGATTCGTCGACCGACAAGCGCAGCGCGCTGATCGACGAATTGCTGGCGTCGCCGGGTTATGGCAATCACGCGTTCAACTTCTGGGCCGACATCCTGCGCATGAACGAAAATCTCGGCGGTGGCCCCAACATCGTGCCGTCTTATATCGACTGGCTGCGCGAGGCTCTTGAGAAAAATGTTCCCTACGACGAGATGGTGCGCCAGCTGATTACCGCGGAGGGCGCTTCCAGTGAGAATGGCGCCATGGGTTACACCTACCGCGACCGTGGCATGCCGCTCGATCACATGGCCAACACGGTGCGTATTTTTCTCGGCACGCGCCTGGAGTGTGCGCAGTGCCACAATCACCCGTTCGACAAATGGACGCAGATGGATTTTTTCCATATGGCTGCCTATTCCTACGGCATGAGCGCCAACGGTCGGCGGTCGACTGCCTTCGGCGATCTGCAGCAGGAAATGAATCAGGACAAGGAGCTGTCGCGTGATGAGAAGCGCAACATTCAACGCGCCTTCCAGGAGATTTCACGCCCCGTGCGCAACGATCTTGTGGTCGAATATTCGGCGGATAAACTTCCCCAACTGCCTCACGACTACAAGTACGACGACGCCGAGCCGAAGCAGAAAATCGGCGCGAAGACCATGTTCGGTGAGGCTCCCGAGGTGGCCAGTCCGGGTGAGCAATTGCACGCTTACGCGGCGTGGATGACTTCCAGCGAAAACCCGCGCTTCACCAAGGTCATCACCAACCGGCTTTGGAAAGAAGCCATGGGGCTCGGGCTGATCGAGCCGGTCGACGAACTCACCGATGCGACCCAGGCGGCCGTGCCGGAGTTGTTTGATTATCTGTGCGAGCAAATGGTCGCCCTCGACTACGACATGAAGGCGTTTCTGCGGATGATTTACCATACGCAGACTTACCAGCGTGAGGCATCGGTGGAAGAAATCCTGGTGCCTGGAGAATACGCGTTCACCGGCCCGGTCATGCGCCGTATGTCGGCCGAACAGATCTGGGATTCGATCGTGACGCTGATCAATAGCACGCCGGAGATGAGTAACTGGCGTGGCGAGGCGGAACGTGAGATCCGCGAAGTCGCCGCGCAGCGCATGTCCGACGCGCTGTCATCGAAATCGAAAGCTGAGATGCGCCGCGATGTGAACCGGGTGGCCAATTTTCAGAAAGACCTGCAAGATCAGTTGGTCGATTTGCAAAAGCAGCAAGCGCAGGCGCGCAAGGCGAAGGATACCAAGCTCACCCAAGAGCTTGGCAAAAAGAGCAATCAACTGCGTAACCAATTGCGTTCGTGGATCATGGACCAGGTCTACGAACCCGTTCTGGCCAAGTCACCTGCGCAGCCGGTCGTGCTGCAATTGCCCGACGGTCTCGGTGAGATGAGCATGGATCCCAACCAAGTCGACGGTAACGGACGACCTACCGGCGCATTCCGAAAGCAACTCGATGCCAAAACCAACCAGTTGATCGAGCGCGAGATGGGCGAATTGGGCATCACTGATAAACGTGACAGCCAAGTCTATCTCGGCTTTCGCCGCACCGCGATGGCCACCTACCTGCGGGCGTCGCAGTTGCGCACGCCGGCTCCGGCGGGACATTTTCTTCAGCAGTTCGGCCAGTCGGATCGCGAGACCATCGAAAATGCTGAGGCAGCAGCCTCCGTGCCCCAGGCGCTGACGATGATCAACGGTCCACTGTTCCAGACCATTTCGAATCCGGCCTCGGTGCTGATGCGTGCCGTCGCCGACGCTGAGCAGCCGCAGGAAAAGATCGATACCATTTTTCTCAGTCTGGTAGGTCGACCGGCTTCTCAAAAGGAACACGCGTTGCTGCTGGCTGACGTCGAATCGCGTGGTGACAAGATCTACGATGACGCCGTTTTTGCACTTTTGAATTCACCCGAATTTCTGTTTGTCCGCTGAGCCACAACGCTCCTAAAATTCACTAACACCCAACCTCATTGCCTTGTGAAAAAAATGCTTCTGCAAAGTTCTGATCTCGATCGCCGCGAATTTATCTCCGGGGCGGCGAAAACTTTTCTCGGTGTCGGGCTTGGGTCCGCTGCCAGTCAGCTGGTCGCCCCGTCTTCAGTGATGGCCGCCGGTGAAGGCGCCTCGGTGGCCCGTCAGATCGGCACCGCCAAGCGGGTGATCTACCTCTACATGTCCGGCGGGATGAGCCATCTCGACACGCTCGATGTCAAACCGGGCGCGGAAACGCAGGGGCCGACCAAGGCAATCGGAACTTCGGCCGATGGCGTGCAGATCAGCGAATACCTGCCCAAGCTCGCCAAGCACGCGCATCACGCGGCGATCATCAACTCGATGTCGTCGACCACCGGCGCGCATCAGCAGGGTAACTACCTGCAGCACACCAGCTACGAAATGCGCGGCACTATTCAGCATCCGGGGCTGGGTGCCTGGGCGCTGAAATTCATGGGGCGCGACAACGGCACGATCCCTCCGAGCGTGGTCATTGGTGGAGCAAGTCGTCACCCGGGTTCGGGATTTTTTGAGTCAAACTTCGAGCCGGTCGCGATCGGCGATCCGACCAAGGGGCTGCAGAATGTAAAATCAAAAATCGCCGAGGAGGAGTTCAATCACCGGATGCAGCTGGCCGACAAATTGAGCGAATCGTTTCGCGAGCGCTACGCCAAAAAAGAAGTGCGCGCTTACACCTCGATGTATGACGACGCCGTGCGCTTAATGAAAAGTCCCGACCTCGAGGCCTTCGATATTTCCCAGGAACCCGAGTCCGTCCGCGAAGCCTACGGCAGCGATAAATTCGGGCAGGGTTGTCTACTGGCCCGCCGGCTTGCGGAAAATGGCGTGCGTCACATCGAAGTCACTCTCGGCGGATGGGATACGCATCAGGGCAACTTCATTCGCGTGCCGGAGCGCTGCGACATTCTCGATCGCGGTCTGGCGGCGCTGATCTCCGATCTCGAAATGCGCGGTATGCTCGATGACACCATCATTGCACTGGCGACGGAATTCGGGCGCACGCCGCGGATCAATCAGAACGTCGGCCGCGATCATTACCCGAAAGCATTTTCCGCCATGCTGGTTGGCGGTGGCATCAAGGGCGGGCAGCGTTTCGGCGCCAGCAACGAAACCGGCGAAGAAGTCGCTGACAAAAAAGTCACCATCCCAGACTTCAATGCCACCATCGCCTACGGGCTCGGTTTGCCGTTGAATCAGGTGCTCTACTCGCCGAGCAAACGTCCCTTCACCGTCGCCCACAAAGGCTCGCCGCTGGTAGAGTTGTTTTCCTGAAGCCGGGACGAGACGGAACGTAGTTGCGGTCGTCAGACCGTGGACCGTTGCGTTGATAAGAACAGCTGGAAGCGAGCGACAGCTGGTGGGGCTGTGTGGGGCAGATTTGCAATCTGCCTGAGTGCATTGACTGGTTCGATGAGGCAGTTTACAAAACTGCCCCACGATAATCATTGCCCATGCCCGAACTCCCCGAAGTCGAGACCACCCTGCGCGGTGTTGAGCCGCACCTTGTCGGCAAGACGATCAGCGAAGTCGATATCCGCGAGCGCCGGTTGCGTTGGCCGATTCCGAAAGAGGTCGACGGCATCGCCGGACAAAAGATCGTCAGCGCGCGTCGCCGTGGCAAGTACCTGCTGTTCGAGTTGAGCGAAGGCGGCACGCTGCTCGTGCATCTAGGTATGTCCGGCAGTTTACGCGTCATCGAAGCGGACACCGACTGGCGCAAGCACGATCACTTTGCGCTGCGCTTTGGTTCCGACCGGGAGTTGCGCTTTCACGATCCGCGCCGCTTCGGTTGTCTGTTGTTCTGTCAGGGTGAAGTGGAGCAGCATTTACTGCTCGCCAAACTCGGGCCTGAACCGTTGAGCGATGATGATGCCTTTTCGGCCGACTACCTGGCCGCAAAAGCCAAGGGCCGCAGCGTCGCCATCAAGACCTTGATAATGAACTCGCAGATCGTCGTCGGTGTCGGCAATATCTACGCCTGCGAAGCGCTGTTCATGTCAGGGATTTCCCCGAAGCGGGCGGCGGGAAAAGTTTCCAAGCCGCGTCTCGATCGTCTGGTCGAAGCAATTCAAAAAGTGCTCGGCGACGCCATCGAAATGGGCGGCACCACCTTGCGTGATTTCCTCAACGAAAAAGGTGAGCCGGGATACTTCAAACAGGAGCTGCAAGTTTACGGCCGGGAAGGCGAGCCGTGTCGAGTATGCGAAGCGCCGGTGAAGCGCATTGTCCAGGCCAACCGATCGACGTTCTTCTGCGCGAAGTGCCAGCGGTAGTCGTTCGGATCGTCCACTGGGAATAAACGCAGAGGACGCGGAGCCGCAGAGTTTTTCGAAAATAGCATGGGCTCCCAGCTCATGAGTGCCAGGACCAGGAGTCGCAGAAAGTGGGCTGAAGGCCCACCAGCACAAAGCCCGGGCATTCATGCCCGGTTATCTTCATGTCCCCGAATTTTCCGGCCTGAAAGGTCGGCAGCAGGCGATCAATTACATGCCCGCGGAAGTTCGCGGCCGTTTGTACCCCGCCGTAAACGACTGGGCTTTGTGCTTTCGGGCTTTCAGCCCGTTCGTCAATTCGTTGCCCTTGCACCTGCAGGTTGACCGCCCGCGTTCCTGACGCCCCGCTGGACGATGCCCCCGAAACCCCCGTTGCGTTGGCTCTGCGGTTCTCTGCGCCTCTGCGCTCTCTGCGTTAAAAACCTCAGCGTCGCTTCAGTGAATCTTTACCTCCGGCGGCACGCTTCCGTCTTCATGCAGAAAGCGGAAGTCGCAGCCTTCGTGAGCCTGAGTGATCTCGTTTTGATAGAGCAGACCAAAGCCGCGACTGAATGCGGGCGCAGGTTTCACCCACTTGGCGCGGCGCTCCGCAAGTTCTTCATCGCTGACCGCCAGATGCAGGCGTCGTCCGGCGACATCAAGCGTGATCAGGTCGCCATCTTGAACAAATGCAAGCGGTCCGCCGATGGCCGACTCGGGGCTGACGTGGAGCACACAAGTACCGTAGCTGGTGCCGGACATGCGCGCGTCGCTGATGCGCACCATGTCGCGCACGCCTTGTTCGAGCAGCTTCTTCGGGATCGGTAGCATGCCCCACTCGGGCATGCCCGGTGCTCCGATCGGACCGGCGCTCAGCAGGACGACAACGTGGTCCGCGGTGATGCCGAGCTGGTCGTCATCGATGCGTGCCTTGAGGTCTGCGTAGTCCTTGAACACCACGGCAGGGCCGGTGTGTTGCAGCAGTTTTTCTTCGGCAGCGGTAGGTTTGATGACGCAACCGTCGGGCGCGAGATTGCCGCGCAACACGAACGTGCCGCCGGCTTTCGAGACCGCCCGGTCGAGCGGACGGATGACGTCGTCGTTGTAGACTTTGGCGTCGGCGATATTTTCACCGAGCGTCTTTCCGGACACTGTCAGCGCGTCGGTTTTTAAATGCGACTTCACCTGACTGAGCATCGCCAGCAGGCCACCGGCGTCATAAAAATCCTCCATCAAGTAATCGCCGCAGGGGCGAATGTTGGCGATCACTGGAATCTCCTGCGACATTTTATCGAAGTCATCGAGGCTAAGTTTCACCCCGGCTCGGCCAGCCATGGCGATCAGGTGAACGATGGCATTGGTCGAACCACCGAGCGCCATGTCGGTGACGATGGCGTTGTGAAAGGCGTCGGCGGTGAGCAGGTCGCGTGGACAAAGTTGATCCCAGGCGATTTCAACGGCCCGACGTCCGCAGGCCGAGGCCATGCGCGCGTGAGTGGAATGCACCGCCGGAATCGACGTCGACCCGGGCAGGCACAATCCGAGCGCTTCGGTGATCGCGGTCATCGTCGACGCCGTGCCCATGGTCATGCAGTGGCCGGGCGAGCGGGCGATGCCGTCTTCGAGTTCCGACCAGTGATCATCACAAAGCCGGCCGGCGACTTTTTCGGCCCAGTATTTCCACATGTCAGTGCCGGAGCCGAGCGTCTCGCCGCGGCAACTGCCCTTGAGCATAGGACCGGCCGGAAAAAACACCGACGGAATGTTGGCAGTGGTCGCGCCCATCAGCAGCGCGGGCACCGTCTTGTCGCAGCCACCCATCAGCACGACGCCGTCGAGCGGGTAGCAGCGCAAGGTCTCTTCGACTTCGAGCGCGACTAGATTGCGATAGTACATCGAGGTCGGTTTCATGAAGCTCTCCGAGAGCGTCATCACCGGGATCTCAAGCGGAAAGCCACCTGCCTGCCAGACGCCGCGCTTGATCTCTTCCGCGCGGTCGCGGAAGTGCGTGTGGCAATTGTTCATATCCGACCAGGTGTTGAGAATACCGATCACCGGCTTGGCCTTAAAATCGTCATCGTCGAAGCCCATCTGCTTGAGCCGCGATCGGTGACCAAACGAGCGTTGGTCGTCAGGCGCAAACCAGCGCGCACTGCGCAGCTGCGAAGGATCGCGATCGGCGTTGCTATCGCGGTCAGAAGAGGTGGGGTCGGACATGGGGGAGAGTATTGCGAACGCAGAGCGAAAAGTAAAACTGAGTTCCACTCCGTTTCTTAAACTTGGGGCCCCGTTGTAGTGGGCGTTTGCGTTTCGTGACCAACGAATCGGCAAACGGAGTGCACTCCGTTCTACGAATAATGCCGCTAACGATGTGCTTGCGAAAAGTGTGGTGGCGGGAACTTTGGTGGTTAGCGAGCAGGTGCCAGGCGAGGTGAAAGCGGGTCCGACTTGTGCCAGAGCCGGAGGCTCGATAAATGGTAGCCGGTGTTGAAGGGAGCTGCAGCGACCGAGCCACCGGAATACCGGACCATCGGAACACGAGCCCCGGACGGGGCGATAGCGCTTCGGCGAATGCCCTGGGTTCTGCGCTGCCATGCTATCGCCCCTGCCGGGGCTGGATGACGTTTTTATCCTATCCCGGCGCTTGGTCGCGGGGCGACCTTCGCACCGCGCTACCATCTGCCGTGCCTCCGGCACTTGTTATCGATGCTAGTCATCGTGGTTTTGACAGGCTACGAGGATCGCTCGCATAGAGCAAAGCATTGAAGCCCTCTGCAATCTGGTGGCCAAACAGATTTAAACCGTTGCATCAGAACTCGGCGTCGACGGCAAGGTCGTAGGATGGCTTTTCAAGCCGTCTCGAACGTCGGGTGACCTGGTGATCACCCTAAAACGAGCGGATCAAGGCCGGTCTACGCCACGCCACCCCCGCCAACGCAACGGGAACGGGATACAATCCCATTCTACTTTCTGGCTACGCCGATTTTGCCTTGGCCGAGCTCCAGGGCCCAGACCCGCCACCTCAGGGCAACGCTCGCAGCAGATCGTCTTTGGTGGTGGCCAGCACCGGTGCTACGCCTTGCAGCTGAACGGTGAAGTCTTCCATCACTCCTGTGGACGGGCGGGCGAGGCGAAGGCTCCAGATGTCGCCGGCTGACTTGTCGGTGCTGAGTCCGATAAACTGATGGGCTTTTGCGATGTTGTCGACGGTCTCGCGTTCCTTGCCGGTCGGATCGATCAAGGTGGCTTTGACCCTTTCGGTGCCGCCGCTGCCGGCGACTTTGACGGCGAAATCTTTGGTTCCTGCAGGTCGCCAGAAGTAGAACTCGCCGACCGTGCCGAGCAAATTGAACAGTGAACTCTGCGAATAGAGCGCGACTCTGTTCGTCGCCGAGTTGACAGTCGCGGTCCAGTTACGCGGCTCGCAGACAATTTTGTAGGCGCCTGATTCAGTCGCGGTGAATTCGTAGGAGCTTTCGCCGAGTCCCGGAGAGTCCTTCAGTCGGCTGCGTTCGCCGGATGGAGTGATGAGGCTGATGACGACGGGGGTCGGCCCGTCTTCTGCAATTTTTCCGACTGGAATGATGTCGACGCTGAAGACGGCTTTCTCGTTGGCATCGGCCCAAAGCAGCCACTCCGATAGCCCGCGCTGCCTGGCGCTGTGGTCGGTGGAAAGATCTGGCTTGGCATCGCTCATCGCCGGTTCAAACTTCGGATCGTTGAGTTCGAAATGTCCGATCTGCCGGAAGGTTCGAAACGGCATCCATTCGGCGATCAGCGACTGGGTCAGCTGGTAGGTGACGTCGTCTTCCGGCGAGTGGGTCACGCGCAAGCTGCCGGTGATTTCGGCGAGGCCGGTGCCGCCGGAGAAATCTTTGTAGGACATCGGCAGGCGATCGATGGCATCCTCGATATGGCATTGTTCGAAGTGAACGCCGCCGAGGGTGTTTGCGGCCAGGCCGCCACTGCTGAAATGGATCGGAGTGGTGTCCGGTAGTTGCGCGGCCGGATTGACGATTTTGCATTTCTCGAAATGCAGGCGGGCGCCGGCGATCGAGTTGTCGCGAATCACGATGCCGGATTCGGTGCTGCCTTCGAAGTGACAGTTGATGAATTCGACTTTACCTTTCACGCCTGCGCCGCCGGGCTTGTTGGATGCGGCGAATTCCAGTCCGCGCCGATTGCCGATCGCGCGGCAATTCTCAAGCTGAACCGATAGGGGGGCTGAGTCATCGCGCATGTAGGCGAGCGCAAACAGGTAGCCGCGACCGCGATTGTTTTCGGAAACGCAGTTGCGCATCACACAGTTGGTCAGTTCTTCGCCGGGTTTGTTGGGTTCGAAGTCGATGCCCGATTCCGGTGCGGTGCCCGAGGTGTCTTTGAGCACACAGTCTTCGATCATCAGGTTGCGGGCACTGATAACGCTGATGCCCTGACGGTAGTTGTTGGCGCAGGTGACGCCCTTGATAACGATGTCGGAGCAGGGCACTCCCGGCTTTGCCACGCCGAGATAAATGCCGTCGCCGCCGCTGTCGGCCAGCGTCAGTCCGGTGATGTTTATATTTGTGCAAGAGAAGATGGTGAGCACGTTGCGCCATTCGGCCTTTTTGTATTTGTCAGGGTCGGCGTAGTCCTGCTTCCACATGCGCAGGGTGGCGCCGGGGCCGGTGAGCGTGATGTTCTTTTTTAAAACTGCGCTGAACAGTGCATCGTTACTGCCGTGAAAGGCGCCGCGCTTGGCGAGCACGGTGACGCCTTTTTCGAAGACGATTTCCTGATCGCTGACCAAAGAGATTTTGTCCGTGATCCATGGCGCGCCCATGTCTTCGATGATCAGTTTACTGACACCGGAGTTGATCGCTGCCTGCAGAGACGCGGTCGAGTCGACCGGATCGAATCCCCACCATGCAGCCTTGGCCGGCTGATTCTTGTCAGCCATCGCCTTGTCGATCGCGGCTTGATCGGCGGGAACGGGAGAGACTTCCGCGTTGCCTGCCCGGACGAGGCAAAGCGAGAGGAGGAGAACGGCGAGCAGGCGGATAGGGGTCATGGTGATTTGCATAAGAGTAGTCGTCGTTTCTCAATCGGATCAACCCCCTACATAGGCCACGCCAAGTCGCTTGGCGGAATAGGAACCGTCGTCCTTACTTCTCTCAGAAAAGCCTCCCATACAAACGCCATCCTGATGACTTTCCTCCGCCTGTTTTTTCTCGCGCTGTTCGCATTCAGTTCCCCGCTTTTCGCCGGATCGCCGGAGCTGATGCAAAATCTCGACGGTGACCTGTCCTTTACCGGGGCAACGCCGGATGAATCACGGAAAAAGTTGGTGCAACTCATCGACGATATTGCGGACGGTCCTGCCGCGACGCTGATGTGGTCGATCGGTGCCGGCTCCGATATTCTCTATTATCAGACCAAGGTTGCCAGCACCTGGGGCTGGCGGGAAACGAAATACAACGACGACCCGAGGTGGCAGGCTCGCATCGAGCGTTGCCGCCTGGCCACCGAAGCGGGGCTCGATGCGCCGCGCATCGTTGGCGAACGCGCGCGGGAGAAGGGCTTAAAATTCTTTCCGTCGTACCGGATGAACGATGCGCATTACTGCAGCGACCCGCTGAATTATCCGCTCACCGGTCGCTTCTGGATGGAGCATCAGGACGCCACGATCGGCGAGTCGCCGATCGCAGGTTATGACGGTTACCAGTATCTCCTCAACTATGCTGACGAGGAAGTTCGCGCCTATCGACTTGCCGTGATCTTCGAGGCGATGGATCGCTACGCCGATGTGATGGATGGCTTTGAGCTCGATTTCAACCGCTTCCAGATTTTCTTTCCGGCTGGCACTGCGGAGAAAAATGCGCATCTTATCACTGAGATGCTCGAGAAAGCCCGCCAGCGTCTCAATGCTATCGCCTCCGACCAAAAGCGTCCGATGCAACTGATCGTGCGCGTGCCGCCGACGCTTAAAAATTGCACCTGGTCGGGGCTCGACGTCGCTACCTGGATGGAACTCGATCTCATTGACGCCATCATTCCCGCGCAGGTGATGACCCTGGCCCACGACATGCCGCTCGATGAGTTCGTGCAACTGGCTAAAGCAGCCCAGCCAGCTGATTCAAACGGATGCGAAATCATCGGATCGCTTTATGGGCGCGCCGGTTACAACTGGCCCTTCAGCGCAGATCACTCGACGGCTGCCTATTCTGCGGCAGTATCGCGCACGCCTACTGCGGCACAGTTTCTCGGTGCGGCTCTGAACCAGCGTTATCTCGGCGCCACCCGCCATCAGATTTACAACTACATCCTGCACACCGATGCCTCCACTTGCGAAGCCCTCGCCAGCTTCGAAGGAGATCGTCGCTATCAGATCACTCAGGGTTACTTTCTCGACAAGGAAGACAGCTACGAATATCGCAAGCAGCTGCCGCTTGCTCTGCAAGCCGGCAAGAAAGCGTCGCTGCGTATTCTCATCGGAGAGGAACCGTCTCAGGCGAATGCGAACCTGCGCATCGGTCTTTACGGAGCTAACCGCGACTATGCCGGGGTAGAGATGAAGGTTTCCCTCAACGGTCACGTTGTGCACGAAGGTTCGACGGCGGAGCAATTGGTCGTCGCGACCGGAACGCGTCACGGCAACGGTTCGCACGCGCCACCTACCGAAGCCTACGTGCAGTGGCCGATCGGTGATGCCGGCGCGCTGCGCCAGGGTTGGAACGATATCGAGATCACGCTGACTGCTGCCTCGAAACCGCTGCAGTTGGTCGAAACGGAAATCGCCGTCAGCGACGCCGAGTGATCGGGGCGGTTTTGGTGTTCGAGCAAACCTAAACTGGGGGGCACCGTCGGAAAATCAAAGCTTCGGGGACGATTGCAGGGGTCGTCCTCGAATTGGCTTCGATCGGGCACGCAGGAGCGAGCCCCTCCAGACCCTGCGGGTCTCCGTCCAGATCGGACTTGCGGTGAGTTGTCGGGAGTCGTCTGGAGGGGCAAGTTCCACCTTGCCCGCGACCGTCGGGTGGTGACCGCTACTACAGTCGCGATCAAACACTTCTCGAGGTGAGCTTTGCCAGTTGGACTGGCTGCCACGGTGCCTCACCGATCGACCTTGCGATACAAAAACGCATCCGAGGTCATCAGTGATTTCAGAAGGGCTTGCATGCTGCCGTTGCTGTCGTGGTAGGCCCGCCAGGCGGCTTGCAAAATCGGCGCGTCGTTGAGCGTTTCGTTGCGGCCCATCCAGTAGCGGAAGGCGTGGCGGACGAAGACCTGTTCGACGCGTTCGCTGTTGGCGAGTTTGTCGATCAGCTCCAGCGCATCATCGACTGGGCCGTCCAACTCGGGATCGCCGGAGTCGGTGATTTCGCCGCTGGTGTCCACCGGCTTGTCCAGCTCGGTCGTTCGAAAGATACCCGCGTGATTGTACATCTCGAAGGGCAGCCCCAGCGGGTCCATCTTCTCGTGGCAGGTCCAGCAGTATGCCTCCCTGGTGACGCGCATCCGCTCGCGCAGCGAGTTCTCCGGCTCGTCGGGGAGCTGGGCATCGACGGTGATCGGCACATCGGGAATGCCGCCGCCGAGCAGTCGCTCGCGGATCCAGATGCCGCGGTGGATGGCGTGGTTGTCCATGGCGTCAGACTGCGAGACCAGCCAGGCGGGATGGGTCAAAATTCCCAGGCGCTGCCCTTCAGGGGCCGTGGCGAGAACGCGTTCGGGCTTCATCGAACCAGCGCCGAAGGAATTGCGGCTGACACGAGCGTAGATTTTTGGACCCGACAGATCAGCATCAGCCACCTCGACATTGATATTGCTCCGCTGCCTTTTCTTTTGTTGTGCGATGCGCGTCTTTTTCGCCTCCAGCGCTTTCTTTTCCCGGTCCAGTTTTTTCGCCGTATCATTTTCCAATTCGTCGTCATTCAACTTGGCGCTTACCTCTTTCAGCTCCCTGTTCACAGCCTCAAGCTCATCCTCGAATTGCTTCACGAGCGCCGCGTCTTCCGCTTTCTTCGCGGCCACGGCAAGGGCTCTCTCTTCCTTTGTGTGCTGCCTGCCGAAGTAGGTATTGTCCGCCTTGGTGGCGACCACCTGCTGAGTGGTAAGCAACCGTTTGAGAACGTCCTGGTCTTCGTCGAGAACCAGTTCGATAAGGCGGTCCGTGCTCGCCGCAGCGTCGAACATCGCGCGGTAGTGCGCAGTGCCCCCGGGTGCGCCGGTGGCAGCCAACGCTTTGGTGTCCTTGCAAATGTAGCCAGCCAGGTCGTAGTCGAAGTAATCACGGAAAAATTGCATGACGCGCGGCTTGCGAATGCTGTCGTCAGCGAGCATGCGGGCAACCTCGCGTTCGACGTCCTGCCGGGTCCGCATCCGCCCTTCAACGATCGCCTGCCGGAGTTCCTCGTCAGGCCTGATGTAACGCAGCGCGTGGTTTACCGCCAGACCCAGCTCCCAGTCCTGCAACATGACGCGGCCGTGTTCGTCAGCTTTGCCGCCTTCGGCTAATTCAGGCCGGAACAGAGCGTCGCGATTGAGAAAGATGGCTGACAGGCCCATGAAGACGCCATCGTCTTTGCCGACCTTGGAGATGGCGTCCTTGACGATCTGTAAGTAGTCGCCCGACTCTTCCGCGCTGGGCGGGCGGAAAGTCAGCGCCTCGAACAGGTAGTTCACCGCGGCGAGCAGCAGCTCATCGGTGATTTCCGGGGCGTTTATCAGATCGATAACCGGAGTCAGCGGACGGACGACCTTGGTGCTGTAGACGATAGCCGTCGGCAATCCGCGAAGATCCCCCTCAGGCCTGACTTTTTC
This sequence comes from Verrucomicrobiales bacterium, assembly GCA_037969585.1. Taxonomy (GTDB): domain Bacteria; phylum Verrucomicrobiota; class Verrucomicrobiia; order Verrucomicrobiales; family DEV007; genus JBBKXR01. The sequence goes on from JBBKXR010000376.1 coordinate 17,459, forward strand.
GTAGGTGTTGGGATCGTCGGTGATTTGCTCCGGGTTAGCGATGCTCAGCGGGCCGGTGGCCATGTAGCGAAGAATGTTTTCCGCCTTGCCGAGGATCTGTGTCGCCTCAGCGCTGTTGACCGAGTAGAAGTCCGGGTAGTTTTTCAAGCCGTGTGACCGGGCCAAGGAGAGGACCACCGGTATACTCTTGACCGAGGTGGCATAAGCCACTGTGCCGCCCTGCCACTTGATGATCCGGTCGGTACCGAAATAGAGCTTCAGTTCTCCGCCGTGGTTGGTCGGAACGACGTCGCCGTGGCTGCGCAGGCCGGGCTTCTCCGGGTGATACGGCGGCTCGGTGTTGATCAGCTCGTTCAGCCGCGTGATGTGCTCCTGCGGTGTCACCCGCCAGATACGCGCTGGCGAAGACGCCGCTGCGAGCTTGATGCCATCGGGCAGGTTCTCGAAAAGCAGGTCGTGGTTGACGAAATTGCCTTTCTTGGGATCCAGATGGGCGTAGGAGCCGCCCTTGTTTTTCATCACGCGCTGCAGTTCGCTGATGATCCAATCGGAAAAACGCAGCCGCTCGATGACGTCCGGTTGCGACTCCTCCCTGGGAGGCATTTCCTGGAGCGCGACCTGGGCCCAGACCGACTTCCAGATTGCGGCGTTGGTTTCGTCGACCGGGCCCAGTTCGAGCAGATCAAGATCGCCCTCCGTGGTGAGGTCGTCGTGACACTCAATGCAGTTCCTGTCGATAAAGCCCTGCGCGAAGTTTTTGAAGTTGCCGCGAACTGGCTCGCCGGGTGTGTACGGATCGGCGGCCCGCGCTGCCGTGACGGACACAGCAAAGGCCGCCACCGCGACGGCGAGAATGCGTATTCTCATACCAACAGTTCTTTGACGGGTCCAGTGCCCGAGTCAAATTTGGCAGCCATCTTCTCGCTCATGTTAAAGCGGTCGCATTCGACACCGGAGGCGCGCAGAATCGTCGAGTAGAGCGCGTTGATCGGGCGCTTGCCGTCTAACTGCGTGAACTGCCCGGTCTTGAAGGCGCCATCGTAGTTGCCCAGCAGCACAACTGGCCAGTTGGCTCCGCTGGTGTGCTGCGCGTCGGCGTTGTTGCTGGTGTAAACAATCAGGGTGTTGTCCATCATGGTGCCACTTCCCTCGGGCACACTTTCCAGCTCCTCCATGAGCTTCACCAGCATGCGGCTGTTGTACTGGCGGATCTTGATCCAGATCGGATTATCCGGCTGCTTCATGTGGCCGAGGTTGTGGCCCTGCTGTTCGACGCCCAGGCCTTTCCACGCTCCGAAGATCTCGCCACGCCCCGAACCAATGGTCAACACGCTGGTGATGCCCGACTTGAGAGCCGAGATTCCGAGATCCAACAAGGCGTCGTGCCAGTCAGTCTCGAACTCTGGTTTGGTATAGCGGTCGTCGACCTCGGGTGCGAACTGGCGCAAGTGGTCGGAGACTTTGCCAAGGCGTTCGCGGAGGCCATTGATGTCACTGAATCCACGCACGTACTGGTTGTAGCGTTGTTGTTCAGCCATCGGCAGCGTTTCGCCGTTGCTGGCGGTCAGCTGCTCAATCCGATCGAACATGCTCGAGCGCGCCTCGTGCTGCATGCGGATATTACCGTCAGAGATGCCGCCATAGAGCATTTCATAGAGGTGATTCGGATTGGAGTGCATGAAAATCGGCTGGCCCGCACCGCTGGCCGACAGGTTGGCGACGGTGGGCTTGGCCGTCATGTTCTCCATCGAGTCCATGCCGATGCAGAGGTGCGGCAGCAGTGTATCCGGAAGAACTTTGCTCAGTTCGTAGTCGATCGTAGCCCCGCTGGGCGGCACTCCGTCACTGCCACGGTAGCCGCCAAGTGCGCCGAAGAAAGCACTGTGCGAAGGGCTGGTATGCTTGCCGTGGAGACCGTTGATGATGTGCATCCGCTCCTTAAATGGCTCCAGCGCCTCGATTGGCTCAGGCAGCTTGACTTTGGCCAGCGAACCGCTGTTTTTCATCCCCGCCGGGATGCAGGTCGCAGGATCCATGCCCTGGTTTTGCAGGAAAAAGATGACCCGTTTCGGTCCGCCTTTAGCGGAAGCGAATGAGGTGGCCTGACTGAGGTCCGGTAGCAGCGCCGTTCCAAAGCCGTAACCCATTGCCTGAAGTAGATTGCGACGATTGATCAGGTTCATTGGCAAAAGAGGGGCGGCGGTTGAGGGACGGAAAGACGAAAAAGAAGTCGGAAGCGCAGCATGGTAGCACGCCGGGAGCCTTTCGCTATGGCGCATCTACATAGCCCGTCGAACGTCCTTTTAACCCCGTAGGCTCAAGTAGTTGCAGGTTCCCGTCCGACAATGCCATACAATCTCCCCGTACCGTGAAAATTTGGCCCGGGAAATCCGGGCATGCCTGCTCAAGCCGGGTCAAATTCTTCGCCGGGATCGGTATCTTCAGGCAAGGCTTTGTCTTTGGTCTCCTTCAGGAAAAACAACACCACCAGACCGACCAGAAAGATCAGGCTCATCCACTGACACGCGGCCCGAAACGCCACCAGTTTCTCCTCTGGCGTGGTCGCTCCCTTGGCCAGTGATTCCTGTAGCAAGCCCATCGTAAACGGCCCACTCGCGGCCAGGAAGCGTCCGACATTGTAGCAAAAACTAGTGCCTGTGCTGCGCAACCGGGTCGGAAACAGTTCCGGCAGATAAATCGCAAAGCCGGCAAACAGGGCGAGTTGGAAAAAACCCATCACACCGCTCATCCAGATGTCCCGGACCCCGTTGAAATACTCAAAGTAACACCAGGTCGCGACCAGGGCGCCAAGGAAGCCAAGTACAAACGCGGGTTTCCTGCCGGCGCGCTGCGCAAACCAGGTGAATGCGATCATGCCGAGAAACGCTCCGCTGTTCTGCACGATGCCGTTGACCCCCTTCCAGTGGGCCGCGCTACCGGCGATCTCTTCGGCGGGCAGCCCCTTGTCGCGCAGCGACGCGGAGATGACGTCGCCGACAAGTTCCGGTGAAAAGAAGCCGATGCCCCAAAGTCCGATGACTCCGGAAATGCACAGCATCATCCCCAGCAACGCCGGCTTTCGCCAGCGAGCCTCGCCGAGCAGACTCGCGTAAGAGCCCATTTTCCTGCCCGACACCCTGCTGTCCGCATGCGCTTTGAGCCATTTTTCCGGCTCTTTCAGTCGAAACTGGATGAACACACAAAGAAAAGCAGGAATGGCACCGAACAGAAACGCGAGCTTCCATGAGCCGTCGGCCGTGATGGCGCCGGAGCTAACCAGTTTACCAAGCCACATGCTGATCAGGCCGGCCGCGATATTGCCCACTGCGGAAAGCGCTTGAAGCGTACCCAGAGCTCCGGTCCGCGCATGATCCGGCAGCGAATCCGCCACCAGGGCCACTGCCAGCCCGAACACGCCGCCGACGCCGAGACCGGTGATAAATCGATAGATCGCGAAATCAATCCAGCCTTTTGAAAAGGCCGAAAGCCCCGTGAATACCGAGTACAGCAACACTGTCGTGGTCAGCATCTTCGCCCGGCCCAACTTGTCACCCAAAGAGCCGAAAATCAGGCCACCCGTTGCCCAGCCGGCGACAAAAATCGAGGTCGCATAGCCACCGAATTTCTTGATGACGATCGGATCGGTGTCACCCGGCATCAGATTCTGCAGCGCGGTCTGACGGAACAGGATGAAGATCTGCTGATCGAGGCAGTCGAACATCCACGCCAGCGCGGCCATGGCGAAGACGAACCAGTGATAGGGTGTCAGCGAGCGCCACCAGGGGCCGTGAGTGATGATCGCGGGTGTCGAAGTCATGGCGTCAATGAGAGGCTATTCTATTCGTCACCTTCGAGCGGCTCCGCGGACGGTTCCGGAAGCCAGAAGGTCAATATGACACCCACCAACGCGTAGACGCCCGCAACCATGGCGCCATACTTGGCCAATGCGGCAACCGGCTGACCGGCGGAAAGTGACAGAGTGATGAATGCTGCCAGCGTGCCGAGCACCCGGCCACCGATGTTGGCTGCAAAACTTTCACCGGTGCCACGCAAGTGAACGGGAAAGACCAGCGGAATGTAGTTACCCCAAAAGCTGAACTGCGCCACGGTGAGCAGACCGGCGACAAAAATTCCCCACTTTATCAAGCCAAGATTGCCGGGCGTCTCTAAAGAACCGGAAATCCACCAGAACAGCAGCGGCACAAACAGCATCGCCGGCACCAGGAAAATTCGCAGCATCGCCCTGCGGCTGACCAGCACCATGGCGAGGATCGCGAACAGCACCCGCCCGACGAGACCGCCGACTTCCTGCCATTTTGATACCGTCGACGTGATCTGGTCGCTGGCATTGCCAGCCGCCTGCTTGCCGATTTTCATGAGTAGCGGCGCGGACGGCGGTTCTTTCCCTGCCGTGGCAGCGGCCTCGATCGCAGCGGCCCTGGCTGCCTCTTCTGCCTGGGTCGCATAGGCCTTTATTTCCACATGTCCGCGCGGCCATGCGAGGATCTGAGGTAGCTGCTGGATGGCGCCAAATGCAATGCCGTAACTGGCGGCAAAGATCAGCGTCGACACCACCGTGGTGCGCGCCAGCGCAGGGCTGAATAACTCGCGAATGCTCGGTCGGCGCAACTGGCCCGATGCTTTCTTCTTTGCCCACGCCGGCGACTCCGGCAGAAACGGGCGGATCAGGATCAGTGGAAGGGCCGGAATAACACCCGAAATCAGCGTATAGCGCCAGGCTTCATGGCCACCGTGAATGCTCGGAAAACCGTTGGCATGCGTCGCGGCGATATAGTTGGCCACGGCAACCAGCAGGCCGCCGATCGAGGAGAAGGCCTGCGTGTAGCCCAGAACTTTCTCACGCTGCCTGGGTTCCGTGAAAATTTCCGCCAGCCAGGCGACTGCCGCGACGAACTCTACACAGACACCAATGAAAACCAGGCACCTGAAAAATAGCAACTGGGGTAGCGAATGGGTGAACGCTCCGGCGGCGAAGGCCGCGAATGCGTAAAGCAAAATCGAGAAAGTCAGCACTCGACGGCGACCGAGGCGGTCGGTCAGATAGCCGCCGAGCAGCCCGAACACCCCGCCGGCAAGGGCAGGCACAAAGAACAGTATCCGTGCCCATTGCACATACATATCGCCACCCGGAGCCCACAGCTGGTTGGCGTCCGCAACTGACATGCCACCGGCGATCAGTTGCTGCACCAGCGGCGCGCTAAGTGAAGCGATCACCGGCTTGATGATCAGCGGCAGCATTAACAACTCGTAAATATCAAAGGCGAAGCCGATCGACGCTATGATACAGATAAGCCAGCGAGTGGTGCCCATCCCGGTGTTGGACAATGAGTTGTTGTTCAAGGCGCGAAGTTTAGCGACGGAAAATCTCTCAGCAATAGAAATTCAGTGGCTCGATAAAAATTTCCGGAGGCCGCATGCGCGCCGTGTTCGGCGATCCGGTAAGCGATCGCGCACCGTATCGAAGGGCTATTTCGCCATCTGCTTCTTAGGGCTGGCGGCTTTTTATGAAAGCCCGCATCACGGTGGTCGCGGTCTTTTTGCAGAATCGGGCCAGTCGGCAAAATCTGATCGTTCGGCTTCGTCCAATCGTGACGATGATCAATTTTACGAAGCGATTCAGGGTGCTGGTGCACGTCATCATGGAGCGGGAAGGAAGGGAAAATAGAAACTTCGCCGCCGTCATTCTGATCGGTTGATTCCGCAAAAAAAAGAATGATGTTTTGTCGGCGCCGATGGGACACTTACCCCTGTCGGCGCTCTTTTATTGAAGCACCCTCATCCAGGCGTCATGCGACGTCTTACTCACGAAGCAAGGTTAAACGGAGTCGCCTCCTCGCGGATCGCGGAGATTCTGTTTTCCTGAGAGTGGCAAGCCAGTCAGCGAGCCTGCTATGCTTCACGATCTCCTTCACACCTGGTTCGATTGGGTCTCCGATTGGGGTTACTGGGGGGTGATCCTACTGATGGCGATGGAAAGTTCGGTGTTTCCCGTCCCCAGCGAAGTGGTGATGCCGCCGGCCGCCTTCCTCGCCGCGCAGGGGCATATGAATATTTGGGGGGTGATCATGGCGGGCACCTTCGGCTCGTGGCTGGGTTCCTCGGTGACCTATTGGGTGGCTCGAGGCCTGGGGAATGTGTTCATCACCAAGTGGGGCCGCTACCTTTTCATCACTGAGGCCAAGCTCCGGCGGGCCGAGCATTTCATTCATCGCTATGAGGCGGGAGGCATCTTCTTCGCGCGCCTGCTGCCGGTGGTGCGCCACCTCATCTCGATCCCGGCAGGATTGCTCAAGATGTCCTTCGGCATGTTCAGCCTGATGACGGTCATCGGGGCCTTCCTCTGGTGCGCCATTCTCAGTTGGTACGGGTGGGGACTGGCAGAGCGCAACCCGGACCTGATGAAGAATCCCGATGAGTTGGTCCACGCCATCAAGCACGAATCGCTCACTCTGGTGGCGGCGATTGCCATCCTCGCCTTGCTATATTTCCTGATGTTGAAATGGACCGGGAAATCCGGTCGCCAACACAACTGACACCGCGGACGGCCCCACTCTTCTGAAAGACACAACTGCATGATCACTGAGACCTGGTTCTGGATTTTCAATGCGGTCGTGCTGGTGCTGCTGGCGATCGACTTGCTGGTCCTCAACCGCAATGCGCACGAGGTGAAGGCGGGCGAGGCCGCGCTCACCGTGGGCTTCTGGGGCGCTCTGGCGATGGGGTTTGCCGCTTGGATCGGGCTGAGCCGGGGCGGTGACGATGCCACCACTTTCCTGTTTTGTTATGCCATCGAATACCTCCTCAGCATCGACAATATTTTCATCTTCGTGCTGCTGTTCAGCCACTTTAAAGTGCCGCCGGAAAGCCAGCACCGGGTGCTTTTCTGGGGCGTGCTCGGCGCCATCATAATGCGTGCGACGATGATCGCCGCCGGGGTGGCACTGATCGAGCGCTTTCACTGGGTCATCTACGTGTTCGGGGCGTTCCTGCTCTTCACCGGAATCCGGATGGCGTTCGGCAAGGACGAAGGGGTCGATCCGGAGAAGAGCGTGTTGGTGCGGATCTTCCGTCGATTCTTTCCCGTGAGCGACCATTACAACGGCGCCCGGTTCACGGTCCGCCAGGGTGGGCGGCTCCTGCTCACCCCGTTGGCGCTGGTGCTGGTCGTCGTCGAGATCACCGATCTGGTGTTCGCAGTTGACTCGATCCCGGCGGTGTTCGGGATCACCACCGAGTCCTTCCTCGTCTACACCTCCAACATCTGCGCCATCCTCGGGCTGCGTTCCCTGTACTTCCTGTTGGCGCGGTTGATGAAGAGCTTTGCCTTTCTCAAGATCGGGCTGTCCCTGATCCTGAGTTTCATTGGCGTCAAGATGCTCGGTTCGCACTACTTCCATATTCCGCGGGAGATCTCGATGATCGTGATCCTGTCCCTGCTGGCATTGTCGGTGATGGCCTCCCTTGTGGCCCGCCGATTCTCCAAAGCGAACCGTTCGTCGTGAATAAACTCGTCATCGACGGCGTCGTGGTGCTGGCGTATTTCGCCCTCATTGTCGGCATCGGTCTCGCGCAGCGGAAGCGCAGCCAGAGCGTGGAGGCCTATACTCTGGGTGATCGGCAGATCGCCTGGTGGGCGGTGCTGGCGTCGATTCTCGCCGCCGAGATAAGCGCCGCCACCTTTCTCGGTGCGCCGGAATCGGGATTCAGCCACCGCAACTGGGCCTATGCCCAATTCGCCATCGGCACCATTATCGCCCGGATTATCGTCAGCTTTCTGTTCATTCCCCTGTTCTATGAACACGGCGTGATCTCGCTTTATGAGTACCTCGAAACCCGCTTCGGCCGCCTGACGCGGCGGTTCGCCTCGGCTACCTTCATCGTCACCCGGGTGCTGGCCATTGGCACCCGGCTCTACGTCGCCGCGATCGTGATCGTGCTCGGCTGGCAGTTGTGGTCGGGACCGGTCGCGCCATCCCAGCAATTCCTGATCTTCGCCGTGGCCCTGACGGTGATCAGCCTGTTGACCGCGGTCTACACTATGGTCGGGGGCATCCGCGCGGTCATCTGGACGGACTTCATTCAGGTCTCGGTGCTGGTGGCGGCACTGGGTTTCACCATCCACTTCCTCGTCGGCGAGATCCCGGGGGGCTGGGAATCGGTCAAGCAGGTGATCGAACCACCGGTGTTTTTCGATTTCGCCGCGCCAGTCGAACCGGGCTTCGGTCCCTGGCTGCGCAATGTGCTCACCGCAGAATACACCCTCTGGACCGCTCTGATCGGCATCACCATCCTGACCATGGCCACCCACGGCATCGATCAGGACACGGTGCAGCGAATGCTGACCGCCAAGAACCGCAGGCAAAGCGCCGTGGCGACCATGCTCAGCGGAGTGGTCGACCTGCCAATCGTCAGTGCCTTTATCCTGGTCGGCATCCTCCTGTTCGCCTTCTATCAGCACCACCCCGATCCGGGATTGCCGCGATCTGCGGACGGAACCCTGGAGACGAGAAACGTGTTTCCCCACTTCATCCTAACCCAGATGCCGGCGGGCTTACGGGGGCTGGTCGTGGCGGGCATTATGGCCACCGCGATGGGATCCCTCAGCACCGCGCTGAACGCCCTGGCGACCAGTTTCTCGCGCGATTTCATATTCGATCGGGCGGGCGAAAATCTCGAGGAGTCGGGGAAGGTGGCGATCCTGCGCCGCAGTACCTTTGGATTTGCGGTGCTGATCATCATCGTCGGGGTGGTCACCTCCTACTATGTCACCTATCACCCCGAGACCCAGATCATTCCCTTGGTCCTGGGGATCCTGGGTTTCACCTTCGGATCGCTGCTGGGCATTTTTCTGGTGGGAATATTCTTCCCGCGACGCGGCAATGATCGCGGCAATGTTATCGCCATGACGCTCGGTTTCGTGGCGGTGGTATTCTTCAGCAGCGCATCGCTCCAGAGCGCGGCCGGAGTAGACGACCCGCTGGTGCTGGCCTTCCCCTGGCGCGTCGCCTGCGGCGCCCTGGTGACCATCTTGGTGGCGGTTGGGTTTGCCTCGGCCAGGCCCGACGATCAGAGGTGAAGCTCGCCGGGTTTTGTCGGGCCTGGAATGGGTATCCCGATGAAGAACCGCGTTGGCGCCCGGATCTAGGCTGTGCGTCTGGTCGCGGCGTTGAGGATCATCTCTAACATTCTGCCATACGAAGTGTCGTCCTGGGCGGCGGCCTTGGCGAGGTGGCCGTCCCAGCACCAACCTGGGTTGGGGTTCGCCTCGAGTAGGCGCGGGGTGCCGTTGGCGTCGAGTCGCCAGTCGAAGCGTGCGTAGTCGCGGCAGCCAAGCCGCTCGAACAGCTGGATACACGACGCGTGGAGGAACTGTTCGGTGGCTTCCGGAAGCTCGGCGGGTCGCGATTTGATCTGCCAGTAAGGTGAGGTAGGATCCCACTTGGCCTCATAACCGCAGATGTGGGGCAGCCCGTCGGGTAGGCACGAGTAGTCCTCTTCAATGATCGGCAGCGCGATATAATCTCCGGGCGGGTTGCCGATGATGCCGACGGTGATGTCTTTTCCGGTGAGCAGTTCCTCGACGAGGACCGGTCGGTCGTAGCCGAGCTTCTCGTGGGTGCGCAGAATGGCAGCCTCCAACTGCTGCAGGTTATGGCAGACATTCTCGGCGGTGATGCCGAAACTTGAGTCACCGCAATTTGGTTTGACGATCACCGGGAAAGGCAAGCCTAGATCAACGAAGGCGCTGTCGCCGGGTTTGACCATGAACGCGTTTGGCACCGGTAGCCCCATCTCCGAGGCGATGCCGCGCACGAGCGACTTGTCGTAGCAGTAGGCGAGGCACTGCGGCGTGCCGCCGGTGTAGGGGATGCCGATCATCTCCAGCAGGGCGGCGACGTGCAGCTCCCTGGTCGGGTCGTTCTCGAACCCCTCGTCGCAGAGGTTGAACACAAGGTCGCAATTTCCACGCAGACTCGTTAGGTCTCCAATCAGTGAAGCATGCGAATTGAGGTAGCTGATTTCGTAGCCGCCGAGGCTGCCGAGCTCGTCTTTGAGCTTGGAGATCGTGAAGTGATCATCTTCATTAAACGTGCCGTCCGGCTTGATCTCGTCGCCGAGCGTGGGATCGCCCATAACGACCGTGACGCGCCGCACCGCCTGACGGACGACCATAGCCGGCTGCTTCTCGATTCGCGTGGTGATCAGCAGGCGCTGGCCCATCATGCCGAGATCCTGGTTGCGCGTCGAGTCGCCAGTGATCTGGCCGCGCACTTCGACATCGCTGAATCCAGCAGTGGTCAGCAGTCCGCGGATGGTCTCGGGCGAGTAGAGGCGCTCGGCGTAAAACTGGTCAGCCACGACGCCCTTCCGGGTGTGGGTGATGACCTCGCGGGAAATCAGGCGGTCGCCGTCGGAGGACAGCGAGCGCTCGCGGCAGACGAAATAATTGCGGTCGATCCACTCCCAACTGCGTGGGTCGAAGCTGGCGCGCATGTGATCGCCGTCGGTGATGTCGATCATGAGAGTGCCGCCATTTTTAAGCACTCGCTGGACCTCGTCGAGAACACAGAGGTCGTCCGCGGAGGTCTCAAAATAACCGAAGCTGTTGCCCGCTATGAGCACGTGGTCGAAGGTATCTGAGGCGAACGGGAGGTGGCGCGCGTCGCCTTCGCGGAAGTTCGCCGTGAGTCCCTCAGTCTTGCGCACTGAGCGCGCGCGGCGGATGAGGTAGTGCGAGCGGTCGAGGCCGCAGACGTTGCTGAACCCGCGTCGCGCAAACTCGAGCACGTGGCGCCCCTGCCCACAGCAGAGGTCGAGGATTGCTCCCCGCGGCTGCGGGCGGATGACATCGAGGAACAGGTCGACCTCGCGGGCGGTGATGTCGGCGTCGCCGACGACGTCGCCGTCGGTGCGCAGGTAATTGGCATTGAACAGGTGTCGCCACCAGTCGGCCTTGACGTAGCTCTCGAGGTTCGAGACCGGTCCCAGGGTGGCTGTCTGGCTTTTGGCCTTGGGAATGGACGGCCGCTTAGGCTTCACATTTTCGTTCGCTGCGGAGTCACTCATTTCGTGGAACTCAAGGCTTGCACTGGTGTCTGGTCGAGGGCGTGGAAATTCGTGCAGGGTGCGGCGGACTGCGGGTGGATCGGTGAGCTGGCGTTGGAGTCGGATGGCCGCCGCAGGCGGGAGTAGTTCGTCATGGTTGCGCATCCCAGATGCGGTGCGCAGGCTACGTCCGGCGGGCGACTCTGCAAATGGAAATCGATCGTTCACCAGTTTACCGCCAGAGCGACCAGCGGCGTTCCCGGAAAGACGACCGACGAGTCGGCGTGGCCAAGCACCAGTGCTGCGGAGGGAGCACGCAGGGTTTCCTGGACGCGCCCGAAGGCATTAACGACCCGCACCAGCGGTTGGTGGCATTCCACAGACTGCCCCGGTTGGCAGAGGAAGCGGGCGATGCCTGACTTTGTGGCCAGTGGGCGGTCGGTGTATCGCAATAGTTCTCCGGGCGAAACAGGGAGCGGAAGAGGGGGTGGAGGGGGAAATGGCCCGGTCGGATCGACCATGGCCAGGCTGGCGAGCGCGGACCAGATTGCCCCCGCCGCCAGCGCGACGTTGGCTTCGTTGACGACATGGGACTCCCCGAGTTCCAGGGTCACCGCCGGAATGCCGCGCGAGAGCAGGCTGTGGGACAACGATCCGGCAACCATCTCCGATTCGCCGACGATCGGAAACTCGAGGGTGCCCGCGTAGGCGATCGTGGCTTCGCGTAGCCTCTTATCGATCTCGTCGCCGCCAGCATCGATGACGCTGTAAGGGATCGAACGGATCCAGTCGTTGTGTAGATCGAGGACGAGGTCCGGGACCGGCTTGGTGATCTGCTCGAAAAGGAAGTGGGCGATTCGCTGGGCAGGGCTGCCGGCCGGGTCACCGGGGAACGAGCGGTTCAAGTCTTCGCCGCTGGCTGGTAGCAGCCGGGAGCACTGGTCAAAGCCGATTGGATTCATTAGCGGAAAAGCGCGCACCGTACCGCAACGCAGGGGGTGGGTGCGCAGGGCTTTGAACAGTTCCTGAATTACCACCATCCCTCCGACCTCGTCGCCGTGGCAGCAGGCGGTGATCCAGATGAGGGGCGACTCCGCTGCCGGTCCTCCGCTTGCGCTTCGTGCCTCCATCCATGGCAGTCGCCTGCGGGCGAGATCGGATCCGGTCAGAAATGGCAGGAGCGCGGTGCGCACTAGCGGCGGCAATCCGGAGTGAGGAGAGTCCGGCGGTTTCGGATCGTCAGCTGGATGGGATTTCACGGTCGGATCGGTAGAAGCAATGGTCGCTATCCAGTAGGCATGGGCGAGCAAATTTTCTCTGGAACAGATAGATTATGGACGGTTTGTCATAGTTACGCGAGGCGGGATTGTCCGTTTGTGAGCGCGATCTACTTGCGACCGGCCTGGCGCGAGATCGAAAACTACTCGCACACGCACAGCACCTCGATCGTGAAATGCTCGTGATCTCCGAGGCTTACGAATCGTTGTCGGAGTTCCATAGTTGACCCGGTTTTTCAGGGCATATCGTCCCAGTTCACCTGTTAACTATATTCTCGATTCATACCTTCGCCACGGACCGGGAGTCGAAGGGATGAAGGCCGAAACGTTGCAGCTAGATGCCTCAACATCGGTCGATTTACCGCGAGGGGCCGCACCCGGGGGAAATCCCGATCCAACGCTTAAGAGCCTGTCGGACTTACGATCTCATAGCGTTGAGAATCGCGTATTTAAGCGAAACGGAATTTGGAAGAGGCAGATACGCAAATCTCAGCGTGTTAGTATACCTAAGGATCGCAGAATCCTTCTAAGTCCGGGGAGCGTAGGTCAGTCCCATTCGGGTGACAGCACTTAGTGGTGTCCTGCGAGGCAAAACCCGCGCATACATTGCGGCGGCGTAATCGATCAGGACGTTAAGATTGGGGAGGGGAAGCCACCGTCTGAGGAGCGGGCACTGGCGCGTTCACGCTGATAGAGATATGGCGAAAACGGAACGAATATTGAAGTCTTGTGTTTCCCTTTCAGTTTCAACCGGGGAATGAATGCCGCCGTTTGTCCGTTGTTATGATGTCCGTGAGTTTCCGACGTGCTGCGCATGCGCTAAGGAATTGCAGGTCAACTCGCCATCGAGTTTGGCAAACCTTGCTGCTGGTGGTCTGGTTGCCTTCAGTGACCATTGCCGGCGACGCAATCCTGCCGGCGGATCTGCCCTCGTCAGACAGCGCGGCAACTCAAGGCCTTCCCGAAGCGGTGACCGCCGAGCACTTTGACGCGCTGAAATCTCATTCGCCGTTTCTTCGATCCGTCGGTCTCTCGGATTCGATCGTTCTGACCGGACTCGCCCGCATTCACAACGAGACCTTCGCGACGTTGTTTGACACCGAGAGTCGTGAATCGCATTTGGTTTCTCGATCGGCTAATCCCGAAGGCTGGCAACTGGTCGATGTCCGCGGCGACGAAAGCGATCTTGAATCGCTGACCGCCAAGATCCAGATAGCGGGTGGTGAAGTGCTGTCTATTCGCTACGAAAAACTGTCGGAAAAAGTCACACGGCGAAGTCCCGGTGGAGGCGGCAGCGACTCCGCATCGGGTCATCTAAATTCGGATCAAATGAAAGAGGCGAAGAAAGCTGCAGTGAACTACAAAGAAGGCTTTTCATCGGATGGGTATCCGCGGCAGCCGCCGTCCGAATTGGTGAAAAAACTTTCCAAGTTAAATGCCGATCAACGCGAGTCGATCAACCGCGATATGATCGAGTTGCGCAACAAAGGCCTCGGCATGGATGAACGCCGCAGGATCTACAATGAAAAGGTCGACCGGTCGCTGTCGGGGCGGCGGTAAAGTGGGGGGGAGTGAAGCGCTCAGCGTGGATTTAATTTTGCCAGCTCCGCCGTCGCCGATTCACGCTGCGCCTTCGATGCCGATTCGTCATCGGCGACCTGTTGATAGGACCTGCGCGCTTGGTCGGTCTTTCCCGCAGCGGCGAGGGTGTCGCCGCGCGCGATCAGGGTGGCGTGACGCCAATGGCCTTTTTGTGTTTCGACGGCGATACGATCGATGGTGGCCAGTGCATCGTCGTATTTTTTCAGGCGGGTGAGAATGGCGGCGGCGGCGAGGGTCGCACGGTATTGGTCGGCGCCGCCGATTTGTTTTAAAGGTTCATAGATCTGGCGGTAGGCTTCGAGTGCGCCGCTGTCATCGTTCAACAGCACTTCGCGATTGTTGCCCATGGTGACCAGAATGCCGGTGCGAATGTGTGGGTCCGGCGTGTACTCCAGGGCCGTCTGGAAGTCGGCTTCCGCGGCGGCACCGTTTTTGGCGATGAACTGAGCCCGGCCGCGAAGGTAGGCGCCGGCACCACGTTGCCAGAAGGGCCAGGTCGTGAAATCTTCGTCGCCGAATTGGTCGATAACCGCTTGCCACTCGCGCTGCGCAAACAGGTCTTCCATCTGTGCCGTTTTGGCGACTGACTCGAGTGGGATCTGAGTGGCGATTTCAGCGGCGCGCTCAAAATCGTTCGCGTAGCGCGCGCAGGCAGCGGCGAAACTCAAGGCATCGGATTTTTGGAAATCGGTGATGCCGTCCATTGCGGCGAGTGCTGCGTAAGCGTTGTCGGCGTCCTGATATTTTCGAGAACGCATCAGTTGCGATGCTGCGCGGCTGTCGATCAGGTAATCGTGGACGTCCGGGTCAGCCGGGAACTGGTATGACAGGCCGCCGTAGAAGTGGGCGAACTTCATCGGCTCGTGAAAGCCGGCAGTGCCGGTCGGGGAAAAAGCGGAAAGCTCGGAGCCGTCGTCGCGAATGCGTTGTCGGCACACATTGATGTGCCACGGCAGACTCTTGGTCGGCTGGCGGCCGATGACCTGATGCAGCGGATCGTTTTCGTCCTGAGTGATCGGGATACGGATCTCGACGGTCCAGTGGTCGTCGGCGATGTGGGTAGCGACTTCGGCCTGCGAAGCCCAGCTGGTCCAGTTGTTCTTCTCCGTGCCGCGATCAATGTCGACCAGAGCGCCGGAGGGATTGATGGCGATCTGGTAGTAGCTGTGCGCGTCGGTATCGAGCAGAATTTCGACAACATCACCATACCAGATGGCCTGATCACCGTTTTTTGTGGTGGCAATGTTAGGCTTGTTGCCCGGCTGTTCCTCGCAGCGGATGGCTAAATGCAGGCTGCCCCGCTGCCAGGCGGCTTTGATTGAGGTGTCGTAAACCGGCAGGCGACCGGTTTGCAGTTCGCGCATGGTGCCGGTTGAGGCGACGGCGATATCGCGCCAGGCCTTATCGTCGAGTTTGCCGTCGATGACGATGGCCTCGAGTTCCTCGCTGCCGACCAGACGGAGATTGGGAACCGGGCCGCGCTTTTGCGAAAGCAGTTCGCTCTTGCTGCGCAGGCCGTCGAGGTATCGGTCGATGAGGGCGATGCGCTGTGCGAAAATGGAGTCGGGTGTGGCTTTTGATTTTGCCGCAGCGAAAAGTTCGAGCGCGTGAGTGGCCTTGTCAGCGTCGCTTTCCATGTCGCGCCAGTTGTCTTCGCTGTAGCTGAAGAATTGGCGCATTTCGTCGGCGACTGGTCCGTAAAAAAGCTCGCAGTATTCATTGAACATCGCCGAAGCGTCCTGGTCTTTGCCGCCCCAGTACATGCGTGCAGTGAAGTAGAGCAGGAAGTGGTTGTAGCCGATCGCCTTGTCGCTGAAGTCCATGCTTATCCAGATGTCTTCGCCGCGGGAGCTGCCTTTGGTTTCGTTGATGCTCTCGCCGAGGACGCGGGGGATGTAAGCGGGCAGGTAGAAGCCGCGCGCGGTAAAGGGGTAGTTTTCGAAAATTTCCACCGGCCGATCGGTCTTTGTCGCCCATCCAGCGCGCAGCTGGCGCAGGGCTTCGCGATCTTCGTTGGTTGGTCGGCGGCCACCGACGATGATGACCTGCACATTGGGCTCGAGCTTGGCGATGTTGGTCGGCGGGTCGGTGTAAATGCCGTAGGCGCAGTTGGAAATGAGTTTGCCGGGATGAGTTTTGCCGATCTCTTTGGCAACTCGATTGACGAAGTCCCAGACATAGTTGGACAGCGCGCCGCGATTGCCTCGCTCGGGCTGGTCCTTGCCTTCGCATAGCTGGCACTGGCAGATAGCGGTGTAGCCATCGGGCGGCATGATCGAGACCACGTCCATGTCGTAGTGATCGAATTGCGCTCGCGCGAACTCGACGGCTTCGTTGAACAACTCCTCGTTCGAGTAGCACAGCTGGTTGAGTCGTTGGCCGGGTTGATTGTGACGTTTGCCGCCGTAGAGCGCGAACCAGTCGGGATGATTGGTCAGCGTCTGTTCGTTATGGGTCATGTGATCGAGACCATGGGCCGCCTGTCGTCCCCAGGGCTGCCGCACGCCGAGACGAAAGCCCCACATCATCGCGTCGTGACCGTAGACGCTGGCGCGGAAGTTGAGGATTCGCATCGGGAAATCCGGATGTACGGTGCGATCAATTTTCGGCAGAGAGATCGATTTTTTTTTTGGTACTACTTCGCCGATATCGCCGGGCATGTACCAACGCACGCCGAGGTCGCGCAGGAATGCGCAGACGGCATTGAACGATCCTCGCTCGTCATAGGTCCACATATTGACCTGACCGTTCTTGTCGAAAATCTCTTCTTCCGCGGTGCCGAACCGAGTGTTCGATCCACTGTAGTGCTTATGCATCTGACTGTGCGTGTAGCCCCATTGTTTGCCGGTGATGGCGTCCCAGGCGGCTTGCATTTTGCCGGAGGCGATGTCGGTATTGTTGCGCGGCCAAGGCTCGGTGGGAACGAAGTCGGTGTCGTTGCCGATGAACGCCATCCAGTCGTCGCCGGAGACGATCCGGTAAGCTCCGTCACCGAGGCCCTTGGCGGTGATGCCGAGCTTTTCGGTGTGCGCGCTTTCGCCGATGTAAATTTTCACCGGCACAGCGGCGCTCGGTTGATCGGCGATACTGAGCTTCGCACCGGAGATTTTTTCGAGGTAGGCCTGCAGTTCCTGAGCCGCCAGTCGGGTGCCGCGCTGCGGGGATTCGGCGATGATAATCTCCGCCCGGGGTTCGCCGTTTTCGACCAGAAAGGGTTCAGCGAAAGCCGGTGCTGCGGTGAGCAAAGCTGCGATGGAAAGAGACCAGACACGAGTCATCATGTCGTAGATTCTGCCATTTCAACGCGGGCAACGCACTGGCCTGATCAAGGTTGGCGATCGATTTCGCAAGCGATGATCAGGAAGGCCTTTCAGCGCTGACTGCGGCACGCGCCAGGGGCAGGCGACACCCTGAGATTTCGAGCGGACAGGGCACAAAAAAGCCATCGAAGCTGACTACCCGTTAAAGGTAACC
>JBBKXR010000377.1:0-3240 GCA_037969585.1 Verrucomicrobiales bacterium
GCCGAAAGCTGACCGGAAAACATGGCCCATTCAAGCACGGATGTCGTCTTAGCCGCGGTCCGTCAGGCCTAGGGCTGTGGGTTGTGCCGACGGTCGATTTCCCCCGCCAACGCAAGGCCCACCTACTGACGAGAGGCGGCTACAAACGAACGCTGCGCTTGTAATCGCTATAATGCCCGCACCAAGGCATGCTTCCAACATGATTCACGCCAGCCACCTCTTTCATCACTACAGTGGCCGGCCGGTGCTGCGCGACGTAAGTTTTTCGGTTCGCCCCGGTGAACTGCTGGCGGTCATGGGACCGAACGGCATGGGCAAAAGTACGCTGCTGTCTATTTTGGCGGGAACGCTATCGCCACTCGAAGGCGACGTGACCATCGACGGCAAGGTCCGGCGCGGCTCCGTCGATGACGAAATAGCGCTACGCAAGATGTGCGCCTATCTGCCCGATCACCCCTGGCTGCCAAACAACGTCAGTGGCCGCGAACTGCTGCTCGCCACTGGTCGTATTTGGGAACGCCCCGAACGGCAACTAATCGACAACATCGATCGCGTTTTGCGGTTGTTTCATCTGGAAGACAAAGCCGACGAACCCACCGCCGGCTACTCCAACGGTCAAAAGAAAAAAATCGCCCTCGCCGCGACACTGATCACCGATGCCAAAGTGCTGCTACTCGACGAACCATTCACTGGCGGTCTCGACCCGTCCGGCATTCGTGCGCTCAAGGAAGTGCTCGCCGTGCTGCGTCGTCGCGATGACGTCACCGTAGTCATGGCTACCCAAATCGCGTCGATCGCGGAGGCGATCGCAGATCGCATCCTGGTCATGGGCGAGGGTGAAGTGATCACCTGCGGCACCTTGGACGAGCTGCGCAGTCAGGCCGGAAAGGCAAATGATGCACCGCTTGATTCAGTGCTCGAACATTTTATCGATCCGGGTGGCGATGAACGCCTAACCGATTATCTGGAGGTGAACCATCGATGACCTTACGCAAAAAAATTACCTCTGCCCTTGGTCTGGCTCTGCTGCCGGCGATTCCGCCCCTGTTACTTCGCGGTATCCTGCTGTGCATCGTCGGATTGTCGAAGTTCAGTGACCTGAATTCCCCGCGAGATCTGTTTGATACATTTTCCGGCATCGACCAGATCTTTTTTGTAGGTAGCTGGGCAGGCGTCGGCTTGTTCCAGTTATTCTTCGCCTGGCCTTTTTCAGAATCAGCTTACCTCAAATGGCTGAAGGCGAGCCCGTGGAAACCAGGCAAAACTCTGCCCAAAGGCGGCTTGTTGCCGTCGCGATGGCTGTGGATTTCGATACTGATCAGCAGTGCTGCCGGCACGCTGGCATTCGGGCTTTCACCGCTCCTGCCAGCGATCGGGTTCGGCAGCGGATGGCTGGCAGTCGCCGTCTTTATCGCATTCAAGCATCTGGCCATCGGACAGCCCCTGAGGGAATCGTCAGGCGGCTGGATCGGCCTGTTGCCGACAACTGCCCTGTCATCTTTTTTCGTCCCGTGGCCTTTGCCATGGGCTTTTGGATGCCTTGCGGTGTCGGTGTATTTTCTGCATCGCCACTTGTTCCGTCTGCTCGACGCAGCGCACGCACAGTTGGAGCCATGGACGGCAGAACCGCGCCCGGCTTGTCATCACGGCGTCTGGCTGCAGCCGGATGTCGATGCGCTGATCGGCAAAACGGTCAGCAAGCGTGGCGGCTTCATCATCGCCATCGTCTTCGGCATTGTTTCCGCGTGCGTCGTTGCACTTCAATATCGGGACGAAGCAACCACCGATGGCGGCGGGGTGTTTTTCACGTGCCTGGTCGTGATCACGGCTCTGTCCAAACTGAAATACTACCGTGGGGCCCTTCAGCCTCCGATTAGCTGGTGGGGACGTCTGCGCAGCGGTCCGCTATTGATTCCGGCCTATGACCGAATGATGCTCCCGGCCTTGACTGCCATTATCATCGCCCCGGCAAGCCTGGTGGCGATTCGCTTTCTCCCCAGCGGTGGAGTTCAGGTTCTGGTGCTGGCGATGAGCCAAGCCCTGGCCATGGCAATCATTTTCTGCACCGGCCCCGACTTCAAAACCTGGCTACTGACCGCCCCCGGTCGAATGGGCAAATCGCAAACGAATGCGAAGGCGAACGTCGATGGTAAAATCGTGCGTGCCTACTCGAAGATCTGACCGAAATAGCGCCCCTTCCGGAACCGCCAAATCCTAACTCCTAACTCCTCACCTCCCCTACTTCACCAACGCTTCCCTCAACACATCATCCACTGTCGCCACCGTCACGATTTTCAACTTCTTCCTCGCCGATTCGGGGATCTCGGGAACGTCTTTTGCGTTAAGCCTGGGGATCAGCACTTTCCTGATGCCCGCGGCTTCGGCGGCGAGGGCTTTTTCTTTTAGACCACCGATCGGCAACACCAGCCCGCGCAGGGTGACTTCGCCGGTCATGGCGACGTGGCTGTCGACCTTCTGATCGGACACCAGCGACGCGAGCGCGGTGAACATGGCGATGCCGGCCGAGGGGCCGTCTTTGGGAATCGCTCCGGCGGGCACGTGCACGTGAATGTCGTATTTCTCCAACTCCTCACGATCGACGCCAAGCGATGCGGCACGGTTGCGCACCAGGCTCCAGGCGGCCTGCATGGATTCCTTCATGACATCGCCGATCTGGCCAGTCAGCTGCACCTTGCCGCTGCCGGGATAACGGATCGCTTCGATGTTGAGCACTTCGCCTCCAACCGGCGTGTAGGCGAGTCCGTTGACGACGCCGGGCGCATCTGTCTGAACGCGATCCTCACGGCTGTAGCGTGGCGCCCCTAAAATCTCGGCAACCACTTCGGGAGTGACTTTGACTTCGACAGTGTCGTCCTCGGCAACGCGCGCGGCGATGCCCCGGCAGACACTGCCGATCTCGCGCTCGAGATTGCGCACCCCGGCCTCGCGGGTGTAGTTGGCAATTATTTCGCGAATTGCGGCGCGGGTCCAGCGACAGTGCTTGCGTTTCAGGCCGTTTTCCTTGAGCTGACGTTTGACCAGATAGTCCTCGGCGATGTGCAGTTTTTCCTCCTCGGTATAGCCGGGGATATGGATGATTTCCATGCGGTCGCGCAGCGGTCCGGGCACGGGATCGATGGTGTTAGCGGTGGCGATGAAAATGACCTGACTGAGGTCGAAAGGTACGTCGAGATACCGGTCGACGAAGGTGTCGTTCTGACGCGGGTCGAGCACTTCGAG
>JBBKXR010000378.1:0-3581 GCA_037969585.1 Verrucomicrobiales bacterium
GGCGTCGCATTGCAGCACTCCGCAGTAGCCGGTCGGCACCATCGTTTCGAGGCAGTGGTGGCTGCGTCCGTCGTGCCAGTCGAACAGGGTGTCTCCGCCAACGACTTTGTAGGCCCACAAGTAGCCTTGTTGGGCTTTGCCGCTGCCGGGTTGTAGGAACTTTACGGGAGTTTCGTCGACGTGGATGCAGTTGGCGGTGAACAGCTCGTCGCACATCACTCGGTAAATTGGCTTGAGCCAGTCGGCGACGACTTCCATCCAGCGGCTCATGGTTTGGCGGGGTATCCAAACGTCGTAGCGCTGCTCGAAGATCTTTTCCTGGCGATAGAGCGGCAGGTGATCGCAGTATTTATTGATTACGATTTCAGTCAGCAGGCCGGCTGTGGCGATACCTCCTTCGATCAGTTTCGGCGGTAGTTCGGCGATCACTGGTGGTGTACCACGATCTGCGTGGCGCACATACTTTGGGCGCACGGTGCGAAGTTGCAGGAAGCGTCCGGGTTCGTAGTCGAGTTGCACGCTGACCTCTTCGCCGATGCGCCGCCACGCTTCGGGACAGGCTTTGACGGCGTCGGGTTCGATGACAGTCTCGACTACCGGCAGGTGTTCGGGAACGCGCACGCGTCGTTCGCTCGGCTTTCGCTTGCGGCGTGTCTTGTCGGGCGCGGCCTCCAGCAACTCTTCGTGAGTGCTGGAGGCTTCATCTTTTCCCGGCTCGTCGGCGAGATCGCTGAGCAGTAGCTCAAGCTGCGCGGGGTCGAGGCGCTCGCTTTTCTTGCCGAACAGTTGCCGGATCACCAGATCCAGCTTCTGGCGTAGCATGCGGTTTTCTTCGCGCAGTTGGGCAATCTCTTTTTGTTGAGATCGCTCCAGTTCGGTCATGGGTCTTAGCCTAACGACAACATGCTTGTTGTCATCTAATTTTTTCCGGTTCACTTCCCGCCATCATACCAGGCACGTCGGCATCCATCGCGCAGGTCGATGCCGTCGGTAAGCATGCCGAGGGCTTCGGGCGTCAGTGTCAGTTTGCTTTGATCGGATCGACTCGGCTGTGGCCACGAGAAGGTGCCTTGCTCAAGTCTCTTGGCCAGAACCCATAGGCCGGTGCCGTCGAAGTAGAGCAGCTTGAGCCGGTTGCGGCGCTTGTTGATAAACGCGAACAGAGCTCCCTGCCGGGGGTTCTCCTTGAGTTTTTCTTCGGCCACGGCGTAGAGTCCGTTAAAGCTTTTGCGCATGTCGCAGGGTTCGAGTGCGACGTAAATTTTGAGGCTACCGGGAAAGCTCAGCATGGCTTACCTCCCGTTTGGGCTTTGGCGAACTCTGCCAGCAGCTGCGCCGCGAGTCGGGTCTGATTCCGATCGCATACCTCCATGCGAGCTCCTCCCGGAAGATCAATGCGCAGGCAGCCGGATTGTTCTTCGATGCTTGCCTCCAACAACGTGACCGTTTGCTTTGCTGTCGCGGACTTTGAGTTGTCGCCTTCAAGGCTCTCTCGCCGCTTCTGTCGCCAGGTCGCGAAGGTCTGGTATTTGATGCCGTGAACTCGGGAGAACTCGGGGCCGCTCAATCCGCTGGCTTCGTAGGCGTCGAGCACGGCGTCACGCTGCTGCGGAGTAGAGCGGATTCGCCCCCGTGCGTCGATCTTGAGAAGTTGGTTTCGTTGGTCGTCGTCACTATCAGTCATAGCTGATCAGTTACGACTCGATGTGATAAATCAGCTACGGGAGCTCCGCGTGACGCTTACCTCGAAGGGGTGAGTGCAGCGAATCAAACGAGCCGCAAGGCGCAGGCCTCGCAGCCTAGCGAGCGCGGTCCGAATTACGGCGCGCGAGCAGGGGCGCGACGGCTGCGGCTGGCTACCATTTGAATACCGCCGTCAGGCGGCAAGCGCCAGTCATCAGCAGCCGACGTGACGCTGCGGTCGTTTGCCGGACGGCCAGGGTGGGTTGTTGTTTGCGCCAGCGTGCCGTGGACGAAGACAGTTAGTTGTGAGGTTAATTGTTAATAGCTCACCTGACCCCTATTCCTGCTCACCTGACCCCTTTCCCATTCCTGTTGTTTTATCGCCTGACCCCATTCCCTCGGAGCTTAAACCCGGAGTTCTAATTCTGGAGCGCTCATCTTCTGTCAGCTCCCGTTTTTCTACTTCGAACTTCCTCCATTTGTAAAGTGATCCTGTTTGATTCTGTGGTGCGTATGCTT
Source organism: Verrucomicrobiales bacterium (assembly GCA_037969585.1). GTDB lineage: Bacteria > Verrucomicrobiota > Verrucomicrobiia > Verrucomicrobiales > DEV007 > JBBKXR01. The sequence goes on from JBBKXR010000378.1 coordinate 2,203, forward strand.
CAAACCGGATAGTATCATTTGTTTCTTCTATAAATCTCAACTTGCCAGACACCCCGGCAAGCTTTCGCCATTCGTCAATTCCTCCATTTTTCATCTTTCCAGATTCGCACCCCGTGAAGAATAGACTGGAAACCAGTATGAAAACCACGGAGTAATTTATTTTTATTATTATCATACCGAGTATGGGTTCAATTTTGAACATCCATTTAACAGTATATATCAGTTTCACCTTACTCACCCGCTTACCTCTGCAGATCCTCCTTTAATATCATCTAAAGACCTTCCACCCGAACCTTTTCCTGAAGGTGGCCGATGAGTTTGCTTCCCCTTCTTGAGGCAACATTTACCGATCGCTTGATTACTGCGTTTTCTACAGTTTCCGGTTAGTCCTCTAAAATCTGGGTTCACTGGGCAATTTTCCGTTTGATCGCCTACGCACGAGCTAATTTGTCCGCATGTGGCATCACAGCACTTCGTACCATCGGGAAGCGTACCAGTGCGCTTCTTTTCGGTTTCCCATTCGTAGTAATTGTCTGGATCATCAGGGTCTGGACGACCAGGCGTATTGTCGGTAACGTCGTTCTCATCTAACCACTCACCTTCTTTACCTGGCCGAGTGTCCGATGGATAAAATCCGCGATTATCTCCTGTGTTTGCATCGTTGACCCACTGATGGGCAGCTCCACCGGGATATCGGCGTAAAGTTATTCCGCAGGCTAGACCAAGGATATCAATGTTGTTCAGAGGTCCGTTCATCACGAACGCGTAGAGGTTTGTTCCTCCCCGCTCCTCAATGGGATCCCGGTTGATGAACCTCCCCAGCTGCGGAGTGTAATACCTAAAGCCGTAATTCAAATACCCCGTCTCGGCATCCTCAAACTGGCCCTGGAACCCAAACTCCCATGCGAAGCTGCTGGTGGAACGTGTCGCAAAATTGCCTGCCATAATCCTGCGGATGCCAAAAGCACTGTAGGCGTAGCGCTCCTCCACCGAAGCGTCGGCGGCTTTCAAGATTGCAGTCGGATTGTAGTAATCGTGAGTCACGTAGTGACTCTGGTCGAGGGTACCGTTCCCATCTATATCCCGATCTCGACGAACTAAGTCGTCGCGATACCTTGCTCCCCACAAATACTGCACCTTGGCGTCAGTAGCGGCTCCTTCCCGTTCCTCCACTGGTCGCCACTTGTCGTTGTAATAGTAGTGCGTGGTCGTGCCGCCGACCGTTTTGGTGGTTCGCCGGTAGAGACCGTCGTAGGTGTAGTCGGCGACAACAGCGCTGTTCCCGTCCTTGACCGTGACCAGTCGATTCCAGCCATCCCAAGTCAGCTGATAGTAATTGGCGAAGTCACCATCCTTGTCTGGCGGCATCTTGGTAGCAT
>JBBKXR010000379.1:0-3007 GCA_037969585.1 Verrucomicrobiales bacterium
TGTGGGAAATGCTCTGGAATAAGGGCTGAAGCACAGGCAGGATTGCAGGCGTAAACGTAAACGGGGTCAGGCAAGAATGGCACGGTTTTAAGGGGCCGGGGTCAGGCGACTAGTTTCAAAAATTCATCACCCGCGGCAAAACGGAACGTCAGAGGTTGAGCGGGACGTTTCAAATTTGTTGATTGCGCACCTGACTCATACCAGTTTCCCGGGTCCCGTTCGATTCGCAGTGGCTCGGCTCTTTTATCAATCGTCCGCTTCGTCACTCTCCAGTGTCCAGTGGACCGCGTTGACCAGCAGGCGGCGGACATCCGCCAGCTGCATGTCCTGCGGGGCGCCGAGACTGGTGTAAAAAATGCGCGCCCGTTTTTCGCCATGGCGGCGCGTCCAGGCAATCGGTTGCGCGGGAGGATGTCCGGCCGCCGTGCCGAGCAGCAATGGGGTGACGCCTTCGGCGAGCGGCAAAACCTTGTAAAGGGATTGGTAACCTCGAATCCGCTCAGGCTTCACGCCGGCCAGCAGCGGGCTGTTCTTCGATGTCTGCGGATGCAGACTGACGGAATAGGGCAGGCCCTTGGTTTGGTAACCGGTGTTCTGGCCGCCGAGGACGTCGGGGGTGAATTCGGGCCAGGCGGCGAGCCGGGAATCGGTGATCGGGGCAGACGCCGAGGGAACAAAGCCGTGGTTCGCGGTGCGGATTCCCAGCAACGGCTTGCCGGCGTCCAGATGTTTCCTGATGGCATCGAGTTGCGCTATAGGCAAAGTAGCCCGCCGGACGAAGACGATGAGCAGGTCAGCGCTCGGCATGGCCTCGAGCAGCCCGGGAAAATCCGTGGGCAAGGTCTGGTTACCTTCGAGCAAGTCGACGTGGTGACCGAGGGGACGGAGTTCGGTGTTCGCGAAGTCGCGCATGGAATTCACCGCGTCGTAGTTGTTCGGGTCCTCGACGGCCATGATGACAATGCGGGCGCCGTCGCCGTCGCCGTCTTCGGCGGCGGTCGCGGTCGACGGCAGTGCCGGGACCAGGCAGAGGCACACGAAAACGCATAGAACGAACCGGATGGAGCGGAGGATTTTCATATCGAAAGCAGGAATAGACTATTTGCCGGCAAACAGTCTAGTGGTCGAACAGATCTAACGTGACGGATCGAAAACCGGCATCGGCGGAGAGTTTTCGTAGGATGGCTTTGTAAGCCGTCCAGAGCGGCGTGCGAGACTTTTTTACATCGAAAGTGGAAGAACTGTGGGTAGTGTGGCAGCACGATACATTTTATCACCGACTTCCTTCGCCAACGCAACGGGGACGGGATAGAATCCCATCCTACTTCCTGATCCCGAAAATTTAGGTTTGGCCGAACACTAGTGAACGGCGAATACTTCGCTGATCAGATCTTCTCGAAGTTGACAGTCCCGGCCCTGCTTATCAATCCTGTTTGGTATTAGCCATGGAAACCATCGCCGCCGTCCACTCCTGCCTCGATCGACAAGCGTCACTCGCCATCTGGCAGGCCGCCTACCACGATCTGGAGGAATCGATCGTCTACGCCAATCCGTTCTTCTGTGAGACCTTCGGCCTGACCCTGGACGATGTCCTCGAACGCCGGCGTTACCATCTCGTCAATCCGCCCGACACGACCACGGAAACGATTGCGCAATACCAAGCCGAGGATCGTCAGGCCATGGAAGACGGAACCTTTCTTCAGCGCAGTCCGGTCGGAGACGGCCGCGACATCGTCGTGCTCAAGCTCCGCTTTGATCAAGGCATCCTCGGGATGTTCAAGTTCATCGACAGCGATCTTCCCGGCCCTCTGAACGACCCCAACGATCTCGACGCGGACTTTCGTGCAGTTGTCGAGATGGTGAAAAACGATCAGAGTGGTAAAAGCTGCTAATCGGCCCCTTTCCCGAGTCCTTGCCGCTACTCGATTTCGCCGTGTCTCTATTCCTCTGCGATGAGCTCGATAGCGGATATTAGCGTAGATGCCTTTTTCGGCATCGAAGTCGATGCTCAATTCGCCACTGGCTGCGATGCCGGTGAATTCTTTTACGAGCATTTTGTGAAACGCTCCGGTCTCTTCGGAAATGTCGAAATCGGAAACGACGGCCTCGCCTTGAATCGATCCGCCAACGAAGCTTTTCCCGTCTGGCGGCGTTGCTCGTCGGTTGGGAAGCCCGCTCCCCTCCCTCCTCGTGCCTTGCCTGACGAAAAAATGACAGCAGTCCTCCATCAACCGGTTACCGGAGGTGCCCTTAAGCAGTCAGAATCTATATTGCCCTCGGCGTGCCGGGCTTATTTAACAGGCTGTTAGCCCTCTCCTTTGCCCTTGCCTTTTCCCTTGCCCTTGTCCATGCGGCGGCGGTTCGAAAACTCACCGCGCTCCAGCGCTGCGAAGGCGTTTTCACCGAGGCCGGCTTTAATGTGAGCTTTCAGTTCGGACTGCAGCGCGGCCGCGATTTCCGGCTTGTCTTTGGCGGTGTCTTGCGTCTCGCCGATGTCGTTTTTCAGATCAAAGAGCTGGCCTTCCCTGGTGTCCCAAAAATACATCAGCTTGTAGTCGCCCTGGCGAATCGCGGACTGGGGATGCTCCACCTCGACCGCCTGGTGCCAGACGAAACGTTCGATCGGGCGTTTCACCGTGCCGTTGCCAGCGCCCAGCAGCACGGGCTTCCAACTGCCGCCTTCGTTGCCTTTGGGCAGCACGAAGCCGGGAGCCGCAAAATCGACCGCGGTGGCGGTGAGGTCGTAGCTGATGACCGGCTCATCGCAGTAGGTGCCCGCCTCGATGCCGGGGCCGCGCACGATCATGGGCACGCGCAGGCCGCCCTCGCCGAGATCGCCTTTGCCTCCGTTGAGCACGCCGGTGCGGCCACCATTATCGGAGGTGTAGATGACGATGGTGTTGTCAGCGATGCCGAGTTCATCGAGCTTGCGCATCAGTTCGCCCACGCAGGTGTCGAGATCCTCGGTCATCGCCGCCATCACGGCGCGGTCACCTTTGCCGCCCTT